>JACOST010000009.1 GCA_016178705.1 Deltaproteobacteria bacterium | reverse complement strand
GCGGATCACGCCGGCCGATCCCACCGACGGCACCTTCAATGGCGCCGTGGTTGGGGTTGCGGAGACGACCCGTGATGACGAGGCGCGCGCCGCGGTGAACATTCACACCGAAGGCGACCGGTTCACCGGGACCGATGGTGGGGCCTTCGATCAGATCGTGCTCCCGGAGCAGTTCTAAGGCATGGCGTCGCGGAGCGGAGAAAAGGCAATGGCTGGGTTCTCCCTGACGGCTGAAAGGAGAGGGGCAATGCGTACGGTGAAGCGGAATCCTTTTCTCGCGGGGGTGGTCACCCTCCTCGCAGGGGTGCTGCTGGTGGCGAGCGGCGCGGTGGCGCAAGACGCGGTAGTCGGGTCAGACAAGGCAGCCGCGCTGCTGGTGTTCCCCAAGCTGATTGTGAACAATGCCAACGGCGACAATATCGATACCGAGATCCAGATCAGCAACTCGTCGCCGCATCAGATTGCGGCGCGGTGCTTTCTGGTGAATGCGAACTCGCATTGTTCCAATGCGGGAGCGACGGGAGGCGGCTTCACAGCGCCGCTCGTCTGCGACACCAACGACGACTGCAACTTCGAGACCGCTGTAGTCGGCGGCCGCTGCATTCCAGGGTGGACCGAGACCGACTTCCGTTTCCACCTCACCGCTCATCAGCCGATTGTGTGGCTGCTCAGTGAGGGCATGTCCAACTTCCCGTTGGACGGCTTGGAGAAGGTCGGTCCGATCGACAACGATCCCAATCTGCCGGCGAACCTGCGCGGGCAGGCGGCGTTCAACTTCAACAGCCGGATTCCACCCGCGCCCGAAGTTCCGTTCAAGGGCGAGTTGAAGTGCGTGCAGGTCGATTTGGTGAGCGAGCAGCCGTCGCAGGGTACCGACTCGGACAACAACTTTCACGGCGATCTCGAGGGTCAGGCGACGATTGATAATACGGGTTCCGATGACGCCGAGTCGTACAATGCCATCGGCATCCAGGCGGTGCAGGATTCCAACGACGGTAACGACACGCTCTGTCTCGGTGCCGGCAGCAACGCGGCTTGTCCTGGCCCAGAGTATGCGGCCTGCCCTGGGGTGCTGATCCTGAATCATTTCTTTGACGACGCCGATGAGCCGGTGCGTGGCGACAACGTGCGCACCACGCTGACATTGGTGCCGTGCTCGGAGAACTTCGGGCTACAGAATACCGGGTCTGCCTCTACGACCGTGCAGTTCCTGGTGTACAACGAGTTCGAACAGCGCTTCTCGACGAGCAAGAAGGTGACCTGTTACCTGAGCATCCCGCTGTCGGACATCGACTCGCAGGAAGGTTCCACCGGCGACGATCGCTCGATCTTCAACGTGGCGGTGGCCGGCACGCTGACGGGGCAGACCCGCATCCGCGCGGTCGACGGCACCGACCGCACCCGTGGTGATGGGCTGTTGGCGATTGCCGAAGAAGTGCATGACGATGACCATTCGGCGGCCTTCAACGTCGACTACCAGGGCAGTCGTGCCCGCCAAGACGTTGTGCAGCTCTCGGGCATTGAGTGCACGCCTGAGAATCCCTGTCCGTAATCGATTAGAGTCTTCGTAGACGAAGAGCCGGGCGAGCAATCGTCCGGCTCTTTTTTTGCGCGATGCGGTTGAGGTGGACGCTGGCGGCGCGCTTGGCTACGATCCGCTCCCGATGAACTGGGAACGACTCACCCCCCTGCGAATCGCGTTGCTGCTCGGCGTTCTAGTGACCGCGCTGCGCATCAGCAGTTGCCGGTACTTGGAGTTAGTGGACGTACGCGCCGTCGACTACCGGTTGATCCAGCGCGGCATCCAGCCCGGCTCGCCCGACATCGTCATCGTGGCGGTGGATGATGCCAGTCTCGAAGCGATCGGACGATGGCCCTGGCCGCGGTCGATACAGGCACAGCTGGTCGAGCGGATCGCCGACACTGGAGCCGCGGTCATCGGCTTCGATATCGTGCAATCCGAGCGGACCGCGAACGTCGCGAGCGCACAGCTGCCGGCGCACGTCGACGGCGTGGACGCGAAGGCGCTGGACGCGATTCGGGCAGTGTTGCGGAAAGGATCGAGCGATGATGCTGCGTTCGCGGAGGCCATCGCGAAGTCCGCGCGGTCGGTTGTCGGCTACTTTCTCGACTTCAACCGGCCCGGTGCGGCGGCGGGGGATCAGGTATCGGGCTACAACCTCGTCCATGGAAGCAAGCAGGGACGCGGTGAGGCGCGCGTGCACCAGGCCAAGACCGCGACGATGAATATACCCGAGATTCAATCCGCGGCGCGCGAGCGGGGTTACTTCAACTTCATTCCCGACGATCTCGACGGCTACTACCGACGGGTACCCCTGGTGTTGCGTTTGGGCGACGACATGGTCGTTCCGCTCTCGCTGGCGATGCTGCGTGTGGTGCGGCCGCAAGAATCGCTGTCGATTCGATTTGCGGACTTCGGCGTCGAGGCGATTGATCTCGGAGCGGTGTCGATTCCGGTGGCGGAAGATGGGCAGTTGCTCATCAACTATCGCGGTCCGGGCAAAACCTTCCGTCACGTCTCAGCCGCCGATGTGCTCGCCGGACGAGTACCTCCCGATGTGTTGAAGGACAAGCTGGTGCTCGTCGGCGTGACCGCGACTGCGGTCGCCGACGTCCGCGCGACCCCGTTCGACGGAGTATTTCCGGGAGTCGAAATTCACGCCAACGTGCTCGACAACATTCTCCGCCAGGACTTCATTCAGCAGCCGAAGTGGATCGTGCTGGTGGAGATCGCGGTGATTGCATTGCTCGTGCTGATTCTTGGACTGGTGTTGCAGCACGCACGCGGTGTGTTGGGCGCGGCCACCGCCGCGACGCTGATCGTGGCGTATCTGGCGGGCAGTCAATGGCTATTCGTGCACTACGGGATGCCGCTCAGTCTAGTGTACCCGTTGCTGGCGATCGGCTTGTGCCACGGTAGCATCAGCCTCCAGCACTACATCGTCGAGGAGCGCAACAAGCGCAAGATCCGCAACGCGTTCGAATTGTATCTCACCCCGGCGGTCGCGCGCGTCGTCAGCGAGCGGCCGGAAATGTTGGCGCTCGGCGGCGACACCCGCGAACTCACCGTGCTGTTCTCGGACATCCGCGGCTTCACCACGATTTCCGAGAAATTCCAGGGCGACCCGCACACGCTGGTGGCGTTGCTTAACGACTTCCTTGGTGGCATGACGGATGTTATTTTTGCCTGTGACGGAACGCTGGACAAATACGTGGGCGATGAGATCATGGCCTTCTGGGGGGCGCCGCTGCCGCAAGCCGATCACGCGGCGCGTGCGTGTCGCGGCGCGCTGGGGATGATGGCTCGCCTGGCGCAGTTGAACGAGGAGTTCCATCAGCGCGGCTGGCCGTCGCTCGACATCGGCATCGGGCTCAACAGCGGCCCGATGGTGGTCGGCAACATGGGCTCGGCGCGGCGCCTGAGCTACACGCTGGTGGGCGACAACGTGAACCTTGGCGCTCGCCTCGAGGGCCTCAACAAACTCTACGGCAGCCACATCATCGCCAGCGAGTCGACAGTGACCGAGAGTCCCGACTTCGTTTTCCGCGAGCTCGATCTGGTTCGCGTGAAGGGCAAGTATCAAGGCGTGCGCATCTTCGAGGTGCTGGGTCCGGGCGACGAGCGACCACGTTGGGCGTCGCTGGTGACGCGCTTCGAGTCCGGCCTGCAGGCCTACCGCACGCGTCAATGGGACGAAGCGATCACTACCTTCGGTGCGATATTGGAGGAGAACCCCAACGATGGCCCCGCGCGCTTGTACCTCGGGCGGGTGCGCGGGATGTTGGATGCACCGCCACCGCTCGACTGGGATGGCGTCACAGTAATGGAGACGAAGTGAAGGGGACGCCGGCGCTGCGGGTGCGGTTTTGGGGCGTGCGCGGCAGCTATCCGACCCCGGGACCGGCGACGGCGCGCATCGGCGGAAACTCATCGTGCGTCGAGGTCACGAGTGCGAAGCACACGCTCGCATTCGATGCCGGCACCGGCATCATCGGCTTGGGGCGCGAACTGATGCACCGGAACGGTGATCCGACGGTGTACGTCTTCCTGAGCCATCTCCACCACGATCACATCGAAGGCTTGCGCTATTTCGCGCCGGCCTACAACCCGCGTTGGACCTGCCACATCTATGGTGCCGGCGGGGGTGCTCAGGCGTTGCAACGCTTACTGGCGCGCACCATGACACCGCGCCTATTTCCGGTGTCGCTGTCGCAGCTCCCCGCTAATCTCGCGATCAACAATCTCGACAAGCAGGAACGCATTCGATTGAACGGTTCGCCGGCCACGGTGATCACCGCCCGCTACAGCAACGCGCATCCGAAGGTCGGAGTGACGCTCTACCGCGTGACCTGCGGTGGGCGTTCAGTGGTCTACGCCACCGATGTCGAGGCCCCGCTGGGCGGTCACGACGACGTCGTGGCCTTCGCTCGCGGCGCCGACGTATTGATTCACGACGCGCAATACACCGACGCCGAGTACCACGGCACGCCGAGCAACAAGGCGGGCTGGGGTCACAGTACGGTGCGCATGGCGGCCGAAGCCGCGCGCGCCGCCAAGGTCGGTGAGCTGATCCTCTACCACCACGATCCCGAACACGACGACGCCGAGGTGCGTCGCCTGGAGAAACTGGCGCGCACGATCTTTCCGCGCACCCGGGCGGCATCTGAAGGCCTCGAGTTGCACCTGGCGCCGCGCTGAGGCCCGGCATCCGCACCTACGCGCGAGACATCTGCGCGCCGAAGAAGTGTTTCGGTTCGACGCGGAGCGCGGCATCGTGCGGACACGCGTAGACGCAACTCGGTTCGTCAAGGCCGAGGCAGAGGTCGCAGGTGAGCGCCTTCTTATCCAGGACGACGCGCTGCTGTCCCGGGTGTTCCGGATCGTCTTCGTGGACCAACATCTTGTGGCCCGCGCGCTGGGGATCGTCGCGCAGCGCGGGGAACTCGTGCATGTTGATGTTTCCGTACGGACACTGATTGGCGCACTTGCCGCACCCGATGCACCAGTCTTCGATGATCACTTCCAAACTGTTGCGCCGGCGGATCGACCCCACCGGGCAGCCGATCATGCATAGCGGATCAGCACACTGTCGACACGACGTGGCGACCAGGAATTTGTCGTAACGCAGCCCCTCGCGCACTAACCGGGTCACGCCGTCGTGTGCCGCCGCGCACGCGCGCACGCACTCGTCGCAGCGCGTACACTTGTCGAGATCGAGCAGCAGCACGTTCTGCGCGTCCATCAAGCCCTGCGCGAGGAAGTCGCCCAGCGGTACCGTCGGCGCGCGCTCCTCCAATAGGTGCCCCGCCTGTACCCTGGCGGCGGCCTCGGCTTCGAGTTTCGCTTTGATCTCGGGAAAACGGCCGACCATCAAATCGAAATCGGCTTTGTTGATCTGCACCAGCTCGACGTGATCGAGCGCGACGCACGTCGCGTTGCGGGTACCGCCGACGAGCAGCCCCATCTCGCCGAAGTACTCGCCGTGTCCGAGGTAGCCGAGCACCAACTCGCCACCGGGGAAGTGCTGCGAGACTTTCACGAAGCCGAGCCGGATCAAGTAGAGACTGTCGGCCACATCGCCTTGCTGGCAGATCACGTCGCCGGGCTCGCAGGTGCGCAGCTCGACGTGGGCGCGCAGGTGGTCGATGAAGTCGGCGGTCAGATCGGCGAACACCGGCACGCTGCGCAGATGGGTGTCGAGCGCGCGCGTGCGGTAGGTCGTGTCGAGGCGTTGCTTGAAAATCTTCGAGCGCTTCTGCAGCAGGTCCTGCAATACCGAACGCAGCAACTCGAGGACTTCACAATCAGTGGTGGCCCGCACCGTCGCCGATCGCGGGTAGTACGACAGGCAGGTCATCTCACCGAACAATTCGCCGGCGCCCAGTTCGGCCACCGGATGGTCGTAGTCGAGATGAATCGCGGCGCCGACCGCAATCGATCGGCGCACACGCTCCTCGACGCGCTGATCGGCACTGGCCGCAACCAAGCCGGTGGTGAAGGTGCGCACGAGCCCGAAGATGCCGCGGCCGCGACCCTCGCGCTTGTCGCTCTTCGCGTGTGCCATGCGCGCTTCGAGGTACACCTCGGCCGTGCCGTTGACGATGTAGAACGCCGTCGAACCGTAGTCACCCTCGCGGCAGATGATGTCGCCGGCAGCAAAGCGGCGGCGCCAGACCGGTGGCTGCGCTTCGTAGCGCTCCAAATGCTTCGCGATCACGTCGCGCGGGATGTCGGCGAAGATGTCGTACTGCAGCAGGTCATCGACGCTGAGCAGCTCCGCGGCCGACGGCAGCCCCCCCGCCGCCGCGGTTGGCGCCACCGTTTCGATCGGCGGCGTCTCGTAGACGCGCAGTTGAATGATCTGACGACACACCCGACAGGGCACGTCGCGAATGACCGGGAACGAGGTGTAGAACTCGCGGATGTGGTGCAACATCTCCGCGCGCGTCGCTTCGCAGCACGGCTCCAGCGCTGGCTCCGTCACGTTACGGCACCTCCGGGTTGCGGTTGAACTTCAGATACGGCAGTCGCACGCCGCGAACGAAAACTTGATCGGCGCGCAACGCCGCCGGCGCCTCGAAGCCGCGCGCGCCGCCGGCAGCCACCACGTCGTCTTGCTCGACGCCATCGCCGCTGATGCCGAGTCCGCCGATCAGTTGGCCGTTGCGATAGAGCGGCACGCTGCCGGCGAAGAAGACGATGCCGTCTTGATTCGGATTCGGTGGCTGCTGGCCTTGCGTGCACGGATGATTGACGTCGAACTGATAGAGCGAAAAGAATGGACCTTCCTCGGGCGGCGCTTGCTGGTCGATGCCGGGTGGGTAGAGCGGCTGGCTTCCAAAATTGATTGTGCGATTGGTTACGGCCGTGCCGATTGGGACGCCGGGCAGTTCATCGACGCCGCGCGTTGGTCCGCTGAAGTAGACGACATTGCGCGCCTTGGCGACGGCGACATCGATGCTGAACACCGTGCTGTCGCTCATACGGTAGAGGCCGAGGATGTTGCCGTCGAGGTCGCCCACTGCGAGCACCATCCTCGCGGTGCTGCCGATCGGCAAGCGAATTGCCGCACGCGTGTTGTTCGCGGTGTTGATCCCCTGCTCGACGATGGTCCGCACTTGGTCGGCGCTCAGTTCCGCGCTTCCGGTTGGTCCGGCGAGCCAGCCATCAGGTACCGTCCCGCCAGCAGTGGGATCGACGATCCACGTACCGTCGCTGCCCCCCTGGTGAGTACCGGCTGGTTGCGTCGCTTGCTGTACGAACGGCAGCGCGACGCCGTCGATGAAGATCACGCCGGGACTGGCAGGGTGCGGTCCAAACGCCGGACCCGCTAGGCTCCCCTGAAAGGCGGCGAACTCGGCGAGCGCCGCATCGACCCCAGCCACGCCGACGCCACCAACGACTTGTCCATCCTTGAAGATCGGCACACCGCCAGGACTCACCGCAGTGCTGACGGAGTCAGATAGGTTGGCCTTACCGGTGATGATGCCGAGTCCAGTAGAACCGTCGAGGGAGGTGGATGGGGGCACGGCTTGGCCGGGCAGAAAGTCGACCTGCATGTTGCAACCGCGGTTGGTGCCTTCGATTCCGTACAAGGCGGCATTCGGTGTGTTTGGAATTCCCGGTGGAAAATGGATCCCGCTGATGAAGCGTACGGTGCGGGATGACAGCGGCGCTTGGTTGTTGCTGAAAAATGCGCCGGTGCGCGCTAACGACACGGCGAGGTTGTTGGTATCGACAGGGCGGCTGAAATTGCCGATGCTCGTTGTCGGCGCATCGGGCTTCCGGAAGATCCCCAGCACGCTGCCGGATCGATCGGTTACCGCAATTGCCATGGTCGTGACATCGAGCGAGCGCGCCGCGCGTTCAACGATCGCGCGCACGTCGTCGGCGGTTAGCACGGCGGTGCTGGCGCTGCCGCCGGCGGGTTGCGAACTACCACCGCCGCCGCAGCCGAGCCACAGCGCGGCACCGGAGATCAATGTCAGCCAACGGACTGCTGTGCCGCGCGCGCTCACCGTGTCCCTCGTTCGAGAATTAGGATGCTCATAGCGGAATGTGGTATCAGCCGGCAAACCGTTGCGGTTGGACGGCGCTGGCGACTCAGGGGGAGGCAAGTTGGCGCGAGAGGGAGCTTGGAGGAGAGCATTGACGGTCGCGATATTGTTGATCGCGATGTCGCTCGTGTTCTCATCCTCCGCGTTCGCGCAAGGTCTGCGGCGCCCCGAGGTTGACGAGAACGAACCGGAGGCGTCGCCGACGCCGCGGGCAGAACGCGCGGTGTCGCAGCCAACGCCCGCGCTGATCCCGCTCGAACCGCCCGCGGGCTTCGCCGGCCGTGCGCCGCGCGAGATTCCTGCAGAGCCCGCCGTGCCCATCCAAGACCGCTGGCGCATCGGCTCTCCCGACTATCAGCGCTATCCCGGCCAGGCCGGCGAGTATCCGTACACCCGCGGACACTGGTGGGACCCCTACAATCAGAACCTGCTCAAGGGCGACTATCCGGTCGTCGGACAGCATACGTTCATGTCGCTGAGCCTGATCAGCGACACCCTCATCGAAGGGCGGCGCGTGCCGGTGCCGAGCAACGTCAGCTCCTCTAGTCCAGGCAGCTACACGTTCTTCGGTCGCGGCGATCAACTGTTCATCGATCAGAACTTCCCGGTCTCGATCGAAGTCTTCCACGGCGACGCCGGCTTCAAGCCGCGCGATTGGGAGTTGCGGGTGACCCCCGTGTTCAATGTCAACTACCTCGACGCGGCGGAGAACGGGCTGGTCAATATCGACGTGCGCGACGGCACCACGCGCACTGATACGCACGTCGGCTTCCAGGAACTGTTCGGAGATCTGCACCTCGCCGACGTCAGCCCCGACTACGATTTCGTCTCGCTGCGCGCCGGCATCCAAGGCTTCACCAGCGACTTTCGCGGCTTCATCTTCTCCGACAGCGAGCCCGGCGTCCGCTTGTTCGGCAACCTCGAATCGAATCGCGATCAGTGGAACCTCGCCTACTTCTACAATCTCGAGAAGGACACCAACAGCGGCCTCAACACGATCTTCAATCGTCGCGATCAACAGATCGTGGTGGCGAACGCGTTTCGCCAAGACTGCTTCTGGGACGGCTACACCAGCGAACTGAGCGCGTTGTGGGATCACGACGAGGCGAGCTTCCATTTGGACACCAACGGCTTCCTCGCGCGCCCGGCGCCGATCGGCATCTTCCAGCCGCACGAGATCAACGCGGTGTACCTCGGTTGGCTTGGCGACGGACATATCGGTTGGCTCAATGTTACCCACGCGTTCTACCAAGTCGTCGGCCGCGATGATCGCAATCCGCTCGCCGGCCGCGGCGTCGATCTCAATGCGCAGATGGCCGCGTTGGAGTTGTCGGTCGATCGCGATTGGCTGCGCTTCAAGGGATCGTTCCTGTGGGCGTCGGGCGACGGTGATCCGCGAGACGGCACCGCGCGCGGGTTCGACGCGGTGATGACCAATCCCACCTTCGCCGGTGGCGGGTTCAGTTTCTGGGATCGTCAGTCGATCCCACTCACCGGCACCGGCGTGCAACTAGTCAACCGGCTCAGTCCGTTCCCCAGCTTGCGCACGAGCGAGATTGAAGGCCAGGCGAACTTCGTCAACCCAGGAGTGTTTCTCTACAACCTCGGCGTCGAGGCGCGGCTCACGCCCAAGCTGCGCGCGGAAATGAATCTCAACTATCTGCAGTTCGAACACACGCAGCCGCTGCAGCTCATCTTGTTTCAGAGCACCATCGGCCACCAGATCGGCTGGGACCCGAACGTCGGCATCCAATACCGGCCGTTGTTGACCGACAACGTCATCTTTACCGCCGGCGCCGCCGCGTTGCTGCCCGGCAACGGTCTCAATCAAATCTACACTGCGCAGGCGCTGTACTCCGTCTTCGGCGCGCTGACGCTGACCTATTGAGGGGGGATCGTGGCTCGTGTTCGTGGCTCGTGCTCGTGGGTTGGATTGGCGTTCGCGCTGCTGGTGTGGAGCGCTCCCGTCGTGGCGTTGGAACGCCCGACGGAAGAGGAACCAGCGGTTGCCGAACCGATTCCGAGTTCCGACACGAACACGAGCCACGAATACGAATCACGACTTTCAAAGCAGTCGCAAGCCGAGGCCGATCGCAAGAGTGTGGGATGCATCTCCTGCCACACCGACTCCGATGCGCGCACGATGCACACGGCGCGGACCGTCGTGCTGGGCTGCGTCGATTGCCACGGCGGGGACTCTGCCATTCAACTTTCGCAGGGCGCGGCCGTCGGCTCGGCGGAGTACGATCAAGCCAAGGGTGCGGCGCACGTGGCCCCGCGCTTTCCCGAGCGCTGGCCGTCGGCGGCGAATCCGCAGCGTTCATACGCGTTGTTGAATCAAGAGCGGCCCGAGTTCGTACGGTTCGTCAATCCCGGCGATCTGCGCGCGGCGCCGCAGACCTGCGGGGTGAAGGGCTGCCATCCCGACGAGGTGGCGCGCGCCGGCAGCAGCATGATGACGCACGGTGCGATGTTGTGGGGCGCGGCGCTGTACAACAACGGCGCCTTCCCGCTCAAATCGTATCGCTTCGGCGAGAGCTACTCACCGAACGGCGAGCCGCAACGGTTGCAGTCGAGCGAAGGCAAGGGCGCGCTGCCGTTCCTCAGTCCGCTACCGCGCTTCGAGATCAGTCAGCCGGGAAACATCCTGCGTGTCTTCGAGCGCGGTGGACGCCGACCGCTCGAAGTGGGCAACCCGACCACCGACGAGCCGCCGGGTGCGCCTGAGCGACGCCTCAGCGCGCGCGGCTACGGCACGCTCAACCGCACCGATCCGGTCTTTCTCAATTTGCAGAAGACGCGCTTGCTCGATCCGATGTCGTCGTTCCTCGGCACCAACGATCACCCCGGCGACTACCGTTCGAGCGGCTGCACCGCCTGTCACGTGGTCTACGCCAACGATCGCGATCCGACGCATTCGGCAGCGTACGCGCAGTTCGGCCATGCAGGTCACTCGGCGACCAGCGATCCGACGATTGCGAAGAACGAGTCCGGCCATCCCATTCGACACGTGCTGACGCGATCGATTCCCACGAGTCAGTGCATCGTGTGCCACGTGCATCCCGGCACGACGGTGACGAACACGTACCTCGGCTACACGTGGTGGGACAACGAGACCGATGGCAAGCTGATGTATCCGCCCGAGCCTCCCGCGTTGAGTTCGAGAGAAGAGTCGCAGCGCCTGCAAGCGAATCCTGAGGCGGCGAACCTGCGCGGTCGGTGGGGCGATCCGGACTTCCTCGATGATGTCGCCGCCCTCAATCCGCAATTGCAGCGCACGCAGTTCGGTGACTTCAACGGCCACGGCTGGGTGTTCCGGAAGGTCTTCAAGAAAGATCGACACGGCACCTTGCTCGATGCCGGCGGCAACGCGGTCGCTGCCGATGATCCCGATCGCTTCCGCAAAGCGGTTCACCTGCAAGACATTCATCTCGAAAAGGGTATGCACTGCATCGACTGCCACTTCGACGGCGACGTGCACGGCAACGGTGCGCTCTACGGCGAAACACGCGCGGCGGTTGAGATAACCTGCATCGATTGCCACGGGACGATTCGCGAGCGCGCGGCGCTGACGACCTCCGGCCCAGCGGCGCAGAGCGGCGGGCGCGATCTGAGCGCGTTGAAGACACCCTTTGGCCAGCGCCGCTTCCAGTGGCGCGGTGACTCGCTCATCCAGCGCTCGATGGTCAGCGAAGGCGTCGAGTGGGAAGTCGTGCAAGTGCGCGACACCATCGATCCAACTTCCGCATGGGCGGCCGCGCATCCGCAACAGAGCGAACGGTCGCGCGTGGCGAAGACGATGCGGCGAGACGGCGTCACTTGGGGCGCACCGGTAGCCGACGCCGAGTTGGCGCACGCGGACAGGCAGATCGCTTGTTTCACGTGCCACTCGTCGTGGATGGCGAGCTGCTTCGGATGCCATCTGCCGATGCGCGCGAACCAACGCCGCGAGATGTTGCACAACGAGGGCGAGACTACGCGCAATTGGACGTCGTACGACTTCCAAACGATTCGCGACGACGTCTACATGCTCGGCATCGACGGTGCTGCCACCGGGCATCGGGTCGCGCCCGTGCGCTCCGCGTGCGCGGTGTTGGTCGGTTCACAGAACCAGAATCGCGAGTGGGTCTACTCGCAGCAGCAGACCGTCTCGGCCGAGGGATTCAGCGGCCACGCGTTCAGCCCGCACGTTCCACACACGGTGCGCGCCACCGAAACGAAGACGTGTACCGACTGCCACGTCTCGGCCGCGGGCGACAACAACGCGATCATGGCGCAGTTGCTGCTGCAGGGCAGTAATTTCGTCAACTTCCTGGGCCGCTACGTCTACGTCGCGCAAGGCAAAGAGGGGCTCGATGCGGTGGTGGTGAGCGAGCGTGACGAACCGCAAGCGGTCATCGGCAGCGATCTGCATCGCCTCGCGTATCCGGCGCACTATCGCGATCACGAAGCCCGGGGTCGCGTGCTCGCCGAAGCGTACGAGCATCCCGGCAACGACGTTCTCAATCTGCTCGGCTGGCAGGGGCGCGACGAAGTGCTCAGCTTGCAATTGCGTGGCGAGTATCTCTACACCGCCAACGGCACCGGCGGCCTGCGCGTGTACGACGTCGCGAACATCGACAACAAAGGATTCTCCGAACGCATCGTCACCGCACCCGTGTCGCCGCTGGGCCAGCGATTGTATGTGCGCACGAAGTACGCGACCGCCGTGGCTGCGCCGGCGACCGTGGCGGTTGATCCCGCTCGCGCGCGCAATCCCGACAATCAGGAGCAGCCAATCCATCCACTCTACGCCTATCTCTACGTCGCCGATCGCGAGGAGGGGCTGATCCTGGTGAACGCCGCCACGCTGCTCGACGGCAATCCCGACAACAACTTCCTTGAACGCGCGGTCACCTTCAATCCAGACAATGCCCTGCGCGGCGCCGTCAACGTCACGATCGCCGGTACGTATGCGTATGTTCTGTGCGATCGCGGCGTCGTGGTCGTGAGCATCGACGATCCGTTACAGCCGCGGATCGTGGCGACCGTCGGCGCGCCGGCGATCATGAAGCCACGCGCCTTGGCGGTGCAGTTCCGCTACGCGTTCGTGACCGATGCCGAAGGCATGAAGGTGCTCGACGTGACCCACCCCGAGTCGCCGCGAGTCGTCGACGGCGCGGTTGTTCCGCTCGCTGACGCGCGCGGCATCTACGTCGGGCGCACCTACGCCTACGTTGCTGCGGGACATGACGGCCTGGTGATCATCGACGTCGAGCGCCCGGAGCATCCCGTCATCGCGACCCGTTACGACGGCGGCGGTGCGATCAACGACGCGCGCGACGTGAAGATCGGCATGACCAACGTGAGTCTGTTCGCCTACGTCGCCGACGGCCGCAACGGATTGCGGGTGCTCCAGCTCACGTCACCAGAGACCACGCCGGGCAACTACGGCTTCAGCCCGCTACCATCGCCGCGACTGATCGCGAACTATCCCACGCGCGGCCCCGCGCTGGCGTTGTCGAAAGGCACCGACCGCGACCGCGCCGTCGACGAGAGCGGCAACCAGATCGCCGTCTTCAATCGCCTCGGTGCCCGTCCATTCAATCGCGAAGAGATGCAGCGCATGTATCTGCGCAACGGCGAGCTGTACACGGTGACCGATACGCCGCCAGGTCCACCGACGCGCGAGTCGACATCGTCACGCACGGATGTGGAGGCACGACACGGTCTGTTGCGGCCCGAGAGCGAGTAGAGCTTGTAACGGGCAGGCGCGGCTTTGCACAAGAAGGTCGAAGGGCGCGACCTGCAGCCGACGCGGCAAATGAATTTGCGCGCTATGAGGAGCGCCAAGTCGCCCTCCGGCGACTCCCGACCCCGCCCGAAGGCATCGGTGGTGTCGGGGCGAGGGGCCTGCGCAGGCAGGCTTGGTGCCTTTTGTAGCGCGCGGTTTCAACCGCTGCGCGGAGGTGGCGAAGCGCGGCTGCTGGCCTTCTTGTACGACGCCGGTGAGTGCCTACCGGCGCTACTTGAGCAACGCCGCCACCGCTTGCTGATCCTTGGTGAACTGCTCCTTCTTGAAGGTCTCCGGCTTCATTGGGTCGCCGGCATCGTCGAAGAGTTTTCCGATTGCGGCGTTGATCTCCTTCTTGTTCGCCGGATCGGCGCTGGCGTAGGCGCGATAGAGAACATCGAGCGCGAAAGCCGTCTGCGCGGCGGCGTTCGCGCCGATACTGGAGACGCCTTCGCTGTCACCCGCAATCGCGATGAGTAGCGACTTGGTCGCGTCTTTATCGAATTCTTTCTTGCTGAGCTGCTGCGCGAGTTGTGCGAGCGGGCTGGCGGCGCCCTTCGCGGCGCTGGCGGCCTTGCCTTTGTCTTTGATCGCTCCGTCGAGTCCCGCGGGATTGGGGGAGACGCGATTCAGCACGGCGTAGTGCGCCCAGGCTTGCCGCCAACTGTTCTCGATGAGATTGGCGGGTGCGCCGTCGCTGCTCCGCTTCGCGAGCTGAACGAGCGCTTCGCGCAACTCGATCGCTTGCCCGGTCGCCCACGCGCGGGGGCCGAAGAAGCCGACTTCGCGGCCCTTGTCGTACGGCGCCGGCCAATGCTTGGGCATCGATAGGCTGTACTCTTCCAGTTCGAATACCGGCTGCGGATGTCCTGCGGTCACCAGCGCGTGATCGATCGCGAGATGACACGACACGCACTTTTCCGCTCGCTTCACCAAATCGAGCATGTCGGACATGCCGCTGTCGATCGACTTGGCGTGGCTCCAGTTGGCTTCCTTTGGTTTGGCGTGCGGCTCCAACCACTTCTCGGCGGCGCCGTGACAGCTCTCGCAGCCAACCCCGTCGGCGACGTCGAACTTCGGGCCACGTTGCGCCGCAGGCGCATTGTCAGCGTGACAGGTGAGGCACTTGTCACTCTTGTCGGCGCTGTCGATCTTCAGGGCCTTGGCCATCTTGCCGGGCGAGAATCCCGACTTGAGCCGCTCGTTGGTGAGGTTGGTGAACGCCTTCGCGTGATGATCCTTGGTCGACCAAGTCGTGGACGTGTTGTCGGCGTCGCCCTGCTTCTGCGCTGGCTGCGCCGCACCGTGGCAGTTGCTTGCACTGCACGAACCGACGCCGGTGTACTTGCTGGTGTCGGCTGCCCATACGCTCGGCGCGGCGAGGACGATGGCTAGCGCTACAATCTCCCACGAACGACGCATCATGCTCGGCCTCCTCGACAGGTTGTGCGAATCAGGTTGACGCGGCCTCTCGTACCATATTAGTGCTGAGCGCGGCGAGAGGGGGCAGGGTGCTGCGTGCTAATTGATGCGAGTCACAAGAAGTGGCTCGGCGCGAGTGTCGGTCTGGCGATCGTGGCGGGCGTTGCGTACGTGCCCTACGCCCGCTGGTCGCTGAATGGTCCGAGCGGGGGGAGCTGGCCTGGTCTCGCCTACGGCGTCGCCGGAACGGGCTTGATGATCTATGCGGCGCTCCTCGGCGCTCGCAAGAAAGTTCCGACCTGGCGAGTCGGCCGCGCGCAAACCTGGCTCAAAGGACACATTTGGCTGGGACTGCTGAGTGCCGTGCTGATCCTGCTGCACGCGCGCTTCGCATTAGGGGGCGCGCTCACCACCGTGATGATGCTGTTGTTCGGCACCATCGTCGCGAGCGGCATCTTCGGCGTGGTGCTGCAACAGATCCTGCCGCGCACGATGACCTCGCAAGCCCCGCTCGAAACCATCTTCGAACAGATCGATCACGTCTCCACGCAACTGCGGGCCGAGGCCGACCACTTGATAGCGATCGCCTGTGGCGAAGAAGCCCGGGAACGCAAGCACGCGCCCGAGCCGGCGATCGAGGGCAGCGACCGGCTGAAGGAGTTGTATCACCGTGACGTGCGGCCATTACTCGGAAAAGAGACGGCACGGCGGCGAGCGTGGGTGAGCGCGAAACAGCGCGCTGCCCTGTTCACGCAGTGGCGCACGCTCTTGCCGGCGGCGGCGCACGACATCGTTGGTGAGTTGGAAGCGCTCTGCGAAGAACACCGTCAACTCGAAGTCCAGCGCCGATTGCACCATTGGCTACACGGCTGGCTGTTCGTCCACGTCCCGCTGTCGATCGCCCTGCTCGTGCTCACCCTGGCGCACGCGGTGATCGCGCTGAGGTACTAGTCGTGACTCGTGTTCGTGACTCGTGCTCGGCTGCCTACTGCCTACCGCCCTCTGCCTACTGATCCGCCATGGCACGCCCGCGCACAACCAAGGATCTCGCCAAACGCATCGAGCTGGACTACTACCGCCGGCCCGATCGCTGGCGGCGCTGGCGTCGTACCGCATCGCTGGGTGCGGCGGGCCTCGCCGCGCTGTGGCTGGCGAGTGCCTGGCTGCGCGGCGATCAAAGGATATACAACAGCGGCCCGTTGTCGGTGCGCCACGCCGTCTTCGGCGCGCAGTGCGAGGCCTGCCATGTGAAGCCGGAGGGGAGTCGCTTCTTCCTGCGCACCACCGACAAGGCCTGTCTCGCGTGTCATGACGGACCGACGCACCACGACAGTCAGGTCTTCACGCCCGAATGCGTGAGCTGTCACGTCGAGCACAAGGGCCACGATGTGCTCGCTGACCTGAGCGACGAGCATTGCACGCGGTGTCACGACGACCTTGTCGTCAAACGAGGGGATCTGCACATCGAGGCGCGGGTGAGCAACTTCGCGGTGGTTCATCCCGAGTTTGCGATGCTGCGCACTGGGGCGCGAGATAGTGCGCAGATCAAGCTCAATCACGAGGTACATCTGAAGGCCGGGCTGCGCGGTCCCAACGGGCCGGTGCAGATGGAGTGCGGCGACTGTCATCGAGCGGCTAGCGCTCGCGCCACCTGGCCGTACGGCAAACCCGACACGTCGGCCAGCGCGCCGTTACCCTACGTGCGTGGGGCGTACATGAATCGGATCGCCTACGCCGATCAGTGTGTCGGCTGCCACCCGCTGGGATTCGATGAGCGGACAACGCAAGCCGTGCCGCACGACAAGCCCGAGGTCGTGCGCGCGTTCCTGCGGCTCTTCTATCTCGACTATGCCGCCGCGCACCCGGACGACTTGCACGGCGAGCCCGAGGACAACGGCGGTCTGCGCCGCGGCCGCGATGATGATGAGACGCCGGGCGCGCCACCGGAACAATGGATCGCGACCCAGATCGAGGCGGGGGAGACGCTGCTCTATCGCACCAAGAGCAAGGGGTGCCAGTACTGTCACGTGATGGAAGACGGCAGCGATGCGGGCGGGTTGCCGCGCGTCGCAGCGACCGGCATCCCCCAACGCTGGTTTGCCCATGCAAGTTTCGACCACCGCACGCATCGCGAGCTACGCTGCGTCGCCTGTCACGAGAAGACCGCCACGAGTCGCGACACCGCTGATGTGCTGCTGCCCCGGATCAACACCTGCCGCAAGTGCCACGAGGCGGGGGGCGCGCGTGTGAGTTGCGTCGAGTGCCATCGCTACCACGACAAGACGCGCGAACGCGATCCGAACGGACCGCTCACGATCGAGCAGCTCGTGCGCGCGCAGCCGTAACGGCCTGTTGAAAGGGATGTAGGGTGGGCATCGCCCACCGTCCGATCGATTCCGGTCGATTGGATGGTGGGCAGTGCCCACCCTACGGATTCAACTCGGCAATGAGTCCGTCATACCGGCGAAAGCCGGTATCCAGGCGGAGCATGGGGCGTCGTCTTGGATTTCGCC
Organism: Deltaproteobacteria bacterium; assembly: GCA_016178705.1. NCBI lineage: Bacteria > Pseudomonadati > Myxococcota > Myxococcia > Deltaproteobacteria bacterium. The sequence goes on along the minus strand of JACOST010000009.1, from coordinate 305,338 downwards.
GGTATGACGAGAGGGATGTCTCCATCTTCCGTGCAAAGCCGAACGCCCAACGTTGCTTTCCCGCCGACGCGCCCGTATAGCAACCGCCAATCATGAGCGTGGCGTCGGTTGTCAAGAGTGCTGCGAAGCTCGCAGTCACCGTCGGAATTTTTGTGGCAATCTTCGTCGAGATCGGCGGTGGCTATCGCCCGGTACCCGTCGTTGAGATCGATCGGCCCGGGACGTTTGAAGCCGCCAACCCACAGTACCCGGGTATCGTCGGGCGCATCACGGCACGACTGACGGGCCGCACGCTGCCACCGGCGCGCGTGACGGTCAGCCTCGCCGACGTATGCGACGCCAGCGCCGATCGCACGGTGTTCGTGCGCATCGCGGGTGTCGCGCAGCCGTTCAAAGCGCTGCGGCACTGCACGGACGGCCGCTTGGCGCGCGTTTTCGTTCTGCGCGACGGTGAGTTCGTCGTGGTACCGCTCGTCGATGCGGGCGACAGCGCGTACTTCAGCATCCAAGGCTTTCAGTTGGTGCCGATCGATCTCGTCGATCTCTGGCACGCCGTGCGCGCGCTCGACATGGCGGTGTTCCTGCCCTGGTTCGCGCTCGCCATTGTCGTCAAGCTCGCCGGCATCTTCGCCAACGTCTGGCGCTGGCAGATCTTGCTGCAAGGGCAGGGCATCCAACTCAGCTTCGGCTACCTCAACCGCACGTACTTCATCGGCCGCTACTTCGGCATCGTGACGCCGTCGACGATGGGCCTCGATGGTTGGCGCCTCTACGACACGATCCGTGTCACGCGCAAACCGATCGAGTGTACGACGGCGCTGGCGGTGGAGCGCGTGATCGGCTTGGTCGCGCTGTTCGTCGTGATCCTGCTGTTCATGCCGTTCGCCGCCGCGGTGACGCACGGCCAATCATTGGGAGAATTGATCGGCGCGATGAAGATCCCGTTCGCCGGCGCGATCGTGTTTGCGCTCTTGGTGTTGCTGCAGCCAACCTGGTTTCGCGGCCTGCTGAATCTGGTGCCGTCGGCGCGCGCGCGCCGCTTTCTCTCCGGCGTCATCGACGCCGCGACGGCGTATGCGACGCGCCGCCGCTATCTCGTCGCGGCGTTGGCGCTCGCGGTGTTCGGGCAGGTGACGACCACGCTGATGTACTTCTGCAACGCGCTGGCGATCCGCACCGGCAACGTCAAGCCGCTCGAAGTGCTCTTCGCCAGCGCGGTGATGACGCTCGGCACCTTCGTCCTGCCATCCGCGTCCGGGGAAGGCGTGCGCGAAGTCGTGTTCGTCTGGTTGCTGGGATCGAAGGCGGGTGCGGTGAAGGCCTTCTTGATTGGACACCTCGGCTTCTGGATCGAAAAGGTTCCGCTGTCGATTCCCGGCGGTGTCTGGCTGCTGCTGCGACGCGAGCCAGTGAAAGCGGTGACGCGCGCGGACCTCGAACGACTCAAGGCCGAGACCACATAGATAGAGCCCCTCGATACGCCGCCCCTCGGTACGAAGCCTTTGGCTTCTACTCGGTACGGCTACTCGGGGAAGCGGTTCCTACGCGAATCATTTCAAAATCCGTTTGCCCGAGTAGTTCGCGGAGCGAACGTATCGAGGGCCGTCCTGGCAGGGACTACCGCGCCGACTCCTCGTCCCACCGCGTCGGCCGGCTGGCGAGATCGCCGAAGCCGCAGCGCTGACAGAGCGGGAGAAACAAGTCGCGGCGCACGCCCTTCCACTCCATCTCGGCCAACGTTGGTGATATCGGCGCATCGGTGCGCAAGGTGGCGAGCGTCTTGTACAGCCGGGCATCGTCGCGATGCTCTGCCAACGTCGCCGCCAAGCGAGCGGCCCGCCGGAGCGGCACGCGCCACTCGCGCGCGTCGAGCGGGATCGCGTCGATCGTGCGATACACGGACAGCACGGCTGCGGTGGACTTCATGCCCCAACCCTGAATGCCGGGGATGCCATCGGCGCTGTCGCCGACGAGTGCGAGCAGATCGGGGATCGATGACGGCTCCACGCCGAACTTCGCGCGTACGGCGGAGTCGTCATACCGCTTTTGGCGGACGCGATCGTAGGTTACGACGTGTTGCCCGACGACGCATTGCATCAGGTCCTTGTCGGGAGACAGGATGACGACTTGCTCGACCGCGTCGGCAAAGCGTGCCGCCGCGGTGGCCAGCGCGTCGTCGGCTTCGAACTCGATCATCGGCCAGACGACGACGCCGAGCGCGCGCAGCGCGTCTTCCGCAAACGGGAACTGCGCCCACAGATCAGGCGGGATCCCGTCGCCGCGCTTGTAGCCGGCGAAGAGCTGATTGCGGAACGATTCGATCACGTGGTCGGTGGCTGCGCCGATCTGGGTGACATCCGGTTCGCGCAGCAACGCGAGTGTCGAGCCGATCAGGCCACGAATCGCGCCGACTTCGCGACCATCGGGTGCGGTCTCCGACGGCATCGCGAAGTAGGCGCGGAATAATTCGAACGTGGCGTCGAGGAGATGAAGGGTGGACATCAGTAGGCAGAGGGCAGTGGGCAGTAGGCAGTAAGAGAAACCACGGACCAGAAACTACGAACCTGGGACCCGAAATACAACCCAGCTTGACAGCCTGGTGATCGATCTGGGAGACAAGCGGCACAATGCAGTGTCGACAGTGCCGCGCGGAGAATGACGACGGCCTCCGCTTCTGCGAGTCGTGCGGCACGAAGCTGGCCCACGTGTGTGCGAGCTGTGGTCACGAGCTGAAGCCGGAGGCGCGCTTCTGCGGCGGCTGCGGGGCGGCGGCGACGGCGTCCGGTGCAGGGGCGACGCATGCGTCGCCCTCCGCTGCGCGAAGTGGTGCGGGTGATGACGGACGGGCGAGGCAGGTCCCTTCGCCCCTAGCAACCAACAACCTAACAACTAACAACCTCTCCCGATCGCCCCGGCATCGACTGGCGGCAGTCGACTGGCTGCTGCTCGGCACGCTGCTGCCCGTCTGCATGTTCGGCGTCGTCATGACCGTGGTCCACGGCGTCCGCGGCGACTTCGTGATCGCCCCGTTCTATGCGTCGTCGGCGCCAGACGCGCAGTCGTATCCGGTGGTGAGACGAGTTCTGTCGTCGCCGAGTGCGGAGGCGAGCCCGCTCGCAGTGGGCGACCGTCTGCTGCGCCTGGACGGAAGCGACCTGCGCGGCGTGTCGTTCGCCGGATTGATACTGCGCTGGTCGCAAGCGGCGCAGGCCAGTGCACGCTCGCTGCTGCTGACGATCGAACGCGACAGCACGCGCTCCGACGTCCGCGTGCTTCTCGTTCCCGGGTATAGCACGTCGCTGAGTCGTTGGTGGACGCCGCTCCCGTTCACCGTCGGCATCGCTGGCACCGCGCTGCTGCTGCTCCTGCGCGCCACCCACCGGCACCTCGCGCGACGTTGGTACGTGTCGAGCCTGCTTCTGGCGTTCTGCTTCACGCCCTACTTTTTGGCCCCGGTCGCACCCCGGGCCGGAATAACACTTTTCGTGCTGGTTATCCCGCTGGCCTGCGGGCTCACACTCTGGAACCTCAACGAGTTCCTCCCGGGCCTCCGGCTGTGGGGTCGCGGACAGCGAGCGGTGGCCTGGGCACTCGCGCTCCTGCTCTCGGCGTCAACCGCGGCCGCTCTTTGGTTGCCGGATGGGGGACCGGCAGCGATATTCAAGGGGAAGGGTGGGCTCATACAGACTGCCTTCATCATCGCCTTCCTCGTGGCGATCACGCGCGTGTACCAACGCGCGGACCCGCTCGGGCGCCGGCAGATCAAGTGGGTGATCTACGGCTTCTACGTGGGACTGCTGCCGTTGAGCCTCGCCTTCGCCCTCGTTCCATTGGGCGTCGCCCTCGAGGGGGTCAGCGTGCTCTTTGCTGTTGCAACGATTGCCTTGGTGGCGTGCCCGCTCGGTATCCTTCTCGCAATTGCCTTCTACCAGTTCCTCGACATCGACCGGCTGTTCAGTGCGACGCTCTCGTACAGCGTGCTGGCGATCCTCGGCCTGGCCCTCGTGCTCGGCGTGATGCCGACCGCCTCGCAGGCCGCCAGCGACGCCCTCGGACTCGCCCCGGCCTACGGGCAGATGCTCTTCGCGTTCGCCCTCGCGGCGATCGTCGTGCCGGCGCACCGAGTCGTGCGGCCGCGCATCGACCGACTTCTCTTCCCGCAGCGCGTCGCCCTCGAACAGGGCTTCGAGCACCTGCTCATGGCGATTTCGGGCTGCGCCGACATGCAGGAGCTGACGCGCGTGGTGGGCGAGCGCCTCGATGCGCTGCTCGAGCCGGCGGCCGCTGTCGTCTACGCCCGGGCTGGTGACGTGTTCACGCCGCTGGCGGTGCGCGGGCGCACGGCGCCGCCCGCCTTCGCCGCGCAGAGCACGCTGATCACGACGCTCCAAGAGCGCACAACGCCGTTGGCCGCCGAGCGCTGGACGGCGCGCCGGTCGACCTCCCTCACGCCCTTCGAGCGCGCCGCGATCGAGACCCTCGAGGTCGCGGTGTTGGTGCCGTTTCGCCGCGGCGCTGATCTCATCGCCTTTGTGTGTCTCGGACCGAAGCGCTCCGGCGACATCTACACGCCGACCGACCTCGCCTGGCTCGGCGCCGCCGCGGGCAAGGTCTCCGACCGCCTGCTCGCGCTCGACGCCACCGCCGTGGCGGAGCAGGCGCGTGCCATGCAGGCGGCGCTGCGCCGCTACGTGCCCGGGGCGGTCGCCGCGCGCCTGGCCAGCGGCCAGGACATCGAGGCCGGCGAGCGCGAGGTGACGGTACTGTTCGTGGACATCCGCGGCTATACGGGCTTCTCCGAAGCGCGTCAGGCGGAGGAGATCTTCCACACCGTCAACCGCTACACCGAGATGGTGTCGCAGGTGGTACGGGCGCGCGGTGGCAGCGTCGTCGAGTTCCACGGCGACGGGCTGCTGGCGGTCTTCGGCGCTCCCGATGAGATGGCGATGAAAGAGCGCGCCGCGGTGCAGGTCGGCTGCGAGATCATCGCAGGGATCGCAGCGATGGCCGCGCTGGGCGCGAGCAGTCAGCCGCCGCTCTCGGTGGGTGTAGGCATCGGCACCGGGCCGGCGTTTGTCGGCAACATCCAGTCGTCGGATCGGTTCATCTGGACGGTGATCGGCGACACCGTCAATCTCGCCGCGCGCCTGCAGAGCATGACGCGCGAGCTCAATGCTGCCGTCGCCATTGACGACACAACGTATCGCCGCGCCGGCCGGGAGGTGTGCGTCAAGTTCGTGCGCCACGCGGAACTCGCCATTCGCGGCCGTGCGCAGATCGAGACGGTGTACGCGTTGCCGCTGTGAACACATCGGGGCGGCATAGACAGTAGGCCCCGACCAGGAACCAGAGACCAGACGCGCTACGCCGCTGCGTCCATCCACGCGCGGCCGAGCGAGAGCTTGCGGCCACGGACAGTGGCGAGGACGTAGGGGCCTTGCGGCAGCACGGCGACGTGCGGATTCGCTCCGACGTGGCCGCGCGCGCGCACAAGTGCTTCTTCGACCGTGGGCGCGTGATCGACGAGTAACGTCCGCACTGTGTCCGCTGACATACCGTCGGTAACGACGATGACGTTGGCTTTGCGCAGCACCTGGCAGAGATGCTGCACCATCCATTGATCGATGTTGAAGAAACCGGGCGCGGTGATGCGGGCCATGAAGTCGTTGTCGCCGCGCGTCTCGCGCAGCAACCGTTGGAAGGCTTCGCTGCCAATCCCTTCGGTGAGGGCCGCCGCGAGAATGATCGTGCCGCCGCGTTTCACGATGTTGAGCGCGGCGACCATTCCCTTGATGGACTGATAATAGGTATCGTCGAGCGGAAAGCCGCCGCCGCAGGTGATCACGATGTCGGCGGGCGCGTCGAGCGCGACGCAGACCTCGTGCTCGACGAAGCGGACGCCGGCGGCGTGCGCCGCGACGATGTCGCCGGCGAATACTCCCGTCAGCTCGCGCGTGCGGTTGATGGTGACGTCGACGAGAAAGTCGACGCGCGCCAGGCGCGCGATCTCCAGCAAGTCGTCGTGGAACGGATTGCCCTCGATGATGCCCGGCCCGACGTTGCCTTCGAGCATTGCCGCACCGTGCGCGCTGCGCATCGTGTCGACGCCGGCGAGTCCCGGCGCGACCGCTTTGCGACCGCCCGAATACCCCGCCATCAAATGCGGCTCGATCAGGCCGCAGCACACCTTGAGATCGGCGTTGATGAAGCCGCGATCGAGCCAGATCTCCGTGCCGAGAGCGGTGCGGCCGAGATGAACGTGCTCAGCGGCATTGCGGGCGTCGTGGTTGCGGATGCGATAGTTGGCGACGATCTCGGCGTTAATCATCGCGACCAGTTCATCGGTCGTGTTCGCGCGGTGTAAACCGGTGGCAACGAGGATCTCGATACGATCGCGTGACACGCCGGCGCTCTCGATGGTGCGCAGGATGACGGGCAGCGTCAGGCCGTTTGGAACCGGGCGGGTCTTGTCGGAGATCACGACGACAGCGTCGCGCCGTCCGTGCGCAATCTCGGCGAGCGGACGGGTGCCGATCGGATGAGCGAGGGCATCAGCGATCGCACCAGTCGGATCGGGCAGCGGTGTCCCCTTCGCCGGCTCGATCACCGACACGTTCAGACCATCTGGCAGGTCGATCGTAAGGCCGTCGCGACCATAGTCGAGCCGAATCTCCATTGAGCTACCTGTTTACCCACCACGCACGAGCGGGGCAAGGGGAAGCCTCCATCTATGAGACGCGTCCCAAGGGATGTTGGCGTCCTTGCGTGGTGGCGCCGACTCCGCGCTCTGCGTTTGTGGCCAGTCGGGTCCTCATGGTACGAGCGCGCCATGGTGCAATCGCCGAGTCCCACCCGCTTCGATCGCCTCGTCGACCGCTACGCCGATATGACCACGTGGCCGACGGCGAAGAAAACCGCCTTCGCCATGGCTACTGCGCTGGCCTTTCACGTTGTGGTCCCCACGATGACGCTGCTTGCGTTCACCTGGTGGGCGCCCGGCCTGGTGGACGTACCGCGAGTCGCTGGCTTCTTCGCGGTCTGGGTGTTGGTCATTGCGGTCATCCTCGGCGTGTCGTTGGTGGTCGCCCGGAAAGGGCGAGAGGGCCGCTGGACGTTCTACTTGTTGATCTTTGCGTATGGGACGTTCGTCATCGTGGTTCTCTGGCTGTTCGGGACGGCGACTTCTCCTTGGCTTTCAATCCTGCCGTTAGTGATCCTCTTCGTCCCCCTCTACTTCGACAGAAGAGCTGGTGGTGTCGCCTTCGCCTTTGCATTTGCGATGCTCACCGCGCTTTCGGTCCTCGAGCTTTCCGAACTCATGCCCCTCGCGCCTATAATGCGCGGTCGGACGCTGGAGGCGCTGCGAATGCCCGGGTGGTACATCGGGGTCTACACGTTTGTATTCAGCGTCCTGGGTTATGTAAGCCTCCTCGTGCAACTCTCTGTGTCGGTGAGGGAACGTCAGCAACGCCACCTGGAGGCTACGAACCTCGCGCTCTCGCAGACGTCCAACGAGCTGGCGCGCGCCAACGAGATGATCAGCCGATACGTCGCGAGCCAACTCGCGGACAAGATCCGCTCCGGACACTACGAGGATGTGGAGCGGCACGAACGGCGCAAGCTGACGCTCTTTTTCTCCGACATCAAAGACTTCACGGTGATCGCGGAGCGACTCGAACCTGAGGATCTATCCGCGCTGTTGAACGAGTACCTCTCCGAGATGTCGGCGATCGCCAACCGCCACGGTGGCACGATCGACAAGTTCGTCGGCGACGCCATTATGATTCTGTTCGGTGCGCCGGTGGCGACAACCGACGGCGATCAGGCGGCGCGCGCCGTTCGCATGGCGGCCGAGATGCAGGAGCGGCTGGTGGCGCTGCGGCAGAAGTGGCATCGGGATGGGGTTGAGCACGACGTGGAGGTCCGCATGGGCATCAACACGGGCCAGGCCACCATCGGCAACTTCGGTTCGACCGACCGCATGGACTACACCGCGATCGGACGGCAGGTGAATCTCGCGGCCAGGTTGCAGGCCCACTGCGTGCCGAGTCGCATCCTGCTCAGCCATTCAACCTACATGTTGGTCAGCGATGAGATCGCTTGCGCTCCGAAAGGCGAGATTCAGGTGAAGGGTTTCGAGCATCCGGTGAGCGTGTACGAGGTCATACCTGGACCGGCTTCCGAAGGCCTCGACGGCCAGGCCAACGCGTAGTCGCGCGCACGCTTGCGCGAGCCGGACTTCTCGGTAAGCTGCCCGGCTATGAGCGCTGACGACTTGCACGCGACCGGTGTGACCTGGGACCTGGGGGATTTGTACCGTTCGCCCGATGATCCCGCTCTGCGCGCCGATCTCGACCGCGCCAGTCAGCGAGCTGCCGCGTTTGCTGAGAAGTATCGCGGCACCGTCAACGTCCCCGCCGGTCCCGATCCGCAGTGGATGGCCACCGCGATGGCCGAGTTGGAAGCGATCGCCGAGCAGGCGGCGCGCGCTGGGATCTATGCCGGATTGCGGCACGCGGCGGATGTCCGTCCGCCCGCGCACGGCGCACTGGTGGCGATGACGCAGGAGCGCGGCACCGCGATCAGCAATCAGGTACTCTTCTTTGAACTCGAATGGCTCGCATTGGCCGACGAGCCGGCGCGCCGCGTGATCGAGTCGGACGCCTGTGCGCGATATCGCCACTACCTGGCGAGTCTCAGGCGCTATCGGCCGCACACACTGACCGAGGTCGAGGAGAAGTTGCTCGAAGAGAAGGCCAACACGGGGGGGCGAGCGTTCTCGCGGCTGTTTGACGAGCTGCTGTCCTCGCTCCAGTTCGATGTGGAACTCGACGGCCAGCGGCAATCGTTGAACGAGAGCGCCGTGCTCGCGCTGCTCTACGACTCGCGACGCGAGGCGCGCCACGCGGCGGCGCGCGGGCTGACGGCCGGGTTGCAAGCCAACAGCTTGGTGATCACGTTCATCTTCAACACCTTGGTGCAGGATCACGCGGTCAACGATCGATTGCGCGCGTTTGGCGATCCGATGCAGTCGCGGCACCTCGCCAACGAAATCGACACCGCCACGGTGGATGCGTTGATGACGGCGGCGGAGGCCGGCAGCGCCGTCGTTCACGACTATTATGAACTCAAGCGGCGGTTGCTGGGCCTTGATGTGCTGTACGACTACGATCGCTACGCGCCGATCTCCCTCGAAGGCAACGCCACGGGGTGGCACGCGTGCCGCGACCTCGTGCTCGAGGCGTACCGTGATTTCTCACCGCGGATGAGCGAGATCGCCGCGGAGTTCTTCACGCGCCGTTGGATCGATGCCGAGCCGCGCGATGGCAAGCGCGGTGGCGCGTTCAGCGCCTCGACCATGCCGAGCGTGCATCCCTACGTGTTGGTGAACTACACCGGCCGCGCCCGCGACGTGATGACGGTTGCGCACGAGTTGGGGCACGGAGTTCATCAGTACCTGTCCCGCGACCGCGGCTTCTTCCAGCAGAGCACGGCGCTGACGATGGCGGAGACCGCGTCGGTGTTTGGCGAGATGCTGGTATTCGATCGCCTGCGCCGCCAAGAGCGAGATCCGAAGGCGCGGCTGGCGTTGCTGTGCGGCAAGATCGAAGACACCTTTGCCACCGTGTTCCGGCAGATCGCGCTCACGCGTTTCGAGCAGCACCTACACGCCGCACGGCGCAGTGAAGGCGAGTTGGCCGCCCCGCGAATCGGCGAGCTGTGGCTGCAGGCCAACGTTGCCGTGTACGGTGACGCCGTGCAGCTCACCGATGACTATCGCTGGTGGTGGGCGTACATCCCGCACTTCGTCCACTCGCCGTTCTACTGCTACGCGTACGGCTTCGGCGAGTTGCTCGTGCTCGCGCTCTACGCGAGGTACCAACGCGAGGGCCGCGCGTTCGTGCCCAAGTATCTCGACCTGCTCGCCGCTGGCGGCGCCGAAGCGCCGGCCACGCTGCTGCAGCGCATCGGCGTCGATGTCAGCCAGCCGGAGTTCTGGCAGCTCGGGCTGACTCCTATTCGCGCGATGGTTGACGAGGCCCAGACGTTGGCCGCGTCCCTCACGTGAGATCACATCGGCGTACCACCTACGCCGGAACGCCCGGGACGTAGGTGCTGGCGTCTCACGCCAGTTTTCTGGTCAACCGAACGCGCTTGACGCGCAACCCACTTGGAACTATGCGCACGCTCGTGGCTTGGCGACACGCGATCGTAACCGGATCGGCGAGCGGCATTGGCCGAGCGTTCGCGCAGGCGCTGGCGCAGCAGGGGGCTGTGGTCGGACTGGTCGACGTATCCGCCGACGGGCTGGCCGCCACCGCGGACTCGATTCGCGCCAACGGCGGCCGTGCCGAGATGCGGGTAGCGGATGTGAGTGCCGCCGCGCCCCTCGCTACGGCGATCGAGGAGTTGGTGTCCGCGCTTGGCGGACTCGATCTGGTGATCAACTGCGCGGCGATTCTCGGACCAGGCGAGTGGGCGAATCAGTCTCCCGACAGCTTTGAGCGGGTGATTCGTATTGATTTGATCGGCACGGCGAACGTCTTGCGCGCCGCGCTGCCCGCGCTCAAGCGGTCGCGTGGTGCGGCCGTGTGTTTGGCCTCGACCGCTGCGGTGCATGGGTGGCCGGGCCTGGGCGCGTACTCGGCGGCGAAGTTTGGAGTCGCGGGGTTCTGCGACGCGGTGCGACCAGAGCTGGCCCGCGACGGCGTACTGCTGACGTCGGTGTTCCCATTGCTGATCGATACGCCGCTGCTGCAGGGCGCGGATATCCCGCGGATACTGCGGCAGGGGCGGCGGCTGCCCCCGGATGTCGTGGTGCAGAAGACGTTGGCTGGCGTTGCGCGGCGGCGTCCGCGCGTATTCATTCCCGGCAGCGTGCGATTCGTCGCCGCGTTGCATGGGATCGCGCCGTCGCTCTTGGATTGGTACGGGCGACGCTTCGGATTGTAAAACTAGCATCCCGTCGGAAGGTGGGGCGCCCTTCGAGACGGCGCTTCGCGCCTCCTCAGGGTGAGCGGGGAAACGTGGTAGCAGCAGAGGGACACCGCTCATGCTGAGGAGCGCCAACAGGCGCGTCTCGAAGCATGTTGGGCTAACGACCTTCTAGGGTTTGAAACCAAGGCGGCTCGACAACTCCGCCGCCGCCTTCGTCACCAACGGTGCGACCTCCTTTTGCGCGCGCTCCTCCGACAACCGATAGCGCGGTGCGGAAATGGCGATGCTCCCGACGACGTTGCGCGTGTAGTCGCGTACCGGCGCGGCGACCGAGGCGGCATCGGCAACATGCTCGCCCAAGTCGATGGCGTAGCCCTTGTCGGCGATGTGTTTGATCTGGGTGAGCAGCGCCGAGCGGTCGGTGATGGTGCGATCGGTAAACTTCATGCCGCCATCCGGCAACAGCTCGCGGAGTTCATCTTCGGACGAGAACGCGAGGTAGACCTTGCCGATCGCCGTGCAGTGGAGCGGGAGCGCTTCGCCGATGCGCGATACCAACCGCACCGCTTGATCCGATTCGACGGCATCGAGGGGCACAGCGACGCCGCGCCGCAGCACCGCGACCAACGTGGTTTCGTGCGACGCGCGCGCGAGCTGCTCGAGAATCGGCCGCGCCTGCCGGAGCAGTCCGACCTGCGACACGTAGTTCTGGCCGATCTGCAGGCAGCGGATGCCGAGACGATAGTTGTCGGTGGCTTTGTTCTGCTCGATGTAGCCGCGCGCTTCGAGCGTGGCGAGCAGCCGAAAGACGTTGTTCTTGTGGAGCTTGAGCCGCTTGCTCAATTCGGTGACACCCAACTCGTCACGCTCGCCATCGAACTGCTCGATGACGTCGAGCGCGTGGGAGACGGACTGGATGACGTAGTTGGTCTTTTCACGCCGCACGTGGTCACTCCGAAAAGACGTTTTAGGTAAACGCTGAACCGGGGTAAGTCAAACCGGCTTGCAATGCGGCGTCACAGTTTCTATAGGGATCGCATCGCACGCCGGAGGTAACGCATGGAAATCACGTCGGGAATGGTCGAGGTGAAGGGTGAGGGTGGTGCCATGCCCGGATATCTGGCGCGCCCCCGGCGTGACGGCAAACATCCGGCCGTCGTGGTCGTGCAGGAAGCCTTCGGGCTCAACCAACACATTAAGGATGTGGCAGCGCGCATCGCTGGCGAAGGCTACGTGACGCTGGCGCCCGATCTTTACTATCGCGAAAAAGGTGCGGTAGTCGGTTACGACAATCTTCAGGACGCCATCCGCCTGATGATGGGGCTGTACGATGACAAGATCGTTGCCGACATGAAGGGCGCCATCGATCACCTCAAAGCGCAATCGTTTGTGCGCGCCGATCGTATCGGCGTCACCGGCTTCTGCATGGGCGGGCGGGTTACCTTCCTCACCGCGTGCCGCAACAGCGATGTCAAAGCCGCGGTACCGTTCTACGGCGGCGGCATTGGCAGCGCGCAGCCGAGCGAGAAGACCCCGAAGGCACCGCTCGAATACGCCGCTGGATTGAGCGCACCGGTGCTGTTGTTCTTCGGTGAAAACGATCCGTTCATTCCGCTCGACGAAGCCGAGAAGATCAAGCAGCGGCTTGCCGAGCTGAAGAAGAACGCCGAGACCGTGGTCTACCCGGGCGCGCCGCACGGCTTTTTCTGCAGCGAGCGCGACTCCTATCGCGCCGACGCGGCCAAGGACGCGTGGGAGCGACTAGTCAAATTTTTCGCCAAGCACCTCCAGGCGTGACCTCGGTCGACATCATCAATCCGGCCAGCGGCGCGCGCCTCGTGCTTACCTGCGAGCACGCCTCGTATGCGATGCCGGTCGAGTACGACGACCTCGGTCTCGACGAGCACGAGATCCGCGACCACATCGGCTGGGACATCGGCGCCCGTGCCGTGACCGAAGCGCTGGCGCAGACGTTCAACGCGACAGCAGTGCTCAGCGGCGTGTCGCGCTTGGTGATCGATTGCAATCGCGATCTCTCTGATCATGACTTGATTGTGGCCGAGAGCCATGGCGTACGTGTCCCCGGCAATGCCGATGTGGATGCCGCCGATCGTCAGCGGCGCATTCGCGATTTCTATCGACCATATCATGAGGCGATCGACGCGGTGCTCACGCGCCGGCCCGGGGCCTTTCTGTTCAGCGTGCACACCTTCACGCCAGAATTGAATGGGCGCGCCCGCCGATTCGACGCCGGCGTGCTCTTTGACGACCACGCGGACGATGCCGAGCGATTTGGCGCGGCGCTCGCCGCCACTGGGCTGCGCGTGCGCTACAACCAGCCTTACTCAGGCTTGGACGGCCTAATCTTCAGCGCCCGCACCCACGGCCAACGTCACGCCCTGCGTTACCTCGAACTGGAAGTGAACAACGGCCTGGTGCGCGACGACGCCGCAGCGCGATCGATTGCGACACAGGTCGCAGTTGCGCTACGCACAATCCTGGAGGACGAATCAATCTGATGACCAGCGTTCCAACCCGACTCACGACTCACGATTCACGCGTCACGATTCACGAATCACGAGTCACGCTTCCATGCGCATCATTCTAATCGGCCAGGCGGCGTTTGCCGAGAAAGTGCTCGACGGCCTGCGTGGCAATGGTCACGACGTGGCGGCGGTGTACTGCCCACCCGATGCCGGGGCCAAACCCGATCCGGTCAAGGCGCGCGCCCTAGCGCTCGGCATTCCCGTGCGGCAACACGCGTCACTCAAACGTCCCGAAGCGCGCCAAGAGTTCGTTGACCTCCGCAGTGACCTTGCGGTGCTCGCCTACGTCACGCAGATCGTGCCCGAGAGCGTGTTCAGCGTGCCGCGGCTCGGCAGCATCTGCTTCCATCCGTCGCTGCTTCCGAAGTATCGCGGCGGCAGCGCGATCCCCTGGCAGCTCATCAGGGGCGAGACGCACGGCGGTGTCACCGTCTTTTGGGTCGATCCGGGCATCGACACTGGCCCGATCCTCTTGCAGAGACAGGCCGACATCGGACCGGACGAGACCGCCGGAACGCTGTACTTCAACAAGCTGTTTCCACTCGGTATCGACGCCGTGCTGGAGTCGGTCGAATTGATCGCGGCCGGTAACGCGCCGCGCCTCGCGCAAGACGAGTCGCACGCGACCTACGATCCGCTCTGTCGCGATGAGCACGCCAGCATCGACTGGTCTCGTCCTGCCGCGCAAGTCTACAATTTGATTCGCGGCTGCGATCCGCAGCCGGGCGCGTATGTGATGTTCAACGGCGAGAAGCTGCGACTCTACGATGCGCGTTGCGTCGACGGCGTCTTGCGCGCCGGTGTGGTCGAGCAGATCACCGGCGATGGCATGCTCATCGGCGGCCGCGGTGCCGCCATCCGTGTCAAGCGTGTGCGCCTGGGCGACAAGAAGGTGGATGCCGCCGCGTTCGCGGCCGAGCACGGGCTGTCAGTGGGGACTCGGTTGGGGTAGCGCGTGCCGGTTTGGAAGGCGCGCGGCACTTGACGGAGAGCACGGGTGAGGTGAAGGCGATCGTCACCGCTACGCCGAGAAGGAGGCCCGCCGCTCGGAAACCGCGTGAAGGTCCGTATGCGGCGATGCTCGCGCTGGCTGGCACCGCTCACCGCGACCACAGGGATGTATCGAGCGATAAGTACAAGCACCTCGCCGAGATCTACACCGACAATCACGGAGCCCTCACCCCTACCCTTTCCCAGAGGGAGAGGGAGCGGATACGAGCGGCATCCTGTCCGGTCCCCTCGCCCTCTGGGAGAGGGTTAGGGTGAGGGCTGGTTCTCACTGCAAGCGAGGATGAGCATCTGCTGGACCTCGCCCGGTACCGAGGCGTCGTGGAGATGGAGCATGATGACCGACGGGCCCATCCTCGCTGCTGCTGGCCAGTACGGTCAGTTTGCGATTCTATACACCCGCTTAGTTGCGCTTACTCGTCGTACCGCATCACCACGAGCACCTGCCCGCCGTCGACCATGGCTCCCTCGGTGACACGCACGTCGGTGACGGTGCCGGCGGCCTCAGCGACCAGACGATTCTCCATCTTCATCGCTTCGAGGATGAGCAAACCGTCGCCGGCGGCGACCTGGTCGCCGGCCTTCACCAAGACCTGCAAGACCTTGCCGGGCATCGGCGCGATGATCTCCGGTGGCGCGAGTACGGCCATGTGTCCCGCCGTGCTGCTGCTCTCCGGCGCGAATGTGTAGATCTCGCCGCCGATCGCGACCAATTGCTCCTTACCTTTGCGCACAATGGCAACGTGGTGGCGCACGCCGTCGACGACAAGCATCATCGTGGTCTCGTCGATGTAATGGGCTTCGACCGCGTGCTCGCTGTCCCCGATGCCAATACGATACGCGCCACCTTCGGGGTGAACGTCGACGGCGAGGTGATGCTGCTTGTGTCGGAGCGATATGCGCATCAGTTGTCCGCTCCCACTCGCCAGTGCCCCAACGTCGTCCACGGCGACGCCGACGCGGCGCTTCCCCCGGTATTGACCGCGCGCTGTGGTCGCGTCGTGTCAATCGCTGCGGCGATGGCGGCAATCGCCCGATGCCGCTCGCGCCCGTGCCACGACGGGAAGTGCTCTTCGATGAAGTGCGTGTGGGTGTCGCCGCTGGCGAACGCCGGATGATCGAGCACGTCGATGAGAAACGGAATCGATGTCGTGCACCCAAGCACGACGTATGCGCGCAGCGCCGCGATCATCCGCCGCCGCGCCGCGTCGCGCGTCTCGTCCCACACCGACACCTTGGCCAGCATCGGATCGTAGAAGATCGGCACCGTGTAGCCGGCGCGGATGCCCGAATCGACGCGCACGCCCGGCCCGCCAGGTTCGCGCAAGTGCAGAATCGTTCCCGGGCTTGGAAGAAACTTCTGCGCCGCGTCTTCGGCGTAGATCCGACACTCGATGCTGTGGCCGCGGGGATGGATGTCGCTCTGCTGCAACCACAAGCGCTCGCCGGCGGCGACCCGCAACTGCGCGTGCACCAAGTCGATGCCGGCGACCCACTCGGTAACGGGATGCTCGACTTGTAGCCGCGTGTTCATTTCGAGGAAGTAGAAGCGGCCGTCCTGATCGAGCAGAAACTCCACCGTGCCGGCGTTCGAGTAGTTGACGCTACGCGCCGCGGCGACGGCGGCGGCCGTCATCTGCTCGCGCAACGCCGGCGTGAGCGCGGGCGAGGGGGTCTCTTCGATGATCTTCTGATGGCGGCGCTGGATCGAGCACTCGCGCTCGCTGAGGTGGATGATATTGCCGTGCTGATCGCCGAAGACTTGGACCTCGACGTGGCGCGGTCTCTCGATGTAGCGCTCGACGAACAGACGTCCATCGCCGAACGCGGACTGCGCTTCGCGCGCCGCGGCGGCGAATGCCGGTGCGAGTTCCGCCTCGCTCCGCACGATGCGCATGCCTTTGCCGCCGCCGCCGGCTGCGGCCTTGATGAGGAACGGATAGCCGATGTCAGCGGCCACGCGCGGCAACTGACTCGCGTCGGCAACATCTTCGACGGCCGGCACGACGGGCACCCCGGCTTTCACCACCAGCTTGCGCGCCGCAACCTTGTCGCCCATCGCGGCGATCGCCTCGGCGCGCGGCCCGATGAACGTTAACCCGGCATCGGCAACCGCGCGCGCGAACGTCGCGTTCTCGGCCAGGAAGCCGTAACCGGGATGCACCGCCTCGGCGCCGGTCTGCTTCACCGCATCGATGATGCGCTCGATGCTGAGATAGCTCTCCGCGCTCGGCGGCGGCCCGACATACACGGCGTCGTCGGCGCACAACACATGCGGCGCGCTTGCATCCGCCTCCGAATAGATAGCGACCGCTTCGATGCCCATCTCATGGCAGCCCCGAATGAGACGGACGGCGATCTCGCCGCGATTGGCGATCAGCACTCGGCGGAACAGGGTCATCAGTTCAGCGCCTCCTCATCGTGGGCCGTTTCGAGTCTGCCCTGAGCTTGTTGAAGCGTGACTCGTTTTGGTCAGGAGAGTTCATCGAGTAAGATCCTTGCGTCCTTCAGGTGGCGCGCGGCGGATGCACCCACCGCTGCGGGGCATTCGCGGCAGAACGTTGCGCTGGAAGGACTCTCATAGCTGCAGGATGAACGGTTCATGCCATCAGCTCACATCCGGAACACGCCGACGCGGGTATCGGGGATCGGTTGCGTTAGCGCGGCGGCGAGGGCGAGTCCTAGTGCGTCGCGGGTCTCGACCGGATCGAGCACGCCGTCATCCCACAAGCGCGCGGTCGAGTAGTACGGGCTGCCTTCTTCTTCGTACTTGGCCAGCGTCGGCGCGGTGAAGCGCTGCTGTTCTTCGAGCGACATGGCCTCGCCGCGTTGCGCGAGTTGTTGCAGCTTCACGGTCAACAGCGTCTGCGCGGCTTGCTCGCCACCCATCACCGAGATCCGTCCGTTCGGCCACATGAACAGCAGCCGCGGGCTGTACGCGCGCCCGCACATACCGTAATTGCCGGCGCCGTTGGACGCCCCGATGATGACCGTGAATTTCGGCACGGCGGCGTTGGCGACAGCGTGGACCATCTTCGCGCCGTCTTTGGCGATGCCGCCGTGTTCGTACTTCTTGCCGACGATGAAGCCGGTTATATTTTGCAGGAACAGCAGCGGCGTCTTGCGCTGACAACACAATTCGATGAAGTGCGTCGCCTTCAGCGACGACTCGGAGAAGAGGACGCCGTTGTTGGCGACAATGCCGATCGGATAGCCGTGAATGCGCGCGAAGCCGGTCACCAGCGTCGAACCGTAGAGCGGCTTGAACTCGTGCAGGCGACTGCCGTCGACGATGCGCGCGATGATCTCCCGCACGTCGAAAGACTTGCGTGGATCTCTTGGGATGATGCCGTACAACTCGGACGGATCGTAGGCGGGATCTTCCGGCTCGTCACGCTCGACGCGGGGCGGCAGTGGCCCGCCGAGGTTTTCGAAAATACGCCGCGTGATCTCGATGGCGTCGCGATCGTCGCCGGCCAGATAATCCGACACCCCCGAGATGCGCGTGTGGACATCGCCGCCGCCGAGTTCTTCGGCGGTGACTTCTTCACCGGTCGCCGCCTTTACCAGCGGCGGACCGCCGAGGAAAATCGTGCCGGTGCCGCGCACGATCACGTTCTCGTCACACATCGCCGGAACATACGCGCCGCCTGCTGTACACGAGCCGAGCACGACGGCGATCTGCGGCACACCAAGCGCTGATAGCCGCGCCTGGTTGTAGAAGATGCGCCCGAAGTGTTCGCGATCGGGAAAGATCTCCGCTTGCAGCGGCAGAAAGGCTCCGCCGGAATCGACGAGATAAACGCACGCCAGCTTGTTCTCCAGCGCGATCTCCTGCGCGCGCAGGTGCTTCTTCACCGTCAGCGGGAAGTACGTGCCGCCTTTCACGGTGGCGTCGTTGGCGACGATGACCGTCGGCCGGCTTTGAATGGTGCCGATACCGGTGACGATGCCGGCGCTGGGCGCGCCGTTGTCGTACAAGCCGAACGCGGCCAGCGTCGACAACTCGAGAAACGCGGTGCCGGGATCGATCAACGCATCGATGCGCTCGCGCGCCAGCAGTTTGCCGCGTTCCTTATGCCGCCGCCGCTGCTCTTCCGGTCCGCCTTGCTGTGCGCCGCGCACGCGCTCGCGCAGCTCGCCGACGAGCGCCTCCATGCGCTGCCGGTTTTCGACGAAGTCGGGATCGGTCGGACGGACCTTCGATTCAATACGGCGCATCGCGGCGGGAAGATAGCGAGCCGGAAGTCTAAGGTCCAACGTCCAAAGTCCAACGTCCAAGGTCACCGGACAGGCACTCCGGCTTTGGACTTGGGACTTTGGGCTTTGGACTTATTCGGGCCGCGTTGCCCCCGGCGACATCGCGTCGAGCACATTGGCGCGCGCGCCGAGTGTGTGCGCAATGCCGCTGAGCAATCCGAACGCGCGGCCGACCAAGACAAAGTCGCTGGGAACTTTCACCACCGGGTTCTCGCGCACCGCGTTGAACAACTCTTGAGTCATGTCTTCGGTGAACTCACCCTCGAAGCGTCGGCCCGAAAGATCGACCATGCGGTGCGCAACCTCGACGAGCCAGCGCGGATCGCCGGTCTTGGTTTCGAACCCGAGCGCGTCGAATGCCTTCAGCATCGCCGTCTCGTTCATCGTCATCATCGAGAACATCAACTCGAACAGGCCGAGCCCGAACCCGGGCGGCAGATCCTTTGCCAACCCGAAGTCGAGCAACACGATCTGCCCGTCGGGGCGAACGAAGAGGTTGCCGGGATGCGGGTCGGCTTGAAAAAATCCGTACGCGAGGATCATGCGGACGTAGATGCGCATCAGCGTTTGCACCACCACCGCCGGATCGAGTCCGGCGGCGCGTAAACCAGCGAGGTCGGTGACCTTGATGCCGTCGACGAACTCCATTGTCAGCACGCGGCGGGTTGAGAGGTCGCGGTGCATCGCCGGCACCAGCACGTGCGGATCGTCTTTGAACAAGGCGCGCACGCGGTCGGCGCTGTCAGCCTCGCGCCGGAAGTCGAGTTCGAGCGCCAGGTGGCGAGTCAGCTCCTGCAACAACGGCAAGAGTTCGAGCGGTTCGCGATCGACGAGCTGATAGATGCGGCAGATGCGCGTCATGCTGGTGATGTCGGTGCGCACGATCTCTTCGATATCCGGATACTGCACCTTGACTGCGACGATCCTCCCGTCGGCGCGACGGGCGCGATGCACTTGGGCGAGCGATGCGGCCGCAAGCGGCTGCGTCTCAAACTCTGTGAAGAAGCGTTCGAGCGGCCCGCCGAGTTCACGCTCGACTTGTGCGCGGATTTCTGAAAATTCGCGCGGCGGTAGGCGGTCATGACACTGCGACAGCACCGTGACGTACTCGGGCGGAAAGATGTCCGAGCGCGTACCGATGACTTGGCACATCTTGATGAGCAGGCCGCGCAAGGCGATGGCGGCATCGAAGATGCGCTGCGCGTTGCGGCGATGGATCGCGCTACGGCGGCGCGGGCGATCCGCCGCGCCGTTGCGACGCCCCAGCAGCCAATCCATCGCGTCGGGGATCTTGTAGCTGGCGTACACCGTCGCAGCGACGTGCGCGACGCGTGCGCCGCGGGCGATGCGGGTGAACGGCGCGGTGAGTCCGTCAGTCATGGTGTGTCATGCCTACGTGCGATCTCTGAAGTGTAGGGGCGATGCATGCATCGCCCTCCGTCTTCTCCGGGGTGGGCACGTCACTTCGCGGGCGACGCATGCGTCGCCCCTACGGAGGAATGGGACATCTCTGGGAGAGCGGAAGAGGGCATCGCCAGCCTGATCAAACTTCCCTCCGTCCGCGGCGACGTCCATTCCGTCTCCAGCGCATCGAAGCGGCGTTGCAGGCCGGCGGCATCGCGATGCGTGGCGCAGGCGGCGGCAATGTCGGCGCGGGCCTCCTCGCGCTGCAACTGCGGGCGCTGCGTCGTGAGAACTCGCAGGGTGCGATTGAGCAGGCCATCGACAACCTCGCTGCCGGCCAGCTCTTCGCCGTGCGCGCCGAGCAGCGTGTGCGCGCGCAACTCACTGAGCGCCGTGCGCAAATACTCGACGTGTGGCGATTCGTCGCTGCGGATGTAGCCGACCATCGCCGCCGCCTCGGTCGGACGGGCCGACACTTCAGGATCGCCGAGCACCTCCTCGGCCCAGGCGAAGGTGTCGGCAGCGAAGACCTCGATCACCAGCACGTTCGCCATCGTGGTGAGCAGCTCCTCGAAGGCGTCGTCGAGTTGAGGGAACAAGCGCTGGCGGCCGCTGCCGCGCCGGCCGGTCATCAGCCGCATCAACACGTCGGACGGAATTGCGGGATGGTCGAGCGCCAGATCGCGCGCCGCCTCCCACATCTGTTTGTGACCGCCCTCGCTGCGATGACCAGCCTCATCGCGGGCATGGGCTTCGAACAATCCCGTACGCAGATGCGCGATCGCGGTGCCGTCGACGGCTTCCTTCACCACTCGCGCCCAGTTGGGCACCGGCTGATCGCGGATCATCGCCCCGAAGCCTTCGATGATCGCGATAGTGGTGAGCGTGCGCGCCAGCGGGTCGCGCACGCCCTCGCGCAGTAGCAGCTTGGCTTGCGCGGGGTTGGGGAAGTGCGGCGGAACCAACTCGCTGGGAATGTCGAGCAGCGGCAGCCCGCGCGCCGCGAGCTGCGCTTGCCACGCCGCGATTGCAGGGGTGCGGTTGGCAGTGCGTGGTGACTGGTAGTGGCCGGCGACGAAGCCGCCGTGACAGCGCACGCCGTCGGCGATCAAGGGTTCATCGTACGTGATGCTGCTGAGCAGCTCTTCTTCGGAGTATGCGACGCGCTCCATGCCGGGCCTCCTGCGATACCCGGTCATAGTACATGGGTGGCGCCTTTGCCGAAAGCCAATCCGCGGAGACTCTTCTCATCCGCGTGCATCTGTGGTCATCTGTGTGCCTCTGAAGGGACGCCGATGGCAACGTTGGAATTTTCCGGACCGAATGCGCAGCAGATTCAGTATTGGAACGAACAAGCCGGGCCCAAGTGGGTCGCGCTGCACGACTTCATCAACGCGCAGATCGAGCCGCTCGGTCGCGCGGCGATGGACCGTGCTCGGGTAACAGCCGGCGAGCGCGTGCTCGATGTCGGGTGCGGCTGCGGTCATACGACCCTCGAACTCGCGCGCCGGGTCGGTCCGACCGGTTCAGCGTTGGGCGTGGACATCTCAACGACGATGCTCGATCGGGCGCGTGCAGACGCGCGGGCGGCTGGCCTCCACAACGCGCAGTTCGAAGAGGCGGATGCACAAACGCACGCGTTACCGCGAGCGCACTTCGATCTGGTGTTTTCGCGCTTCGGGGTGATGTTCTTCTCCGACCCGACCGCGGCGTTCGCCAATCTGCAATCGGCGCTGCGTCCGGGCGGCCGCGTCGCCTTCGTGTGCTGGCAGGCGCTGCCGGAGAATCCCTGGATGTTTGTGCCGCTGATGGCGGCGGCGCAGTACATTCAGCTTCCAGCGCCGCCTGAACCGGGAGCGCCGGGGCCGTTTGCGTTTGCGGATGCCGAGCGCGTGCGCGGCATTCTCACCGGCGCGGGATTCGTCGATGTCGCGATCGATCCCCACAACGAGGTCCTGGCGATCGGCGCCGGACTCGACCTCGACCGCACCGTCGACTTCCTGCTGCAAATGGGTCCAACCGGCAATGCGCTGCGGCAAGCGGCCGGCGAAGTGAATCTCGCGGCCGTGTCGGCCGCCATCGCGGAGGCGTTGCG
Organism: Deltaproteobacteria bacterium; assembly: GCA_016178705.1. NCBI lineage: Bacteria > Pseudomonadati > Myxococcota > Myxococcia > Deltaproteobacteria bacterium. The sequence continues at coordinate 283,087 of JACOST010000009.1, read as the reverse complement.
CGCGTATCAGACGCCGCAGGGCGTTCGCATGCCGTCGGCCGCATGGATCGTCACGGCGAGGAAGTGAAACCGCCGATGCACGCCGCGTTCCCTCTCCCTCTGGCAGCCTTGCACAAGAATGGAGCGACCTTCCCACTCGTCATTCCGGCGAAAGCCGGAATCCAGGGTCGCGCCCCCACGCCCCGCCTGGATACCGGCTTTCGCCGGTATGACGGACCCACCGCGGCGAGCCCTTGTGCAAAGCCCCCTCTGGGAGAGGGCTAGGGTGAGGGCAAGTAAAGGTAAAGCGCTGCATACTGATACGCGATCGAAGGAGGTCTCTATGGCTGAACGAGTGATTGTTTCCAAACACGACGGCGTCGCCGACGTGCGCATGAACCGCGCGGAGAAAATGAACGCGCTCGATACGGCGATGTTCGCGGCGCTGGTAGAAACCGGCAGAGCGCTCGCCACGGATCGTTCTGTTCGCGCGGTCGTGTTGTCGGGTGAAGGGCGCGCGTTCTGCGCCGGGCTCGATTTCAGCAGCTTCATGGCGATGGCGGGTGGCGAACGCGAGCGTCCGGAACGGAACCTCACCGATCGCGATCCGAACAGTCCCGCCAATCACGCGCAACTGGCCGGGTGGGTGTGGCAGGAATTGCCCGTGCCGGTGATCGCCGCCGTTCACGGCGTCGCCTTTGGCGGTGGACTGCAGATCGCCCTCGGCGCCGACATCCGCTTCGTCACAGCGGACGCGCAACTGTCGGTGATGGAGATCAAGTGGGGCTTGATCCCCGACATGAGCGGCACGCAGACGCTGCGTCGCCTGGTCCGGCTCGACATCGCCAAGGAGCTGACCTTCAGCGGCCGAGTCATTTCGGGGACCGAAGCGGTCGACCTCGGCCTGGCGACGCACGTCAGCAAAAATCCGCTCGACGATGCGATGAAGCTTGCGCACGAGATCGCCGGCAAGTCGCCGAACGCGATCCGCGCCGGCAAACGGCTGTTCAACCAGTCCGGCCTCGTGAGCGTTGCGGAAGGGCTGAAGCTGGAAGAGTCGCTGCAGCTCAGCCTGATCGGCCAGCCGAACCAGCTCGAAGCCGTGCAGGCGAACATGCAGAAGCGCGCACCGCGGTTCAACGATCCGGAGTGAGCGCGGGTTTCACGAGGCCGATCCGCTGACAGGCCTTCGCCGAGACCTGCCGTCGTGGTGGACTATATGACCAAGCCGGGCGACAGCATCGATGTGGACGTATCGAGCGAGCGCATCGAGCGGGCGATCCTGTTGATCCGTGGGCACAAGGTGATGCTCGATGCGGACCTCGCGGAACTCTACGGCGTCGAAACCAAGACATTGAATCGAGCAGTGCGTCGCAACACCGCGAGGTTCCCGGCCGACTTCATGTTCCAGCTCACACCGGAGGAGTCCGAGCGTTTGAGGTACCAAATTGGCACCTCAAATTTGAGGTCGCAATCTGCGACCTCAAACGCCGGCCGTGGCGGGCGGCGGTACTGCCCTACGCGTTCACGGAGCAGGGCGTGGCGATGCTGTCCAGCGTGTTGCGGAGCAAGCGAGCGGTGCAGGTGAACGTCGCGGTATGCGCGCGTTGCTGAAGCTCCGCGAGTTGCGACGATGAACCAACCGCCCATGCTGACGGTCGAGCACGTTGTCGAACTGATCTTCGTGCTTCGTGGGCAGCGCGTGATGCTGGATATGGATCTGGCGCGTGTCTATGCGGTTCCTACGAAGCGCCTGAACGAGCAGGTGAAGCGCAATCGCGCTCGTTTCCCTGCGGACTTCATGTTTCAGCTCACAGGTGAGGAGAAAGCGGAGGTGGTCGCAGATTGCGACTACCTCCGGAGCTTGAAGTTCTCTCCGGTGCGCCCGTATGCATTCACGGAGCATGGGGCGCTCATGCTCGCGTCGGTGCTCAACAGCCCGGTGGCTGTGGCCGCAAGCATCGAGATCGTTCGTGCTTTCGTGAAGCTGCGCGAGATGCTGGCGACGCACAAAGACCTCGCCCGCAAGCTGGAGGCGTTGGAGCGGAAGTACGACGCGCAGTTCAAAGTGGTCTTCGATGCGATCCGACAGTTGATGACGCCGCCGAAGGTCAAGCCGCGGCGGATTGGCTTTCGCGAGGCGCCGTGATTTCGGTGACACGACTGGTTCGCTCGGACCTTGCCATTTGGTACTCAGCGCGTTCCGGCATCACCGCAATAGGAACCGCGGCGACTGGGAGATGCTGAAGTGAGGGTGTTGTTCGAGACAGGGCATCAAATCTACCGTGTCGCGTCGTTCGAGATCACCGCGCCCTACACCCTGCGTGTCCATTTTGACGACGGAACCGAGCAAGCTATCAACTTCAAGCCAGTGCTCGCGGGCGAAATCTACGGACCACTCCGGGAGCTATCCGTGTTCAACCAAGTGCGCCTTGACCGCGAGGTGAAAACTCTCGTCTGGCCCAGTGGCGCCGACTTCGATCCCGAAACCTTGCACGACTGGCCGCGCTACGCCGAAGCGTTTGCCGTGCGCGCGAGCGAGTGGGGCGAAGGCCAAGGCGTCGGGCACTGAGTCCGCCGCCCGACGCGCGCGCACAAGAGAGACAAGTCGGCCGGCAGCTTGACGTCTTGAGCGAATCCACGTCAGATGCGCGGTAACAGTCGGGGTGCAGGCGACACGCTCCACGACTAGCGCTCCAAAATGGGGGGAGGATGGCGATGTCTTTGGAAGCCGGTAAGGTCATGCCTGTCAAGGCGACGCCGCACAAACGCTTCTTCATCGACATGATCACCCGCGACATCTCACTCGGAGCCTGCGTCTTGGACTTGATCGACAACTCGGTCGACGGGGCAACGCGCGCGACCGACGAGTCGCCGGCGCAGAGACGCGCAAAGTCGCCGAAGCCGCATCCGCTGAGTTCTGGGAGCTCCAGGTACAGAGGCTACAAGATCGAGCTCAAGTGTTCGAGGTCGTCGTTTCGCATTCGCGACAACTGCGATGGCATTCCGGTCGACATCGCGTGCGAATACGCATTCAACTTCGGGCGGGACCCGAGCGAGCATACTGACGCAGATACGGAGGCGGGTATCGGGATCTACGGCATCGGTATGAAGCGTGCGCTTTTCAAACTGGGCAAGGAGTTCGAGGTCAAATCGAACACGATCGACGACGGGTTTGTGATGAACGTCGACGTCGACGCCTGGGCAGCCAAGCCCCAGGACTGGAATCTGGAACTCACGACTGCGAAACCTTCATCGAACGACCCCGGCACGACCATCGAGGTGAAGAACCTCCACCCGAGCGTGGCACAAGAACTCGACACGGACGCATTCGTGACGCGCTTGATTGAGGCAGCTGCGCGCACATACGCGGTGTTTCTCGATCAGGGACTTGAACTTCGAATCAACGGCGCGAAGGTCAAGCCGACCGAGTTCACGTTCCTTCAAGGGAGGGGATTCCAGCCGCTCCATCAGCGTTGGAAGGAGTCTGTCCCGAGGCCATCAGCGAAGCCATCCAAGGTAGAGGTCGAGGGAGAGATATGGGCGGGGGCGGCGACCACTGCCGCTGGCGCGCGGCCCGACTCGGAAGAAGACGAGGACGCTTCGGCGTGGGGCTGGTATGTGCTCTGCAACAACCGGGTTGTCCTTTCTGCCGACAAGACAGAACGAACGGGTTGGGGCCTTACTAGGTTTCCTCAATGGCACCCGCAGTACAATGGCTTCATTGGAATCGTGTCGTTTCGCTCTGAGGAGCCATATGCGTTGCCGTGGACGACGACGAAGAACGACATCGATGTAGATAGCATCGTCTACCGGCGCGCGCGCGCACGAATGCAGGAGGCGGCGCGCGCGTACATCAGCTACTCACGGACTCGCAAGGCCAACCTTGAGGGCGCCAAGAAGATCGAACGCTCGGCGCCGCCGGTGAGGGCGACCGAAGTTTCTACACAACAGCAGATGAAGACCCCCGCTGTCCCGGGCACAACCCAGGGGACCGTCAATATTCTCTATCAGAAGCCAAAGCGCCAAGTGGCGAAGGCGGCGGCGGCCCTCGGGGATCCAGCGCTTCCCGCCGCGCAGGTCGGAATCAAGACGTTCGACTACTTCTACGCGAACAAAGTCGAGTGAGTGCTCAATGGAGTCGTACGAGAAGTTCAACTACGCGGTTCGGCCCAACAAGCGGACTCAGCGCAAGATGATCTTCGAGGCGCTCGCCCGCTACGTGTCAGTCTTTCCAAAGAGGCGCTTCAGCTATGTGGGCTTCGGCTCGATGTGGTTCTCCGACTTTCTCTACGCGCATCGTCGGCTCGGTGTGAAGACGCTCACATCCGTCGAGCGGACAGAGGGATACCGCCGGGCGGTCTTCAACCGACCGTTCAAGTGCGTGCGGGTCGTCGAGGGAAATTCCTCCGAAGTCCTGCCGTCGCTGAGCTGGAAAGACGCGTCCATCGTCTGGCTCGACTACGACTACGTGCCGGAGAGCGAATCGCTCCAAGACATAGCACTTCTTGCCTCGAAGCTCGCGTCAGGCAGCGTCCTGATCGTCACGTATGACGCCCGCCCACCTTGGAAGGACGGCGACAAGGCGAAGGCACGGGAGGCTGCGCTCCGACGAGTCTTCGGAGATGCTGTGCCCTTCACGTCAAAGAAGAGGACTGGCGCGAAAACCCAGAAACCAGGTCCAGGATTGACCCACCAGAGCGAGTATATGCCGACGCTCGTCTCGCTGCTGTGGACACATCTCAAGAACTTGCTGGTTCAAAACGGACGCGCGGTCAGTGAGAAGCCCACCTGGGCTCCGCTCTTCTCGTTTCACTATCGGGATGGCGCACCGATGGTCACCATCGGTGCCGCGCTCTTAAATCCCCATGATGCCCTGCATGTCCACGAGGGCGAACTCTCGAGCCATCTGCCGTATCTCCGCGGAGAGGCACTGTTTCGGATCGCGATCCCCCCGCTGACGCAAAAGGAGCGAACAGAGCTCGATCGCCGCCTACCGAGCAGGAACGTGAATCTACCGTTCCCGTTAGCGCAGGAGCAGATCGAGTCCTACGCGGACCTCTATCGCTATTATCCCCTCTTTGCTGAGGTCGAGCTGTGAAAAAGCCGCGTCGCGCGTCCAAGGCGCTTCCTCGGTCGAAGCGTTCAAGGAGGGTAGGGTCCAGATCGAGTGGACCGATCGCGATCGATCTGTTCTGCGGCGCAGGCGGGATGTCCCTCGGCTTTGAGCGTGCTGGGTTTCGCCTGGCTGCGGCGGTCGACCTGAGCAAGATCAGCACTGACGTCCACGAGAAAAACTTCCCGAACGCGACGACAATCTGCGAGCATGTGAAGGATCTCACGGGCGCGACAATCAGAAGGAAGGCCGGCCTCGGGCGCGAGAAAATCGCAGTTGTCCTCGGCGGGCCTCCTTGCCAGGGGTTCTCGATCGGCGGCAAGAGGAACGCGCGCGACCCGCGAAACCTCATGGTCCTGGAGTTCGCGCGCCTCGTCGTTGAGCTGAGCCCGCGGTACTTTGTCATGGAGAACGTCGCAGGTCTGCTTCGGCCGCAGCACGCGCCCATTCTTGCCAGGTTCAAGTGCCGCCTCCGAAAGGGCGGCTATTCGATCGTGGGCCCGATCCTCAGCTTGAATGCCGCTGACTTCGGGGTTCCGCAGCGACGCAAGCGAGCCTTCATCTTAGGCTACCGTGGCGGAGAGATCGCGCCGACGTATCCGGAGCCCATCAAGAAGCGCGTGACCGTCGGCGCTGCGATCGACGATCTGAAGTGCGTCGAGCCAGCTGATCTCGTGGATGGCGATGGTTATGCGGGACGTTTGGAAACTCCTAGTGCCTATGCGCGTCAGCTCCGAGGATCGCGCGGAGCCGCGAAGAACGGTTCACGAGTGATCACGGGCTTCGCGCGTACTGAGCACTCGCTGAAGACCACCGAGAGATTCAAGCGGGTCGAGCCAGGCGCCGTCGATCCCGTGAGCCGCTTCATTCGATTGAAACGTTCCGGGCTGGCGCCCACGCTCCGCGCCGGGACGGGCTTCGAGAATGGGCGGTTCATGGCGCCGCGACCGATCCACCCGGACTACCCTCGTTGCATCTGCCTGCGCGAGGCCGCACGCTTGCACTCGTTCCCCGACTGGTTCGTCTTTCACGAAACTAAGTGGCACGGGTTTATGCAGATCGGTAACTCCGTTCCTCCGGCGCTGGCCCACGCAGTCGCCAATGAGGTGATGAAGGCTCTCGCGAGCCCGACGTGATGCCTCGCCCCCAGAGCGCCGAGACGGTGTCGCGCCGCATGGCGACGGTAAGGTCGACTGATACCGGACCGGAGCGTGCGGTGCGTTCGATGACGCATGCGCTTGGAGCACGCTTCCGCCTCGCGAATCGGGGGCTTCCGGGTTCTCCCGACCTCGCGAATCGGTCCAGACGGTGGGCGATTTTCGTTCACGGCTGCTTCTGGCATGCGCATCTGGGCTGCCCGAAGGCGATGAGCCCGAAGAGCAACAAGGTCTATTGGCGGAGAAAGCTCCGAATGAATCGGGCGCGCGATCGGACAGTGGTGGGCGCGTTACGTGCCCGAGGCTTTCGTGTTCTCGTCATTTGGCAGTGCGAACTTCGCGCTCCCGGACGTGTCGTACGCCGACTCCGTCCGTTCCTCTCCCTTGACTAGTGTGGCGCTCTCGCCTGTCGTGTAGCGGAATGTAAAGTCGGCGGGCGTCACTTCGAGCGATGCCGCGATCTCGGTGATCGGGCGAAGGGAAGCCAACTGCGCGATCTCAACGTTGGGCATGATGGTCTCTCCGTTGCCGGAAGTGACTTCCTGTGGCGTACGCACTTCGTTTGTTGGCCTGACCACCCTGCCTTACGACTTTCTCTTGCGAGCCCGCGTGCCCGTACTCTTGGCTCTCCGCACGTCCGGTCGCTCTCTTTGATCGCGTTTTGCCTTACGCGGGGACTTGAGACCCGCGGCTGACCCCAATCGTTCCAGCAGTGCGAAGTTGATCTGGCGGCGGCGCAGATTGATGTCGGTGGCCTCGACACGGACGCGGTCGCCCAAGCGGAAGCGCTGGCCTTTGCGCAGACCCTTCAACGCGCGCTCGGCCTCGATGAAGGTGTAGCGGTCGTCGGCGAGGTCGTCGAGGCGGACGAGTCCTTCGATCGGATAGGCGTCGAGCTCGACGAAGAAACCGAAGTTGGTGACGGACACGATGGTGCCGGGTTCGGGTTCGAGCAAGTGATCGAGCATGAACTCGGCCTTCTTCAAGTCGAGCATGGCGCGCTCGGCTTCCATTGCGCCGCGCTCGCGCTGCGAGCTTTGCACGCTCGCGGCTTCGATGGCATCGGCTTCGCTGCGGGCGGCTTCGGCTTCGCAGTCGAACAAGCGGCCGAGCTGGCGGTGCACGAGCAGATCGGGATAGCGGCGAATCGGCGAGGTGAAGTGACAGTAGGTCGGAAACGCGAGGCCGAAGTGTCCGGCGTTGGTGGTGCGGTACTGCGCTTGCGTTAGCGAACGCAGCACCTGCCGCGTTAGCACGCGCGCCAGCGGATGTCCCTGTAAGCGATCGAGCAGCCGTTGCACGTCGGGTGGCCGGACCTTGCCGTCATACTCGACGTTGAAGCCGAACGGGCCGAGGAACTGATTCAGCTCGTCGATGTCGTCGGGGTCGGGCGGTTCGTGGATGCGGTAGGGAAAGGGGAGCTGCTCATCGGTGAGGAAACTCGCCACCGCGCGGTTGGCTTCGAGCATGAACTCTTCGATAAGCCGATGCGCGTCGTTGCGGTGCGACAACCGCACGCCGATGCTGCGGCCCTCGTCGGAGAGATCGACCAGCGCTTCGGGCAAATCCAAATCGAGCGAGCCGGCTTGCACGCGGTTGCGGTAGAGCGTGCCCATCAGTTCGCACATGAGCCGCAGTTGCGGCATGAGTGCGCCCAGCTCGGTGCGCCAGGCGTGAATCTCCGGCGTGGCGGCTTGCGATAAGACGGCCGCAACTTTGGTGTAGGTCAGCCGCGCCCGACTGCTGATGACGGCGCGATAGAACCGTGCGTTGTGCCGATGCCCGGCGCGATCGAAAGTCATCTCAGCGACCAGCACCAATCGATCGCGCTGTGGGTTGAGCGAGCAGAGTTGGTTGGAGAGCTGCGGCGGCAGCATTGGGATGGCGCGATCGGGGAAGTAGACGCTGGTGCCGCGGCGCGCGGCTTCGGTATCGAGCGCGGAGTTCGGTCGAACGTAGTGCGAGACGTCGGCGATCGCGACCCACAGATGGTATCCGTTGCCCGCGGCCGCCTCCAGACACACGGCATCGTCGAAGTCGCGCGCGGTCTCGCCATCGATGGTGACGAAGGGCAGGGCGCGCAGGTCTTCACGGCCGGCGAAGTCGTCGGGCGACGGATCGGGCGGCAGCCGCTCGGCTTCGGCGAGCACGTCGGCCGGAAAGTCCACGCGCAGTCCGTACTCGTTGACGAGGCTGAGGAACTGCACTTCCGGATCATCGGCGGTGCCGAGCACTTGAACGAGCGTGCCGCCCATCGCCAGGCGTGGCGTGGGCGCGCGAGTGATTTGCACCAGCGCCACCAAGCCCGCATCCTCGCGTTGCGGCAGCGGGTCGCCGAAGATCTCCACGGGCGGCAGCAACTCACTCTCGGGGATAAGTCGCCAGCCGTGCCGGCTGTATTCGAGGGTGCCGATGATGCGTTCGTGGACGCGCTCGACGACCGACGCGATGCGTCCAACCACACGCCGCACCCGCACGTCGCGGCGGACGACTTCGACCGCAACGCGATCGCCGTGCAACGCGCCCCCTTCCATGCCGGCGGGAATCAGGATGTCGCGCGCGAAATGCTCCGCCGGGCGTCCGCTTACTTCGACGAAGCCGTAGCCCGCGCGTACGCGTGTGTAGGTTCCTTCGATCGTGCGGGCGCGGCTGGCACCCTTCGGTGTCCGCGTTGCTCGCTCGCTGCGTGGCGGGCGATCGACGTCACGTATCCCAGCGTCACGTATCCATTGATAGCGCGTCTTGCCGATACGGCGCAGCGTGCGATTGGCGACGGCGGCGTCCAACGCCGCGCGGATCTGTTTGCGATCGTAGTGCGCGAGATCGAGCAGCCGGGTCAGATCGTTGATCGAGAGCGGACGCGGCGCGCGCTGTTCCAGCAGTTGCAAAAACAGAGATGGATCGGGTGCGATCGTGTTGCGGAGGGCCATCGTGCGGCGCAGCGTGCTCCGTTCTGGTGGCCCGTGTCAACGAGTCGTCACAACCCGTCGAAAAAACCCCGCATGCTTCGAGACGCGCCTGTCGGCGCTCCTCAGCATGAGCGGTTCCTCCTATGTGCCCAACACTTTCCCGTTCGCCCTGAGGAGGCGCGCAGCGCCATCTCGAAGCCTGTCCTGAGCCCCGTCGAAGGGGGCGCCGCACTTCTTCAACGGGGTGATGAGCACGCGGGGCTTGCGCAACCGGCGATGAGCCTGGCAATACTCACCCATGCCCACACACATCAAAGCACCGACACGGATCGAAGCGGCCGGCAACAAGCCGAAGCTGATCGATGAGTACGTCGGCCGCGTGAACTCGCAGACCACCGCGCTCAGCATCGCGCATATGCGTTCACCAGGCGGTTGGGTCGAACCGCCGCAGCGGCCGGAGTTTCACGAGTACACCATCGTACTCAAAGGCATGCTGCGGGTTGAGTGCGACGCCGGCACCATCGATGTGCAGGCCGGCCAAGCGATCATCGCCGCGCCCGGCGAAGCAGTGCGCTACAGCACGCCGCTGGATGAAGGGACGGAATACATCGCCGTATGTCTGCCGGCGTTCGCCCCCGGCAGCGTACACCGTCAAGGGTAGCGATCTCGCGCAAGCAGGCCGTCGATACGATCGCTTCGCGATCTACTCGGGCAAACGGATTCGAATTCCCGAAGACGAACCGATTCCCGGAGCGGCGCGAGAAGGCTATCGCGGCGGCAAGCGTAGCGCGCCGTCGAGGCGGATGGTCTCGCCGTTGAGCACCGGGTTCTCGATGATGTGGCGCGCCAGCGCCGCGTACTCGCTCGGACGACCGAGGCGCGACGGAAACGGAATCTGCGCGCCGAGCGCTTGGCGCTGCGGCTCGGGCAACATCGCCAGCATCGGAGTGTCGAAGGTGCCCGGCGCGATAGTCAGACAGCGGATGCCGAGCGACGCGAGATCGCGCGCGATGGGCAGGGTCATGCCGACCACGCCGCCTTTCGACGCGGAGTAGGCGGCCTGGCCGATCTGGCCGTCGAACGCGGCGATCGACGCGGTGTTGATCAACACGCCGCGCTCGCCCTCGTCGTTGGGCTGATTCTTTTGCATCTGCGCCGCGGCCAAGCGGATGACGTTGAACGTGCCGATCAGGTTGATTTCGATCACCTTGGTGAAGATCTCCAACGGCATCGGCCCCGACTTGCTCACCGTACGCATCGCGGCGCCGACGCCCGCGCAGTTGACGGCGACGTGCACCGTGCCGAACGCTTCCGTGGCTTTGGCGACCGCGGCGCTGACTTCACCCTCGTTGGTCACATCCGCCGGCGTGAAGATCACGTTCTTGCCCAACTCGGCGGCCATTTGCGTGCCGTTCGACTGCGGGCGGTCGAGGATCGCCGCGCGGCCGCCATTGGCGACTAACATTCTCACTGTAGCTTCGCCCAACCCCGATGCGCCGCCGGTGACAATTGCCACACTGCCTTCGATCTTCATGAGAACATCCTCCAGATGGATTTGTGAGCCGCGGCGCGAAAGCGCGCGGGCCGCTTCTCCATACTCAACCGCCGCCTGAGATACCAGTGGTCGAACGCGGGATTTGCGGCTAATGAATCGGGGCGAGTATACGCGTGACGAAGGTGCGAAGAATTCGAGTCGGGTTGGTAGTCAGTCTGCTCGTGCTGAGTTCAGTGCTCAAAACGATCGAGGGACAGGCGCAGACGGTGATCGTCAAGATCGGCTCGGCAACCGGTTCGCCCGGTGATGTGGTGAACGTTGCTGTCAGTCTCGAAACGGGGGGACGCACGGTCGTGGCAACGCAGAACGACATTGTCTTCGATCCGCACATCCTGATCGCTTCCACGCCCGGCGGCCGGCCGGATTGCCGTGTCAACCCGGACATCGACAAGATCGCAGCGGCGGGGTTCCAACCACTCCAGTGCACGCCTGGGCTCGATTGCAGCTCGGCGCAAGTGATCATCTTCACCGTGAACGTGGACCCGATCCCCGATGGCTCGGAGCTGTACACCTGTACCATCCGACTCGCTGCCGATCTCCCGCTCGGAACCTATCCGCTCCACAATGCCGATGTGCGCGCAAGCGATCCCAAGGGGGCAGCGCTGCCGGCGACGGGTACGGACGGCGGCGTTCGAGTCGTGCCGCGTCCGACCGTAACGTTGACCGTGAAGCCGACCGCATCACCAACCCTCACGGCGACCCCGAGCCCGACGGTGTCACCAACCCCGACACCGACTCCGGTATGTACCGGCGACTGTGATGGCAACCACGCGGTCACGGTCGACGAACTTGTCATCGGTGTCGACATCGCGCTGGAAAGTATGCCGCTCGATCGCTGCCCGTCGTTCGATCGCGATCACGACTCGCACGTGACCGTGGACGAACTGGTCACGGCGGTGAACGAGGCGCTGACCATGTGCGAAGGATAGTCGGCAACCACGAAGTTGCGCTTCGCCGGCTGGCCGTCACGGCTCGCGAGCCACCCTGGATCTCCCCTTTTGCCGGCCACGCCGATGATCGGTTGACGTGATTGGTTGACATAGGTGACCGCCTCAGCGAAGGTTGCGCGGCTTCTCAGGGATTCGGCGAAGGAGGGATCGACCATGGCCAAGCGGTTGGTGGTTGCTCTGTTGATGGTGGTGGCGCTCGTCGTTGCGCGGCCGGCGTGGGCGCCGTTTCACTTGATGGCGATTCAGGAGTTGTCGTTTGGTACCAGCAACGCGCCCGGCGCGCAGTACATGCAACTGCGCACTCTGGCCTCCGGCCAGGTGTTCGTCGGCGGCCAGCGGATGACGACGCAAACTGCGGATGGTACGGCGGCGGCGAACTTCGGGCGCTTCGATATGGACATAGCGCTAACCAACGGCGACGAAGGGGTCGCAATCCTCGCGGGGACTCAGGAAGCGCACGACCTCTATTGTGTCGCGATGGACCAGCTCGTGACCGGACAACTGGTGTTTCCCGATGGGCGCACCTGCTTCGGCGTCTTTGCCAGCAAGCCGGTCGACTGCGTCGCTTACGGGTCGTTCACCGGCGCCAATGGCATCTTCGGTCAGCCCGCGGTGCGGCCCGTTTTTGGCAAGGCGCTTACCCGCGTCGACAGCACGAACAACAATGCAACGGCCTTCACGCTCGATGATCCGGCGCCCAAGAACAACAGCGGTGAGATGGGGCAAATCGACGGCACGCCGGGCGACCCGGACGGAACCGGCGACATTGACGTTGCGGATCTCGACCACGAAGTCGCCGTGCTGTTCGAAGCCGGCAAGCGCTGCGACCTCACGGACCCGGACCGCCGTGGTGCGGACGCGAACATCGACACGCGTATCAACGCGGCGGACGTGACCGCGACGATCATGATCGCGCTGCCCGCGTCGACCTAGCGTGCCCCCCGACAATCTCAACATCTGAGCGCTTGCCGCTTACCTTGACAGCACGGCTGCGGCCAGAAAGGATCGCCGGCAAACGGAGAGACCGCACGTGCCGGGAACGATTCTATTGGCCGATGACGAAACCGCGATTCGCGAGAGCCTCGCCGAACTGCTGCGGGACGAAGGGTACACGGTGGTCGAGGTCGCCGACGGCGAGGCGGCCATCCAGGCGATCGAACAGTCGGAGGTCGACCTCGTCATCGCGGATCTGCGGATGCCCGGCGCCTCGGGTATCGATGTCTTGCGCCACGCCCGCCGGGTCGCGCCGCAGAGTCTGGTTCTGCTGATCACGGCGTACGCGTCGATTGATACCGCGGTCGAGGCTCTGCGCGAAGGCGCGCAAGACTACATCATCAAGCCACTGATCTTCGAGGACGTGCTCGGCAAAGTGCGGCGGCTGCTCGACTTCAAACACCTCGCCTGGGAGGTCCAGTTGTTGCGGCGCGAAGTGGCGCGGGGGTTTGATTTCGAGAACCTCGTTGGCCGCAGCGCGGCGATGCGGGCGATCGTCGACCTGATCCACAAGGTCGCCCCGACCAAAGCCACGGTGCTGATCACCGGTGAGAGCGGCGTTGGCAAAGAGGTCGTCGCCCGCGCGATTCATGCCACCAGCGATCGGCGCGACAAGGTGTTCCTGCCGGTCAATTGCGGCGCGATCCCCGAGAGCCTGCTTGAAAGCCAACTCTTCGGTCACCTTCGCGGTGCGTTCACAGGTGCGGTGGCGAATCAGGAAGGGTTGTTTCTGCGCGCGCGCGGCGGGACCATCTTTCTCGACGAGATCGGGGACTTGCCTTTTGGTCTACAGGTGAAGTTGTTGCGCGCCATCGAAGAGAAGGAAGTGTTGCCGCTCGGCAGCGGGACGCCGGTCCGCATCGACATTCGCATCATCGCGGCCAGTAACAAGGACCTCCAGTCCGAAGTCGACGCCGGCCGCTTCCGCGAAGACCTGTTCTACCGGCTCAACGTGGTCGGCATTGAAATTCCACCGCTGCGCGAGCGGCGCGACGATATCCCGCTACTGGTGGAATACCTCGTGCGCCAGCACAACGAGGAGCTGAAGAAAAACTACAAGGGAGTCGACAACGCGGCGATGAAGACGCTGATGGCGTTGCCGTGGAAGGGCAATGTCCGCGAACTCGACAACGTGTTGGAACGCGCGATGATCCTCGGCAATAGCGAGTGGGTGACGGTGAACGACTTGCCGCGCGTCATCGGCGACGACCAGGACATGATCCCGTACGCCGCCGACAATCTGAAGGAGGCCGTACGCGTGTACGAGCGCGCTCACATTCAGACCACGCTGCGCAAACTGAGCTGGGATAAGAAGCGGGCCGCCGAACTGCTCGGTCTCAGTCTGTCGTCGCTGTATCGCAAGCTCGAGGAACTCGAGATCGCGTTGCAGCCCTAACTCAGCCTTGTGGGATCCGCAGCTCTTGTCCCGCGCGGACACTCGCGCGGCGACTCAAGTTGTTGCGCTTCTGAATCGCCGACACCGTGATGCCGTACTGGCGGGCGATGGTGACCAGTGTTTGCCCACGCTTCACGCGATGGACGATGTAGGTGGTGGTCTGACTCGATGCCTTGTGTTGCGGACCGAGCGCGGCGTAGCGTTCTTGAAAGCCACGCTCGCTGCCTGCCGGCAGCCGCAGCATGTACCCGGGCGGCACGCGCAGCTTGCCGTCGACGACCGCGCGGCTGAAGGCGGGGTTCAGCTCGGCGAGGGCTTCCGCACTGGTGCCGGCGCAGCTCGCAAGCGTCGACAGCTTCACATAGTCGGGCACCCGCACGGTGGTGGCCGGAATCGGGCGCTCGTAGTGGAGATCCCCGAAGCGGCGGGCGGCGTCCTGCTGCGCTTCCAGCACGGCGAGAAACTCGGCGTAAAAGTTGCGCGAGGCGAACTTGAAGGCCGGACCGTGGTACCGGCGCACGATATCGACGATGTCGGTGGAGCCGACGGTGGCGACGGCGTGGGCGAGGCCGGCGCGCCCGTGGTTGTAGGCGGTGATGGCGAGTGGCCACGTGCCGAGTCCTTCGAAGTCGCTGCGCAGGTAGCGTGCCGCCGCGCGTCCGGCGACGATCGGATCGCGTCGCTCGTCCACCGCGTTGTCGACGCGCATGAAGCGCCGCGCGGTGAACGGCATGAATTGCCACACTCCGGCTGCGCCGGCTTTCGAGTACGCGTGGATGTTGAAGCACGACTCCACCAGCGGGAGCCGGGTCAGCTCGATCGGCACGCCCTCTTCGCGGAAGATGCGCTCGATCTCCGGCCAGAAACGTGCGCCCACTTCAAGCCCGCGAATGAAGCGCTCGCGTAGCCCCGACTGGGTGCGTAGACGATCCGGTTCCGCCGCGTGAAGGAATTTGTTCTGTTCCTTGACACCCGCAAACAGCGCCCATATCTTCCGCTCCTCGTCAGTGAGGTGGGATGCCGCTTGGAAGTCCGGGCCGAGTTGGTGCAGCCGGATGAGGGTCGAACGGATCTTGTGGACCTCATCGTCGACGGTGCGGTGGCGTACTTGGTCGATTTCCACTTCGCTCATGCCTGCCGCGGCCAGCGGACGGAAGTCCAAAACCGCGTAGACTCGATCCAAGTGGAGCGCGTCGTGGATCACCACCTGGTGCGTTGAATAGGTGGCAAAGATGTTCTTCCAAAACTCGACCTGGGAGCGGAGGCCGGGTGGTACGGTGAACGGGCTCTGGTCAACGTGCGAAGCACGATGCGGCGCGTCGGCACTCGCGGCGGTTGCCAGCACCAGCAGCGCGGCTGCGCATGCCCATGAGGGAGTAAATCGAATCCCGCGCCGTATCACCATCGTCCTCCACCGCCGCGACTGCGTCTGCGGCACCGCTTTCGCGGCTCCCGTCGCGCACGATGGCTGACGGTACCAGACGCGTTTCGGCGCTGTCAACATTTCTCGTCATGGGCGCAGCGCTGTGCCTGGCGCTATGTGTCGCCAGTTGCGAGCACGATGCCTCCACGGCGCCGCCGGGCTACGCCGTCGTCGGGCTCGACAATGGGCCGGTGACCCTCGATCCGCGTTACGCCACCGACGCCATCGGCAGTCAGATCGGCGATCTGCTCTTCGACGGCCTCACTCGCCTGGACGACCAGGCGCGCTACTTTCCGCACCTCGCTGCCGATTGGAACACGCCTGATCCGCTCACGTTCGAGTTCCATTTGCGGGAAGGCGTGCTCTTTCACGACGGGACGCCGGTGACTGCCGCCGACGTGAAAGCCACCTTCGATTCGGTCCGCGCGCCAGATTCGCACTCGCCCAAGGGCGCGTCGCTGGCCGTGATTGAGGCAATTGATGCGCCGGATCCGCTCACCGTGCGCTTCCATTTGCGCGAGGCCTTCGCCCCGTTTCTCGACGCCACCACGATGGGTATCTTGCCCGCCCACGCGGTGGCGACATCACCGGCGACGGCGATCGCGGCGCCAGTGGGTTCGGGGCCGTTTCGATTGGTCGAGTTTGCACCAGACGAGCGTGTGGTGCTGATGCGATTTGAACAATACGCCGCGCGCCCAGCGCGCTTGGCTGGCGTGATCTTCAAGGTTGTGCCCGACGGACTCGTCCGTCTGCTCGAGTTCCGCCGTGGTGGGTTGGATCTGATACAAAGCGCGATCGAACCCGACGCGGTGGCGTGGTTGCGCCAGCAGCCGCATACCGAAGTGCTGACGCGGCCCGGCACCGGCTTTCAGTATCTCGGCCTGAACCTCAGCGATCCGCGGCTGAGCGATGTCCGAGTTCGGCGCGCCATCGCCTACGCGCTTGATCGCAATGCCTTGATCCGCACGCTGTTGCGCGGGCTGGCGACGCCCGCCAGCGGGTTGCTCGCACCCGGCCATTGGGCGTACAGCGGCGACGTGCCGACCTACGGCTACAACCCCAAGCGCGCCGCCGAGCTGCTCGACGAAGCCGGGTATCTCGATCCCGACGGCGATGGGCCGGCGCCGCGCTTCCGGCTCTCGTACAAGACCACCACCGTCGACCTGCGCAAGCGGATCGCCGAGGCGATTCAGGCGCAGCTCGCGCGCGTCGGCATCGCCCTCGACATTCGCTCGTACGAATGGGGGACGTTTTATGGAGACATCAAGCGCGGCAACTTTCAGCTCTATTCGCTGTCGTGGGTGGGCGTAGCCGACCCGGACATTTACTTTCTCACCTGTCACTCCTCGCAGGTGCCACCGGTCGGCAACAACCGGGGCCGCTTCGTCGATGCCTCGGTCGACGCGCTGACCGAACGCGCGCGCCACACGCTCGATCGTGATGAACGGGCGCGGCTCTACTCCGAAACGCAGCAACGAGTTGCCGAACTGCTGCCGGTGATTCCGTTGTGGTGGAATACCAACGTCGCGGTGCTCGATACTCGGCTGCGCGGCTTCGAACTGCGCGCCGACGGTAGCTTGCAATCGCTGCGTGATGCCTGGATCGAGGAGCGCTGAAGTGGCGGCGTACCTGTTGCGACGGCTTGGTCTGGCGGGACTGTCGGTGTTCGGCGTGGTGACGCTGGTGTTTCTCCTGATCCACGTAATTCCCGGCGATCCGGTCGACGCCATGTTGGGTGAGACCGCGATGGCGGCTGACAAGGAGGCGCTGCGCCATCAGCTCGGGCTGCATCGCTCGATTGCGGTTCAGTACGGCCGCTATCTGCAGCGGTTGGGGCACGGGAACTTCGGCCGCAGTCTGCACAGTGGCCGGCCGGTGCGACGGATGATCGTGGCGCGCTATCCGGCGACGATCGAGCTAGCGGCAGCGGCGCTGGTGCTGGCGCTGGTGATCGCGGTGCCACTCGGCGTTGCGGCGGCGGCGCGGCCGCGCTCGTTCGTCAACCTGATCAGCGCGGGCGTCGCGCTCTTCGGTGCGGCGGTGCCGAGCCTGTGGCTCGGACCGATGCTGATGTTGGTCTTTGCCGTCTGGCTCGATTGGCTGCCGGTGTCGGGTCGCGGCACGCTCGCACATCTTGTGCTGCCCGCGCTCACGCTCGGCATCGGGATGGCGGCGCTGCTAGCGCGCTTGCTGCGAGCGACGCTGCTGGAGCGGTTGCACGAAGAGTTCGTGCGCACCGCGCGCGCGAAGGGTGCCGGCCGCGCCCGCGCTGTCGTGGCTCACGCGCTGCCGAACGCGCTGCTGCCGGTCATCACCGCGGTGGGTTTGCAGGCCGGCGCGTTGTTGAGCGGCGCGATCATCACCGAGACGATCTTCAGCTGGCCCGGGATTGGGCGACTGTTGCTGCTGGCCATTCAGACGCGCGACTACCCGTTGGTGCAGGGCTGCGTGTTGGTGATTGCGCTGACGTATGTCGCGCTCAATCTGGCGCTCGACCTGCTCTATGCGTGGGTCGACCCACGCGTCCGGCTGGGGGGAGACCCGGCGTGAAGCGGCAACGGCTGCGCCCGCTGCTGCTTGCGGGCTTCGTGCTGGTGACGGCGTTGGCTGGCGTCGCGCTGTTTGCGCCTGTGCTGGCGCCGCACAGCCCCACAACCCAACGCCTCGATGAAGGGTTGCGGCCGCCATCACCCGACCATCCGTTCGGTCAAGATGCGCTCGGCCGAGATTTGCTGAGTCGCGTGATGTACGGGTCCCGCGTCTCGTTGTTCGTGGGGGTGGTGACCGCGTTGGTGTCAGTGGTGCTCGGCCTAGCGATGGGTCTGGCCGCGGGTTACTGCGGCGGTTGGGTCGACGAGATCTGTCTACGCGTGGTGGATGTGCTGCTCGCGTTTCCCGGTCTACTGCTAGCGATCGCAGTGTCGGCGGTGCTGGGTCCGAGTGTGCGCCACGTCGTGTTGGCGCTCTGCATGATGAGCTGGACCGGCTACGCTCGGATGGTGCGTGCCGAGGTGCTGTGGCTGCGCGAGCGCGAATTCGTCGCCGCGGCGCGCGGCCTCGGGGCGACGCCGCTGCGGATCATTGGCAGGCACCTCGCCCCACAAGTGCTCCCGTTGTTGGTGGTGCAGGCGACGTTTGGTTTGGCAGGCGCGGTGCTGGCGGAAGCCGGGCTGAGTTTTCTCGGGCTCGGCGTCCAGCCGCCGACGCCGTCGTGGGGCGCGATGATCAACGAGGCGCGCGCGTTCTTGCTGATCGCGCCACATCTGACGATCTTTCCCGGCCTCGCGTTGATCCTGACCGTCGCGGGGGTCTACGCGCTCGGTGACGGCCTGCGCGACGCGTTGGATGTGCGCGGCGACAGCTGATGCGTCACGCCGCGGCGGGAGGCTGCTGCACCGGAAGTCGCAGCACGAAAGTGGCCCCGTGGCCCGGTTCCGACTCGACGTGAAGCGATCCGTTGTGGCGGGCGACGATGCTGTACGAGACGCTCAAGCCCAAGCCGGTGCCCTTGCCGACGTCCTTCGTGGTGAAGAACGGGTCGAAGATGCGGGCTTGCGCGGCGGGTGCAATCCCGCCGCCGTCGTCACGCACGCTGATGGTGATCTCGGGCTGATCACTGGTGGTGGCCGAGGTGCTGACGCGCGTGGTCAGCCAGATATTGCCGGCGTTGCCGATCGCATCGGCGGCATTGGCGAGCAGGTTCATGAGCACCTGGTTGATCTGACCGGGTAGACATTCGATTTCCGGCACGTCGCCGAAGTCACGATGCACCGCGACGTGGTTTTTGAGCCGGTAGCTCAGCAGCGCCAGCGTGCTCTCGATGCACTGATGAACGTCGATGCGCCGCCAGCGATCGTACTCATCGCTGCGGGAGAACGTGCGCAGTTCGGTGACGATGCGTTTGGTGCGCTGAGCGCCCTCCTCGCAGTCGTTGAGGAGGCCGGGGAGGTCGGCGAGCAGTTCCGGGAGCCGCAACTCCTGCTTCAGCGTCGCGATCCGGTCGCGCGCGGCGGCGGGCAGGTCGGCGACATCATAGGCGTTGAGCAGTTGGGTGAGGCGATCCACATAGAGGCGCAGATGCTCGATGTTGGCGGAGACAAAACTGATCGGATTGTTCAGCTCGTGCGCGACCCCTGCAACCAGTTGCCCGAGCGCGTGCATCTTTTCCGATTGGATCAGATGCGCTTCGGTTTGCTTCAGACGCTCGTAGGCGGTCACGAGTTCACGGTTGGTGGTGCCTAGTTGCCCGACCGCCTCTTCGAGACGGCGGTTTTTCTCCGCCAGGTCACGCTCGCTGGTGCCGAGACGCTGTGAGATGTACCCGCCCAAGTAGACCAGCAGACCGAGTGCATAGAAAAAAAACGCCGACCAGACGACACGGTACACTGCGGAGTTCTCGATGGCGGGCGGGCCAACCGGCTGGCCAGGATAGACACCGAGGGCATCGGCCGTGAGCGCCGCGCCGAACAGTGCCACGGCCAGCCCTGCGGTCACCGCGGCGACTGCCGTGTCCACCAGCATCGCCGTGGCGAGCACCTGCAAGATGTACATACTGATGAACGGGCTGTGGACACCACCCGTGTGCAGGGTGACGTAGGTGATGCCGATGAGATCGACACTGAGCGCCGCGAGGGATACGGGCAACACCCACCGCCAGCGAGCGACACTCCAGTGATTGAGGGTGTTCATCACCGTGGCCACGCCGGCGGCGAGCACGCAGGGCTGCAGGGACACGAACAACCCCGCGGCGCGGGCCACCGCGCCAAGGCCGAGGAAGCCGACGATGACCAGCCAGCGCACGCGCACCGCCCAGCGCAGGCGATCGCGAAAGCTCGGATCGGTCATCGCGCGTAGCGAGGTGGCGAGCAGCGGCATGGTTGACAACTCAGTCGTCGTCAGCCGCGATGGAGCGGGACATGCCCGCGCCACCTGCCTTGACAAGGTGGGGGGTGCATATTACGTTTCGCGCCATCGCTACTCTGCGCTAAATCGCTCTGGATGGTCAAATAAAAATCTCAGCTCAGCGTCCAACCAGCGCAGAAGGAGTGTCCATGTCCAACGGCCTGAAGACCACCGTATTGCTCGGTCTGATGACTGGCCTGATCATGGCGATCGGCCAGTACGTGGGCGGCAGTCAAGGGATGACCATCGCGTTCGTGTTCGCCGCGATGATGAACTTCGGGAGCTACTGGTTTTCGGACAAGATCGTGTTGGCGATGTATGGCGCCCGCCCGGTCGATATGAACGAAGCGCCGGAGCTGTATCGCATCGTCAGCAATCTGTGCGCGCAAAGCGGCTTGCCGATGCCACGCGTGTACATCATCGCCTCCGACGCGCCGAACGCGTTTGCCACTGGTCGCAACCCGGAGCACGCGGCGGTGGCGGTGACCGAAGGCATCTTGCGCATCCTCACGCCGCAAGAGCTTGAAGCGGTGCTGGGGCACGAGCTCGGACATGTGAAGAACCGCGACATTCTGATTGGGTCGGTCGCCGCCACGCTGGCGGGTGTGGTGATGATGGTGGCAAACATGTTGCGCTGGGCAGCGATCTTCGGCGGTGTCCAGCGTGATGAACGCGAGGAGGGCGGCGGGGTGCTCGGGTTGCTCGCGATGACCATTCTGGCGCCGATTGCCGCAACGTTGATCCAGTTGGCCATTTCGCGCTCGCGCGAATTCGAGGCCGATGCCACCGGCGCACGCCTCACGCACAACCCGTTGGGGTTGGCCTCGGCGCTCGAGAAGCTCGAGATCGCTTCGCAGAGCATTCCGCTAGCGGCGAATCCTCAGACCGCGCACCTGTTCATCGTCAGCCCACTGACCGGCAAATCCTTCAGCCGGTTCTTTAGTACACATCCGCCGATGGAAGAGCGCATTCGCCGGCTCAGAGCGATGACGGCGTGACCCGACCCGAGTATGATCCCCCCTCGCCGCGCCGATTGCGTGTGGTAGCGAGCGTGGCGGCCGAATCTCTACGATGACTAGCGAAGACGAGGAAAAAGAAGCGCAGCGCGGATTCAAGGTGCAGGATCGGCGTCGCTTTGCGGAGTCTGGTGACACGCGGAGCGATACCGCCGATGCGGAGAGTGTGCCGCCACCTGCGCCCGCAGCGGAGCCGGTTGCTGACCCCGCGAGTGCGGAGGCGCCGGCAGACGTCGAGATGAATTTCTCTACGTTCATCGTCAGCCTCAGTACGCAGGCGCTGGCCTACTTGGGCGAGATCCCGAACCCGATCGACAACTCGGGCGCCACCGATCTGGGCGCCGCCCGACAGATGATCGACATTCTCGGTATCCTGCAGGAAAAGACCAAGGGCAATCTCGATAGCGCCGAACACAACCTGCTGGAGGGGATGTTGTACGACCTGCGCATGCGCTACGTTGAGTCCGCACGTCGGCGCTGAGCCCGCGGTGGCCCCGCTGCACATCTGCACTCGAGTTCAGTGAAGGAGGAGTCATGAGTTCGCACGAGCGGCCATCCCCCACGGGGAGCCGCGTTAGACGGTTGATTGTGGGCGCCTTGATGGGCAGCGCGCTCGTCGGCGCACCCGTCGCGCACGCCATCAGCTTCTGGGGCGAGAAAGAAGAAACGCCGAAGACCGACGCGGCGCCAGCACCGGCGGTCGGTGGTGCCCCCGCCCCTTCCGCGGCGTTGTCGGGATTGCCCGATTTCGCGCGGCTCGCCGAGCAACTCAGTCCTTCAGTCGTCAACATCTCGACCACCTCCACGGCAGAAGCGCCAACGCGACGCGGACCTGGCGGTCCGGGTGGACCAGGTGGTCCCGGTGGTCCGCGCAGTCCGTTCGGCGGCGGTGGGGGTGGCGGCGGCGGTGAAGGCGATCAGCCGCATGAGTTTTGGGAACCGTTCGAGCGGTTTTTCGGCCCGATGCCGCACCAACCGTTCAAGCAGAAGAGTTTGGGTTCCGGCTTCATCATCAATCGCGATGGGCTGATCTTGACCAATAACCACGTCGTCGAGAACGCCGAAGACATCGTTGTCCTGCTCACGACCGAGAAGGAATACAAGGCGAAGGTTGTCGGCCGCGATCCCAAGACAGATATCGCCGTGATCAAGATCGAGGGCGCGACCGACTTGGTGCCGGCGACGCTGGGAGATTCCGATGCGTTGCGCGTGGGTGAATGGGTGATGGCGATTGGCAGCCCCTTCGGGCTCGATCACAGCGTCACCGCCGGCATCGTCAGCGCCAAGAAGCGCTTCATCGGTCAAGGGAGCTACGACAACTTCATTCAAACCGACGCCGCCATCAATCCCGGTAACTCGGGCGGCCCGCTCATCAACTTGAAGGGTGAAGTGGTAGGCATCAATACCGCCATCTACAGCCGCTCCGGTGGCAGCATCGGCATCGGCTTCGCCACGCCGATCAACATCGCCAAGGAGGAGCTGCCCGAGTTGCAGGAAAAGGGGCGCGTCAGTCGCGGCTGGCTCGGCGTGCTGATTCAGAAGGTGACGCCGGAGATCGCCGAGTCGATGACCTTGGAAGACGCTCACGGTGCGTTGGTGGCTGACGTGATGAAGGATGGCCCGGCCGCGGCGGCCGGCATCAAAGTCGGCGACGTGATCGTCGAGTTCGACGGCAAGCCGATCAAAGACTCCAACGAGTTGCCATTGCAGGTCGCGCGGACGCCGATCGGCCGCAGCGTGCCGGTGAAACTCTTGCGCGGCAAGAAGACCGAAACGTTGTCGGTGAAAATCGGCGAGCTGAAAGAAGAAGAAGTCGCGGTGGCCGGCAAAGGCACGCAAGACTTCGGCCTCACGGTGCAACCGCTCACGCCGGAGATTGCCGAAAGCCTCGGCCTGGGTGAGGACATCAAAGGTGTGGTGGTCTCTGCGGTCGAACCTGGGAGCCCCGCGGATGATGCCGGACTGCGCCGCGGCGACGTCATCGTCGAGGTCAACCGCGAGCCGGTGAAGGACATCGCCTCGTATCGCAAGGCGCTCGAGGCTGGGAAGGGCAAGAGCCTGCTGTTCCTGGTGCGTCGCGGCGACAACACCATCTTCCTGGCAGTCAAACCGGGTAAGTAACCTGCGCAACCGCTAGCCGGGCCGGGAATCCCGAACGGATTCCCGGCCCGCTGGTTTCCGTCATGCTGCGACGGCTCATACTCGGCGTGCTGGTCCTGCTCGTCGGAGTCGTCGGCGTTGCCGCGATTCTCGCGGTGCCGTACTTCCGCCAACTCGACGCAGTCGTCGCGGAGAAGTTTGCCGGCAAGCGGTGGGACTTCCCGTCGAAGATCTACTCGGACTCGTGTCTCATCTTCGCCGGATTGGACCTCGATGGCATCGGCTTCACCGATCGTTTGCAACGCCTGAACTACCATGAAGTGAAGGGCGAGTTGACGCACCAGGGTGAGTTTGCGGTGGAGGGCAACACCACCGACATTTATCTGCACGACTTTCTGCTTGCGAGCGGGCTCCGCACTGGCGCGCGCATTCGCTTGCTGCGGAGCGGATCGACGGTGACTCGTATCGAGGGTCTCGACAGCCACGACGAACTGTTCGAGGTCGAGCTCGAACCTGAGCTGATCACCGGTTTGTACGAGAACATCTGGGAGGAGCGGCGCCTCGTCACTCTCGACGAAGTGCCGCCGTTGCTGGTGCGCGCGATCATGGCGATCGAAGATCAGCATTTCTACGAACACCACGGGGTCGATCCGCTCGGCATTGCGCGCGCGCTGTGGGTTAACCTGCGCAGTGGCCAGACCGTGCAGGGCGGCAGCACGCTGACGCAGCAACTGGTGAAGAATTTTCTCCTCACGCCGGAACGCAGCCTGAGTCGCAAGCTGAAGGAGTTCGCGATGGCGCTGGTGGTCGAGCGCCGCTACTCGAAGCGTGAGATCCTCGAAGCGTATCTCAACGAAATCTACCTCGGCCAGCGCGGGGCGCAGGGCATCTTCGGTGTATGGGAGGCCGCGAACTTCTACTTTGCCAAACCGCTCGCAGACCTGTCGGTGGCCGAGATGGCGTTACTCGCCGCGGTCATCAAGGCGCCCAATCGCTACTCGCCATTCCGCGATCCCGACCGCGCGCTGCGGCGGCGCAACTACGGCCTGTCGCTGATGCACACGCGGGGAGACATCACCGACGAGCAGTACGCGCACGCCATCGCCGAGCCGTTGCGTTTGGCCGCGCCCAAGCCCGCCGGTAACGACGCGCCCTACTTCGTCGACTTCCTGCGCCAAGAGTTGGCGCGCACCTACCCGGTGTCGGTCTTGACCTCGGAGGGTCTCAGCATTTTCACCACGCTCGACATGCAGATGCAGCGCGCGGCCGAAGCGACGCTGCGCCACGGCCTCGAGGAGCTGGAGAAGAACCACAAACGATTGCGCAGCGACAAGGCCAACGAAGCGCTGCAGGGTGCGCTGATCGCACTGCAGCCGCAGACCGGTGAGATCAAGGCGATGATGGGTGGGCGCGACTACCGCTCGACGCAGTTCAACCGCGTCGTGCAGTCGCAGCGGCAACCGGGTTCGGTGTTCAAACCGTTCGTCTACCTCACCGCATTCCTGCGCAGCGGCGACCGCGGTCCGGTCATTACGCCGGCCTCGACGCTCGACGACGAGCCGTTCGAGTGGGCGTTCGACAACCAGGTGTGGTCGCCGGCCAATTACAAGAACCGCTACTTCGGCCAAGTCAGCGTGCGCCACGCGCTCGAGTTCTCACTCAACGCGGCGACCTCGCATTTGGCGCGCGACCTCGGCATTCCCGCCGTGCGCGAGGTGGCGCAGCAACTCGGCATCACCAGCGACTTGCCAGCAGTGCCCTCGTTGGCCCTCGGCGCGGTGGAGGTGACCCCGCTGGAAATTGCGCGGGCGTATGGCGTGCTCGCCAATCAAGGCCTCAAGGCGACGCCGCTGTCGGTCAAACGCGTCCTCGATCGCAGCGGGACACCGATCGAGCGCAATCCGATCGCGGTCGAGCGCGTCGTCGATCCCGCGCCGGTGTATCTGCTCATCCATATAATGGAGGGGGTGCTCGATCACGGCACCGGCAGGGCGGCGCGTCGCCTCGGATTCAAACGCCCAGCCGCGGGAAAGACCGGCACCACCAACGACTACCACGACGCCTGGTTCGCGGGCTTTACGCCGGATCTGCTCGCCGTCGTCTGGGTCGGCTTCGATCAGAATAAACCGGTTGGCCTCGCCGGCGGCGAAGCCGCGTTGCCGATCTGGACGGACTTCATGAAGCGCGCGACCGCCGGGCGACCGGAGACGCCCTTTCTGCCGCCGCCGGGCGTCACGCTGGTCAACATCGACGATCTGAGCGGCGAGGTGGCGACGCCGAGTTGCGTCGAGGTGATTGAAGAAGCCTTTCTCACCGGCTACGAACCGACGCAGCCATGTCATCTACATCCCCTCGGCGAAGAAACACCCGGCGTTGCCCCGATTACCCATGCGCCTGACTACGTTGAGTGACCGACTGTCACTATTGGTTGTGTTCGCGCTGGCGAGCTGCCTGGCCCCGCCGCGGCCACAGCGCGAACGTCTCGCTGCCACGCCGCTGGTGGTGCGCACGCCCGCGGCCACCGCGACGCCAACCAACCCGCCGGCGGCCGACGAGGCGACACCCACCGCGACGGCGACGCCCGAGCAATCGCCGGAAGCGGAAGCGGAAGAGGAAGAGGTCGAGCCGCCGTCGCTGCTCCCCAAGATCACCGACGCCACGCGTCCGAACGTCGCCGCGTCGCTGCGCTTGATCGAGGACGGACGTACCCTGCTGGTGCAGGAAGACTACGATCACGCGTTGGATCGCCTCGAGCGCGCGCTCGCCATTGATCCGTCCAACGCTTACGGTTACTACTTTCTCGCCCGCGTTCACTACGAGAAGCACAACTATGATCAGACCATCGCATTTGCCGACAAGGCTGCGCTGCTCAGCGCCCGCGATGATCGCCCGTGGGCCGCGCGCGCGTACGCGTTGCAGGGCGCGGCGTTCGAGGCGGTCGGCCGCTTCCCCGATGCCCGCGCCGCCTATCGCAAAGCCCTCGCGATGGATCCGCACAGCGGCGCTGCCTCCGCCGGCATCACTCGGCTGGGAGGGAATGCGACGGCACCGTGACCCATGATCGTCCTCGGCATTGAAAGCTCGTGTGACGATACCGCCGCCGCGGTCTTGGTCGATCGTGAAGTGCGATCGAGTGTGGTGGCATCGCAGGATGCCGTCCACCAGAAATACGGCGGCATCGTGCCGGAGCTGGCGTCGCGCTCACACCTGCGCGCGATTGTTCCGGTGATCGAACAGGCGCTGAGCCAGGCCCACGTGACGCTGGCGGATGTCAACGGCATCGCAGTCACAGCGGGACCGGGGCTCGTGGGATCGCTGCTCGTCGGACTGAGCACGGCGAAGGCGATCGCCTTCGCGCGCCGGTTGCCGCTGGTCGGCGTCAATCATCTCGAAGGTCATCTGCTCTCACCGCAACTCGAAGGCGAGGTGGCGTTCCCGTATCTGGTGTTGTTGGTTTCGGGTGGCCACACCAGCGTGTACTGGGCCGAGGGATACGGCCGCTATCGCTGTCTCGGTCTGACGCGCGATGACGCGGCCGGCGAGGCGTTCGACAAGGTTGCGAAGATTCTCGGCCTAGGCTTTCCCGGCGGCCGCGCGATTGACGAGCTTGCACGCACCGGCGATCGTGAGGCGATCCGCTTTCCGCGCGCGCGCATCAAGCCCGGGCGCAGCGGGCGACTATTCGACTTCAGCTTCAGCGGGCTCAAGACCGCGGTGTGGCAATACGTGCGTGATCAGGCGCTCGTGGGCGACGCGATCGCCGCCGTTGCCGCGAGCTTTCAGGAAGCGGTCGTCGATCAGTTGCTCGACACCACGCTGGCGGCGGCCAACGACGTGGGCGCGCACCGGCTGGTGATTGCCGGCGGTGTGGCGGCGAACTCGCGCTTGCGTGAACGCGCGCTCGCGGCTGGCGCGAAATTCGGGCTCGCCGTGAGCATGCCGTCGTTTCGCTATTGCACCGACAATGCCGCGATGATCGCCTACGCCGGCGGGTGGCGCTTGGCGCGCGGCGACTGCGATCCCTTCACGCTCAACGCCGCGGCGGATCTGGAGCTGTAGTGCCGCGTCACGCAGGCGCGACGCCCCGCGGCAAGTTACGACGCGAACTGGCCGCCATCGACCGGCGTCCGCGCAAACGGCTGGCGCAACACCTGCTCGCCGATCCCGGCGTCATTCGTCGCATTGTTGATTTGGCGCACTTGACGGGCACGCAATCCGTGCTCGAAATCGGACCTGGCCTGGGCGCATTGACGGACGAACTGGCGCGACGTTGCCGCCGCTTGTGTCTGATCGAACTCGACCGGGACTTCGCAGCGCGGTTGCGTGAGCGCTTCGCCGACCACACGCACGTGACGGTGGTCGAGCGCGACGTGCTCAAGGCCGATCTGCGCGCGCTGTGCGTCGCGCCGACCATCGTCGTCGCCAATCTGCCGTACAACATCTCGACACCGGTGCTGTTCCAGCTGCTCGATTGCGCCGATCTGTTCTCCAAACTGGTGCTGATGCTGCAGCGCGAAGTCGCCGATCGCATTCGTTCACAAGCGGGCGACGACGCGTACGGCGCGCTGTCGGTGCTGGTGCAGTTTCGGGCGCACGTGCGTCACGGTGTGTACGTCGATCCCGCCGCCTTCGTGCCGCGTCCCAAGGTGCAGTCGGAGGTCATCGTCGTCGAACCGTACGCGACGCCGCCGATTTCGGTGCGCGACCCGTCGATGTTGCGGCGCGTGGTGCGGGCCGCGTTCCAGCAACGCCGCAAGCAACTCGTCAATTCACTGGGCGCTGCGTTAGCGGACCCGGCGGGTGTGTTGGCCGCGGTCGGCATTGACTACAAGCGGCGAGCCGAAACGGTGACGCTCGAAGAGTTCGCTCAACTCGCCGACGCCGCTACGCCGTTGGGATAGCATCCGCCGATGCCCGAGTTGCCTGAAGTCGAGACCGTGCGCCGGTCGTTGCTGCCGCGCGTGGTGGGGCGGCGCATCGTTGCGGTGAAGATTCGCGAACGGCGGCTGCGCCGTCCAATTCAGCGAGACTTCGCGGCGCGCCTGATCGGCCGGCGTATCGATGATGTCGAGCGACGGGCAAAGTATCTGCTATTTCATCTCGACAACGGCGACCGCGTGCTCGCCCATTTGGGGATGAGTGGTGCGCTACTGGTGCGCGACGCCATCGCTACCGCGGAGCGGCACGACCACGTGCGCGTACGCTTGCACGACGGCACCGAGCTGGTCTTCAACGATCCGCGCCGCTTCGGTCTGCTTGAGGTCGGCAGTGCCGCCGATGTTGACGAGTGGAAAGAGCTCACCGTACTCGGCCCCGATCCGCTCGATCCGGCGTTCACCGCGGAGCAATTCGATGCGCTGCTGCGGCGCTGTAAGCGCGCGATCAAGAATCTGCTCATCGATCAGGCGGTGCTCGGCGGCGTGGGGAACATTTACGCCAACGAAGCGCTGTTCCGCGCGCGCATTCGCCCGACACGTCGCTCGCAGCGCATTCGGCGGACCGAAGTTGAACCGCTCTTCGACGCGTTGCGCGCCGTGCTGAACGAAGCGGTCGATCTCGGCGGCAGCTCGATCTCGGACTATCGCGATGGCGACGGACGCCCCGGCTATTTCCAGTTGCGCTTGCGCGTCTACGACCGCTCTGGCGAACCGTGCCTCGACTGTGGCGCGACGATCCGGCGGGTGGTGCAGAGTGGCCGCGGCAGTTTCTACTGCCCGCGCTGTCAGCGGTAGGGCTTCGGCGAGTTTCCGCTGTTCGTCGGCCCGGTGCTCGTGCTAGGAAAGCGGCCCGGTCATTGGAGGCGAAGTGATGGCGTACTACGAACGGCTGAGTGCCTTGGACGCATCGTTCTTGGGGATCGAAGACGGCAATTGCCACATGCATGTGGGCGGCGTGTTGATTTTCGACGCGGCTCCGCTTCGGTTGCCCGCCGGCGGCATCGATATCGATCGCATTCGCCGCGCGATTCATGCGCGCCTGCATCTTGTGCCGCGCTTCCGCCAACGCTTGGCGCACATTCCGTACGAGCAGATCCCGATCTGGATCGACGACGATCGCTTCCGTCTGGCCTACCACGTGCGGCACACCGCGCTCCCGCAACCGGGCGACGAACGGGTGTTGAAGCGCTTGGTAGGGCGCATCATGTCGCAGCCGCTCGATCGCAAGCGGCCGCTGTGGGAGATGTGGGTGGTCGAAGGGTTGGACGGCGATCGCTTCGCGCTGGTGAGCAAGACCCATCACTGCATGATCGACGGCATCTCGGGGGCGGATCTGATGTCGGTGATCATGGATCCGAATCCGGACGCGGAAGTGGGTGTGCCGCAAGAGTGGCGGCCGCGGCGGGCGCCGACCCGCACGCGCCTGATCATCGACGAAGCGGTGCGTCGCGTCGGGCAACCCGTCGAGGCATTGCGCGCGGCTTACGACATCGTCCGCGAGCCGGCGATGCGGCTGCGCGAGATTGCCGAATCGGCGGCGGGTGTGGTCGAGGCCTTCGCGCCGGCACTCAATCCCGGGTCGCCGTCGCCGCTCAACGTCGAGGTGGGGCCGTATCGGCGCTTCGATTGGACGGAAATGAAGGTCGCTGACTTGAAGGCGGTGAAGAATGAGCTGGGCGGCACGCTCAACGATGTCGTGTTGGCAACAGTGAGCGGCGCCCTGCGAACATTCTTCGCGCAACGCGGGTTGGATCCCGGCGAGCTGGACATTCGCGCGATGATTCCGGTCAGCGTGCGGACGAGTGACGAGCGCGGCCACCTTGGCAACCGAGTAACCCAACTCACCGCGCCGCTGCCGGTGCGCTTGGCTGATCCGGTCGAGCGGCTGCGCGCGGTGCACGCAACAACGGCGGGCCTGAAGGAATCCAAGCAAGCCTTGGGCGGTGAAGTGCTCACCGCGATTGGCGAGTGGACTGTTCCCAATCTGCTCGTGCAAGCGGTGCGGCTGGCGTCGCGGGCGCGGCCGTACAACTTGATCGTGACCAACGTGCCGGGGCCGCAGATTCCGCTCTACATGCAGGGGGCGACGATGCGCACGTCGTATCCCGTTGTACCGGTGTTCGAGAATCTCGCGCTGGTGGTGGGTCTGTTCAGTTACAACGGAGGACTCTACTGGGGCGTCAACGCGGATTGGGAGCAGATCCCCGATCTGCACGATTTCATCGTTGCGCTCGAGTCGTCGTTCAAAGAGTTGCAGGTGGCGGCGCAGAAGGCCGCGTCGCGTTCCGCGGCGGCGTCGGCGCGTAAGCGTGCCCGTGCGGCGGGAGCGAAGACGGTACCGCCGGCGCAGGCCGCGAGCTAGCCGCGATCGCTCAGCGCGGCGCGAGCCCTTCGATCGTCGCGCGAATGGCTTCGGGATCGAAGGCGAGCGGACTGATGATGGTTGTCGTCACCCCGGCGGCGACGAACTCGGCGATGCGCTCGCGACATTCTTCGAGCGAGCCGAAGATTCCGAGGCTGTCGACGAAGCGATCGGTCATGCCTTTGCGGGTCATCTCGCGGTCGCCGGTCTTGAATCCCTTGGCGATCAACGCGGCTTCTTCTTCGAAGCCGTACCAGGCCGCAAATTTATTGTAGACCGGCGTCGCGAAGTAGCCGGTCAAGCCGGCGCGAAACACTTCGCGCGCCCCGTTCTTGTCGTTGGTGACCAAGACTTGGTGGCGGCATACCACCTCGAATCGCGCCGCGTCTTTGCCAGCGCGCCGCGCACCGACGGCGACGTGCTTGAGCATGGTCGGCAGCGCCGCAGCGGGAAAGAGATTCACCACAACTCCGTCGCCGACCTCGCCCGCGACTTCGAGCATCGGCGGGCGCAGGGCGCCGACGTAGATCGGCACCGAGCCGGCGGGCGGCGCCATCAGGCGGTAGCCCTGAGTGTGGAGTGTTGTGCCGTTGAATTTGAGCTTCTCGCCCGCCAGCATCGCGCGCACGATCTGCACGGTTTCGCGCACGCGGGTGACGGGCTTGTGAAACGGCGTGCCGTGCCAGTTCTCGACGATCGCGTGGCTCGACGAGCCGAGGCCAAGAATGAAACGACCGGGTGCCAGTTGCGACACGGTGCCGCTGGCGGCGGCGATGGTCGCCGGGGTTCGAATGTAAACAGGTGACACCGCAAGTCCGATGCGCGCGGTGGCGGTGACTTGCGCGACCGCGCCGGCGAGCACGAACGGATCGGCGCCGCCGGTTTCGGCGATCCAGATGCTTTCGTAGCCGAGTTGCTCGGAGCGTCGCGCCCAATCGAGACAGGCGGGTACGTTTGGTGGTAGGGGCAAGCTCAGCGCCAATTTTCCCAGGTTCATCGATGTCTCCTTCGGCGGGTCGCGGTAGACGGAACAAAATGCGCGTCGTTTGGCAAGTGAAATTGTGTTGGCCGCGCAGCAAAATGGCGCCGCGTCGCTTGCAAAGGCGTCGCCCATCACGCATACGAAACATCCTCAAGTGCGCCCGCTGTGTGCGCGGGCAATCGAACGGTTATGAGGTTGCGCGGAAAGAGGTACGGATGACGGGGGAGAGATGGCGCACCGGTCGGCGGTGGTCCTGGTCGGGGCCACTGCTGGCGGTGCTCCTGAGCGTCACGAGTGTCTCGCGCGCCCACGCGCTGGGCGGTGATGCGAACTGCGACGGCGTCGTAGACCAACGCGACCTTGGCGCCGTCGTCACCGCCATCTTCAACGGTAGTGTGTGCGCCGCCTCGGATGTGAACCAAGACGGCCGCAATAGCAGCCCCGACTTGACGGCACTGGAGGTTCTACTCACCACGACGCCGCCAACGGCGACTTCGACTAGCACCCCATCGTCAACCGCGAGCGCCACGGCGTCCGCGACCGGCACGTCGAGCGTCACGCCTCCGCACACGGCGACACCGACCGGATCCGAAACCATCACGTCGTCGCCGACGGCTACTGACTCGGTGACACCAAGTCACACGTTGACCCCGGCGCATTCACTGACTCCGAGCGACACGCCGACTGCGACGGTGTCGCTCTCGCCGAATGAGTCCGCGACGCCGACACTCACGCCGGTACCATCAGAGACACCGACACCGAGCGCGACCTCGACCACGACGCCGTCGATCTCGCCGACGGCCACCCAAGGGATCAGTGCGACACCGACACGCACCGGCACAGTGACGCGCACATCGACGCTCACCGGAACGCCAACGCGGTCAGCCGTGCTTACGTTTACGCCGACGCCGACGCTGACCAGGACGTTCACGGCAACGCCGAGTCTGACGAGCACCCGCACATCGACGCGCACACCATCGATCACCGCGACGCCGACGATCACCGATACGCCGGGGCCGCCGACGCCGACACCAACCGATACCAAGACGCGGACGTTTACTCTGACGTTGACCCCGTCGCTGACTCCTACATTCACCCGAACTCCCACGATCACGCGGACCGAGACGATCACGCGCACGCCGACTGATACGCCCACTCAAACGGTCACCCCTACGGAGACGCCCTTCGGCACCCCTGCGGACACCGCCACTGTTACGCGCACGCCGACGCGGACCGCGACTGCGACCGGTACGGAGACCGGTACGGCGACGGCAACCGCGACGAGTTCGCCCAGCCGCACCGGAACGGGCACGAAGACCGTGACAAATACCGCGACGCCATCCGCAACAGGCAGCGCCACCGCTTCGGCCAGCGCGACCGTGACGCGCACGTCGACGCGGACGGTCACGCAAACATTACCACCGTCGCCGACGCTCACGCGCACCGCAACGCGCACGACGACCGAAACGTTTACGCCGTTCCCAACATTGACGGAAACTCGCACGCGCACTCAGACCGCGACGCGCAGCGGTACCCGCACCGCCACCGACACGCCGGTTCCGACGGCAACCGTTACCACCACTCCGACACGCACATCGAAGGATACGCGTACCCCGACGCAGAGCGCCACAATCACGTGGACCGCGAGCCCGACGAAGACGACAACCGAGACAGTGACAGCGACGCTCACGCTGGTGCCGACCGCGACGCGAACGCAAACATTCACCCGCACGCCGTCCTCGACACCGAGCGCAACCGGGACGCGCACCACGACCCCGACACGCACGGTTACGCCGACGCGCACGCCGACGCCGCCACAGGCGGGCCCGCGCATCGGATTTTTTGGTATCTACCGCCCCGATGGTTGCGCGCTTGGCTGCCAAGAAGCCGCCTGCTGCAGCGGGACACCAACGGCCACACCGGAGTTCGTCGGCAACGTGCGTGTGTTCACGGTCCGCGACGAGCGCGCCGGGATCATCGTGGTGGAAGGGTTCCCGAAACCCGGCAGTCCGTCCGTCGGAACCTCGTTGGTCGCACAGA
This sequence comes from Deltaproteobacteria bacterium, assembly GCA_016178705.1. Lineage (NCBI taxonomy): Bacteria > Pseudomonadati > Myxococcota > Myxococcia > Deltaproteobacteria bacterium. The sequence goes on along the minus strand of JACOST010000009.1, from coordinate 249,270 downwards.
GCGCAACGTCGCCTTACGATCGGCCCGATTTGCAGATTCAATCGAACAACAAACTTGGCCCCGGCAGCACGGCGTCGTGCGTAATCAACGGCATCATCCCGGCGATTCCGACCCCGGCGTTCACCGATGGCGATGCCGCGATCACGAACGCGCTGAAAGTGTTCGCATGCCGATTCGCCACGCAAGTCCCGAGCACCGCGTGCACGCGCGATCCATTCGGCAACCCTTCCATCGTCAATCCACTTTCCACGGCGCAGTTCTGCGATGCCGTCGATACGCTACAGCGCTTCCCGGTCGGCGACACATTGCTCACGGTGCAGTTGCGCGACGATCCGCCTCCGGCGGGGCCGGGGGGCGCGAGCCCGAACTTTGGGCCGACCGCTCAGATCATCGTCCGCGTGCTCCCGTCGCCAACCCCGGGCCCATGATGGCGGCACGGCGTTCGGTGCGAGATTTTATTGACAACGTGGGCGAGATCGACCATAAGGTCGCGCTAACGGTGCGTCTGCAGGTTTGACGGTGAGGTGGTGCGAGGATGATCCGAAGGTGGACGGCTTTTCTTTTTTCTCTTGACACGTTAGGGCAAATGAGCGATACAGCGTTAGCATTTTTCCGGGGGCGACGGTCGCCAACCCGGGATGCGTTGATGGCGTACTGACGAAAAGGAGGCGTGCGATGCGTGTGCTGAAGCGAAATCCTTGGCTGACCGGCCTGGGAACCGTGCTGTCACTGCTGGGGCTATGGTGGGGCAGCGCCCAAGCCGACGCCACCACCGACCAACTGGCGTCGGTGCTGTTCTTTCCGAAGGTAATCGCGGATGGGACGCGCGACACCCTCATTCAGATTACGAACAGCACCTCGATGGTGCAGACGATCCACTGCGAGTACATCAACGGCAGTGGTCGCTGCAGCGTCAACGGAAACATCTGCTCGGTAAACGCGGACTGCCCGGCCGGCCAGGCCTGCGACGCGATCCAGGGCGTGACTTGGGGTCTTTCGGACTTCGAATTTAGCCTGACGCGCCAACAGCCGTTCGTGTGGCGCGCTTCAACCGGTCGCCAGCCGAACGATCCGTCGGACACGTTCAGCCCGGGTGAATGCCAGGCGGATGGCCTCAGCCAGAAGTGCCCCGGCAGCACGGACGATATCACCTCGGCAATCTCGCCCACGGCCGCTGGCTTCCGCGGACAGTTGGTTTGCTACACGACCGACGGTGCAAGCGACAATCCGTTGGGAGCCGACGCCATCCACGGTGAGGCGATGATCGAAACCCTCGGACAGACTCAGATCAGCCAATACAATGCGATCGGAATCGTCTCTCTCGATCCGGTTACCAGTGGCGCGATCGTCATGGATGGCTCGGAGTACAATGCCTGTCCTGAATCGCTGACGCTCACTCATTACGCCGACGGCGCCACCGATCTTGTTGCGGGTGCGCCATCGACGGTAAAGACGGAGATCACACTGGTGCCGTGTACCATTGATATCGAGAACGCCAGACCGACGACAGTCGCGGCCCAGTTCGCGATCTTCGACGAGTTCGAAAATCACTTCGGCGGCAGCCGTTCCGCCTCGGTCACCTTCACCTGCTGGTACAACAACACGCTTGGACGGATCAACACCAACTTCACCGTTGGCACGCTGGGCAGCTCGTTTGCGAAGACGACCGTCCGACCTGCGAACGGCTTACGCTGTACAACTAACACCACGATCGTTTGCACCGACGATGCGGATTGCGGCGGTAACGGGGGCGAGTTCAATACCTGCCGCGCGACCTCGGGCATCTTGGCGGTGGCGGAAGAGTTCCACAACGCCAATTCCATCAATACTACGCGCATCGGGGTCGACGCGATCAATCTGCACTTCTCAGCCGGCAATCGCGGCCGTTGCCTGGTTCCGAATGTCGGCCTAACCGACGTGAACTGCATCACCGATGGCGACTGCGATCCTGGCCAGGTGTGCGCCACCGATACCATAAACACCCTGGCGACCCCGTGACGGGCCTGATTGTGGCAACCATGAGACACGGGTCCTGCAGAGAAAGGAGATCGGCAATGCTGACGAGAACTCGAATCGGCGCCGCGGTGGCGGTTGCTATGGTGGGAGTGCTGGCCCTTGCGTCAGGCGCTAAGGCCCTGTCCCGGTCCGACCGACCGGCGGCTGGGGTGGTGTTTCCGCGCATTGATGTCGATACACTAAACGGCCGCGACACCGTCGTCCGCTTGAGTAATATGGACCCGGACAACGCCGTGACTGCCAAATGTTTCTATGTGAACGGCAACAGTCATTGCACCAATACCGGCGAACCCTGCACCTTGTCCTCGGCTTGCCTGGGCGCAGCGAATTCGGTTGGCTCGTGTGTGCCGGGCTGGACCGTCACCGACTTCCTGATTGTATTGACCGCTCAACAGCCCCTCGGTTGGCGGGCATCGGAAGGCCTCTCCGGTTCCTCTCTCCCGTTGCACGGCCCGAGCAAGATTTGCAGCAGTTCGACCGCACAGTTTCCGAAGCCATGCAAGGACGCGAGCGATTGCCGCGGCGGCGACAGCTGCGATGTAAACCAGACGAATGCTGGAACCCTGATCCCTCCCGCACCGGAAGATCCGTTCATGGGTGAACTGAAGTGCGTCGAGATCGATCGCGATACCGATGCACCGCCAGCGGAGGACGGCGCCCCGAGCACCAACGACTTGAAGGGCGAAGCCACCATCGAAACGATTCAGGAAGATGACACCATTGACGTCGGGACCTACAATGCCGTCGGCCTAACTTCTACCGGCGACAACAACGGCGACACCAGCCTCGACATCGGCAATGAGTACAACGCCTGCCCGCAGACGTTGGTGGTGAATCACCTGTTCGATGGCGCGATCAATCCGATTACCAGCCCACCGCCCCATGGTACTACGATCCTGCTTGAGGAAAGCTCGACGACGGAGTTGGCGCTGGTTCCCTGTTCGGAGGATCTGACCGGAGCTGACCGGACCGTCGGCGTATCAACGGCGCAATTCCTGGTCTACAACGAGTTTGAGCAACGGTTTTCGACCAGTCGGCGCATCGACTGCTTCTTCAAGAGCCAGCTGTCGTTGATCGATACTACCCAACCCGAACATTCGATTTGGAATGCAGCGGTGTCGGGTACGGTCGGTGGCCAAACGCGAGTCCGTGGGATTGGATCGGGACTGCTCGGTGCCGCCCGCCTGACGATGACCGAACCTGAGAACGGTGTCGTAGGCAGCGCGGCGTACAACGTACACCAAGACGGTGAACGTACGGCGGGCGATACCATTACGATTCCGTAACGGCGATGGGGCCGCGGATGAGCGAACAGGCCACGGGTATGCGTACAAAAGGAGGAAGGCCATGAGGACGATGAACAGCCTGCGCGTTGGCTCGACACTGGTGGCGTGCGCCCTCGCGCTTACGGCTGCCGTCGCGGCGCGCGCAGACGTGTCGACGGAGCGGCCCGGTTCTATCTTGATCTTTCCCAAGGTCATAGCGGATGGAACGCGCGACACGATCATTCAGATCAGCAATATCTCGACGATGACGGCCCACGCCCACTGCTTCTACGTCGACGGATCGCGGGATCCGAACACGCTGCAGCCGCGTTGGCAGGAAACGGATTTCAATATCTGGCTCACACGCCTGCAGCCGACACACTGGCAGGTGAGTGCTGGGCGCCCGGTTGACTTCACCGATGACAACGACGGCCTTGACCCGGGTGCGGTTCCTCCCGCTACGGCCGGCTTCCAAGGCGAGCTTCTCTGTGTTCAGGTCGACAGCAGCGGACCGAGTGCAGGAAACTCCCTGATCGGCGACGCTACGCTCAAGAATGCGCAGTCGGGCGACGTCTCGAAGTACAACGGACTAGCGATCAAGGCAGTCAACGGCAGTGACGATGATCTACTTCTGTTGAACGATACGGTTGCGAATGAAGCGGACGGCAGCGCCGAATACAACGGCTGCCCAAGGGCCCTGCAGTTTGCCGGCGTTCGCGATCTCGATGTGGACCCTGTCTTAGGATCGGGATCTGTATCGCGCAGCTTCATGACGTTGATTCCGTGCTCGGCGGATTTCGAGAACCTCGTGCCGGCCAGCGTGTCGGTGAGCGTCAATCGCATCGACGAATTCGAGAATCAATTGTCGTTCGACGGTGCACTGAATGTCACATGCTGGCGCGAACTCGCGCTGGGCGGTAGTGGCTCAGTGTTTGGGTCGTACTTCAGCGGAGCGCCGACGCAGTTCTACACGGCTATCTTGACGCCAAACTCTCAGGTTGGTCTGCTGGGCGTGTTCGACAGCGTGGTGACCGATAGCAACAGCAACAGCGCTACGTCCTCGATAAACATGTCGCAGTTGGGTGCCGACAAGGCTTCGAATCTGCCAGCCACGGGCCCGGCTGGCTCGCCTGCGTCGATTCGGATTTCCGGGGAATAGGGCGACGAGGTGGAAATCATGGAGCGATTGCACGCAGCGGGTAATCGTTTGATGGATGAAAGGAGACGGGCAATGCGTACACGTAGGCCGGACCACTCACGAGCCGCCCTTGCTTGGTTGGGTGCGGTGGCCGTTCTCCTGATGAGCAGCGGCGCGCGAGGTCAGATCGTCGCATCGGATCAAGGGGCTGCGGTTCTGGTGTTTCCAAAGGTACTCGTAGACACGGCTGGGACACTGACCGGCGGGGTGAGTGTCGATACCGTGATCCAGATTCAAAATACCAGTTCGGATATCGCCAACCTACTTTGCTTTTGGGTGGGAGCGAATAGCTGTTGCGGCGGACCGTGCGGGAACGCCAATCCGGATGCCTGCGATCCGAATAGCTCGGATCCCGCCCTCAATTGCCGGGCGAGTGGCCAGCGGTGCGTGACCAGTTGGACCGCTGACAACTTTGAAATCGGTGCGAGCCCTGGCCAGCCAATCGGCTTCGTAGCAAGCCAGAATACGACAACTCTGCCGTGCAACCGACCCGGCGACCCCTGTGGCGATCCTCAGGAAGGGGTGATCAAAGGCGTCCCACGCCAACCCTTTATCGGCGAGTTGAAGTGCATCGAGGTTGACACCGTAACGGCCGGCTCCACGCCGCAGGCGCTAACCGGAGTCAACGACTTTACCGGTTCGGCGCGAATCTATGCGTCAACGACGGGGAATGGTGGCAGCGTCGATGTACGCGAGTACAGCGCGATCGGGATCCAAAGTGTGGTCGGGGCATCATCGGGACCGATCGACACTGGGGTGCTCTGTCTGGGGACGAACGGTGGCAACTGCACCACCGCGACTCACGCGTCGTGCCCGGGAACGTTGATTCTGGATCACTTCTTCGATGGGGCTGATCCATTCGGTGACAATGACTCGGTTGGAACGACGTTGACGCTGGTGCCGTGCACAGAGGCCCCCGAAACCCAGATCGGGCCGCCAGGTATCACGGTGGCGCAGTTGCTGATTATCAACGAATTCGAACAGCGCTTCTCGTCGAATCGGCACGTGCAGTGCTTCGAAACGACGCGGTTGTCCGACATCGATAGCGTTCCGGGGGTCGATCCGGGCGACGCGACATCGATTTTTAGCGTTGGCGTTCAAGGGACGATTACGGGTCAAACGCGTATCCGTGGCGTGCCGACCAACGAAGCTGGGCACGGATTGCTCGGCATTTCCGAGGAGACGCACAGCGGTGCGCGCGGGTCGTTCTCGACAGCGGCGAATCTGCACTTTGACGGTAGCCGGGGAGCTGGATTCGGCGATACGATTTCAATTCCGGCGCCGTAGTGTCCAGATTGTAAGTCTTGCAGGTGCAAGCAGGGCCGGGGACGTGATCGCGTTCTCGGCCCTTTTCTTTTGGACGGTACGCTGCGGATTTGGACTCGAATTTCGTGAAGGGTTGCGCTACAAGAAGGCCTATGACGCTCAAGCGGATTCTGGTGGTTGAGGACAATCTCGATAATAGACGGATTCTCGTCTACCGTCTTAAGCGGATCGGCGAATTCGATATTGTCGAGGCAAGCAACGGCCAGGAGGCACTACAGATCGTCGAGGCAAGCCCTCCTCCGGACCTGATTTTCATGGATTTGAAGATGCCGGTTATGGATGGTTGGGAGGCTACGCGGCGGATTCGCGCGTCGGATCGGGGCCGAGGTATCCCCATCATTGCGCTGACAGCGCAGGCGATGGCGGGCGACGAGCAGAAGGCTCTGTCAGCAGGCTGTGATGACTATCTGGCCAAGCCAATTGTCGATCCGAGTCTGGTACGCGTGAAGTTGGAGCGGCTATTGGCCGAGGGTCGGGCGAAGCCCGCAGGTAACTGAGAGTCCTGCGGCTTTCGCTTCGCACGATTTTGGAACAGCGAGAAGGTCGTGTGGGATCGGGGCGAAGCGTCGCCGTCCGAGTCGTCGCAGCGGCCATAGTGTTGGTGCTGGTCTCGGCGGATGTTGCCAGGGGGATCGACTCGTGTCCAACCAGCGGTCCGGCGCTGGTGACGGCGGTGGTGAACGGGCTGTTCGGTGAGGGCGCCCTGTGCCCGCAACTCGATGCCAATCATGACGGCGCGCTCTCGGCAGCGGATGTGATCGCCGCACAACTGCAAGCACCGCCGACGCTCTCGCCGACGCCCTCAGCGAGCGTGACATCAACTCCTTCGGCAAGTCCTCAGCCCTCGCCGAGTGAATCGGTGACACCGACGGCGACGGAACCGCTCGCGTCGCCGTCGCCCCGCACGCCGACGAGGGTGGTGCCGAGCGAGACCGAGACGCCGTCGTTGACGCCGACTCCAATACGGACCCATTCGGCGACGGCGACACCGAGTCCGTCTGCGTCACCGACCGTCACCACCACTGCCACGGAGACGCCATCGACGACGGCGACCACGGCGAGTGCGACGCGGACCGGAACGATCATCACGGAAACACCGACGCGGACATTCACCAGGACGAGTTCGCCGACCTTTACATCAACGCCAACAAAGACGCGCATCTTGACGTTTACGCCTTCGCCAACTCCCACCTCGACCGCCCCCGACACGCCGGTGCCGACGCGTACCCGGAGTCAGTCACCAACGCCGAGTCTATCCCCGACGAGCAGCGCGACGCGGACTCCCTCGAGCACGGCGACCGTGACCGCGAGTCGCTCCGCAACCTGGTCGCCGACCGCCACCAGGACCGCGACGTTGACAGGATCGACTACGGCGACGGTGACACCAAGCCCAACCCCCACTTACTCGGCGACGCGCACGGCGACCGTTACGCGAACCGCTACCAACTCCCCGACGCCATCACTATCCGCGACACTCACACGCACCATGACGGGTACGATCAGCCCGTCGCTTACGCCCACGGTGACCCCGACGGTCACGCTTACTCCCACCGCCAGCAGCACCAGCACACGAACCGAGACGCCAACGAACACGGCGACACGCACCCCCAGCGTAACGGTTACGCCCTCGATCTCCCCGAGCCCAACGCCGTCGCAGACCCAGACGGCTACGGTGACACTGACGCGAACTGTAACGGCTACATTGACGCCGTCACCCACAAGCAGCGCGACCGTGACGCGAACCGCGACAGCGTCGTTGACGGCAACCATCACGATGACGCCAACGATCACGCAGACGTTGACGCCGACGCGAACCATCACACCAACGGTGACGGTCACCCTAACTCCGTCCGCGACCAGGACGCCGACGACAACGCGGAGCGTAACGCCGACGCGGACGGCCACTGTGACACCCACGCGCACGCTGACGCCGATCCCAATCGGCGCCGACGTCTCGTACGCCGGCGTCGCCTCGCTGTCCGGCGTGCCACGCACGCCGGTCGGTACGGACACCAGCGGACACCCCGTCTATCCGGTTGTTCTCAGCCGCGGGTTCTTCCTCATCGTGGAAGCGAAGAAGGGCCCGAGTGGATCGAGCCCGGCCACCTCGGTATTCGACTACGATCCGAACGATCCGGCGGCGCGACCGGCCTTCCAGATTGAGTCGTCGCGGTCGCTGGGCGCGAATCCCAGCGCTGCGGTGTGCGATGCGGCCCAACCAAAGATCGGTGGAGTGCCGGCGGTCAGTCCGCCGAGCTTCGATGTCACACAGCCGATCTCGGATGCTCTCAATGACTTGGGCTGCCGATTCAGTGCGCGCACGGCGCCAAGCGAGGCCTGCACGGGGTCCGCTGGCTCGTTCTTTTTTGTCAACAGCATGAGCAAGGTTCAGTTTTGCGCGGTGATCGGTAGTGAGCTGGCCTTTCCGAGTGGGGATACATTGCTGACCGTTCGGGTGCTCGATCAGCTCGGGAATCCGGGCGTCGCCAGCGCGTTTGTCATTCGCGCACCGTGAGGCGAAGGTTGACTATCGTCTGTCCACCTGCAGGTAGAGCCTAGTGCGGCAACGACACGGACGGCAACACCTCTTCATTCTGGCGCTGACATTCACGATCGCGACGGTTGCGCTGACGTGGCCCTTGAGCCCACAGCTGTGGGACCACGTGGTAGATGCGCGCATCTACGGTGCCTCGGGTGCGTGGTGGCGGCAGGATATATTCCTCAACTTGTGGATCCTTTCTTGGGGTACGCACGCGCTGACCACCGCTCCGCTGCAGATGTGGAACGGCAACGTGCTGGTGCCGATGAATCAGGCCCTCGCCGGATCGGAACACATGCTGGGCTATCAAGCCCTGTTTGCACCGTTGTACCTCCTGAGCGACAATCCCGTGTTTGCGACGCAAGTGCTCGCGCTCTTGTCCTTCGTCCTCACCGGAGTAGCGATGGCTCTCTTGGCGCGGGAACTCACAGGCAGTGCGATGGCGGGATGGCTCGCGGGGTGCGTGTTGGCGTTCAGCCCATGGCGATTCAACGAGCTGACGCGCGTGCAGTTGTTGGCGACATTCTATCTGCCGCTCATCGTACTGTGTTTGTCGCGCTATCTCCGATTGGGAAATCGACACTACCTGTTCGCGCTGAGTGGTCTGCTCGCGATGCAAACGTTGACATCATTCTATCTCGGGTACTTCGCGTTTCTGACCATCGGATTGCTCTTGCTTCCTTCACTCCTGACGCGGGCGCTTACAGCTAGACAATGGCGGGCGATTGCCGCCGCCGTCGGCTCGGCCGCGGTCTTGGTGGCGCCGATGAGCTTGCCCTATCTGCGGCTGCGGGCATCGGGCGTGATTCCGAACGATCCATACGAGCAACCGATGGCCATCTCCTTTCTGCTGGCGGCGGAGCCGTGGAGGCGCTTCTTCATGCCTGGTACCGAGCTGTACCTCGGCGTCACGACGCTCGCACTCAGTGTGCTGGGGTGTCGGCGGTTGGGGATCGAGATGTGGCCGGGACGCGCGGCGCTCCTGACGCTCGCCGCGGGTGGGTACATCCTCACCCAGGGCCCGGCATGGCCGATTGGTGCGATCATGATTCCCCTTCCGTACCGCATCCTGGGTTGGTTCGTCCCCGGAATGAGTGCGGTGCGCTATCCGTTGCGGTTCGGGATTTTGGTGATCTTGGCGGTGGCCTTGCTGGCGGCGCGCGGAAGCGTGCGCATGATGCATCTGGTCGGAGCCCGGCCCAACGTTCGCAGGCTGGTCGCGCTGGGATTGACGATCGCGATCATCTTCGAGGGGCGGAGGTTTCCTGGCGCCCACCTTCGATTGGAGACGGTCCCAGTCGGCGCAGCGGTTCCCGCTGTCTACCTCTGGTTACGAATACACGGTGAAGGCGGAGTATGTGTTGAGATTCCAGTGGGCGACGATAGTTTTCCCGGCTTTCAGCGCGAGAGCCGCTACATGTATTTCAGCACCTATCACTGGCTTCCATTGGTCAACGGGTTCACCGGGTATCCGGCGCGTGAGAGTACGGAACTCCGCACGGTGGCACGACGCCTACCGGATCCCGGCGCGCTCACAATGCTGCGAGAGCGGGCGAAAGTTCGATGGGTGGTCGTGCATCATGCCGAACTGGATGCGGCGACTGAGTTGATATGGCAAGCGGCCGAGCCGGCCTGGCGCAAGGTCGCCGAGTTCGGCGACGACCGCGTGTTTGACGTTGGTCAGGGTTAGGGTGAGCGGTCCGAATTCTCGAATCGGCGTGCCTCGACTCGCCTAAGAAGACGGAGCGGCGACGCCTTCGTCAGGCCACCTTGCGCTGATCCTCGATTGAGTCGGCGATGGCGGGATTCGGCTCGATTGCGATGCCGCGACGGCGGGCGAATTCGGTAATCGTCGCACGGGCCAATTTGCTCGGCCGGAAGCGACGGTTCTCCCAGCGATTCACGGTTCCGACGGTCAGTCCGAGGGCGTGCGCAAATTCCTCTTGGGTCATTCCGAGACGAGCGCGTAGCGTCCGCACCAAGTTGCCAATCTGATCCTCCATATTGATCCTTCCTGGTGATCCACTTGATCACCAACCTATGCTGAGCCGATATCGAGCAAGCCATATGCCACGACGGCCGTACCCCGATGCAGCATCCGCGGCGCGGCTCGTATGCAGCGCGCACCAAAGGTGGGTGACACTGGCTTGGCGCCTTTGCGCCGCCTTGCGCTTTCGTGACACCGGGAGCTGTTTGACATTCAGGCGTGCTCTGCAGCATTGGTATGAGCATGCTCATCGTTGTCGCTCGCAGCGTTAGAACGGCATTGGCAGCCGCGATGGCGTGCGCAGGGCTGTTGGCGCTTGTTAGCGCGCCGACTCCCGCAGCCGGCGCTTCGCTTCCGTGGGACGTTGGGCAAGGCGTTGACGTTGTGATGCAGGGACAGGCGTTGGCAGCACAAGGGAACGTAACGTCGGACGAAGGGCTGAGCGATCGGTCGCTACGTTGGTGGTACCATCGGATCACGAATCTCTTGCGATTGGCGGTGCACATCTGGCTTGGATGGCTCACGCGCGTCGCCGGGTTGTTGGGGGTCGCGGTTGCGGCGTCGATGCTCGACCGCAATTTAGTCGCCCAATGGCGAGTCCATCGCTGGCGTCTGTTTCAGCGCTACGTTCCGTTTGCCGCTGCGGTCTACCTGCTCTCAGTGTTCGATCGACGCGCAGATCGCTTGGGGTTGATCGCGCTGATCGCAGCGGTAGTCTACTGGATTGTAGGGCGGGATTTGATTCCCGATACGCTCAGCATCGGAATGCTGGACGATGTCATCTGCATCGGTGCGGCCTCACGGTGGTTCATGTACCGCTGTCCCGCTGAGATGATCGAGCGGCATGCGCTCAGCGTGCAGAAGTGGCGCGAACGCACTTCACGAATTCAGGCGCGACGCCGGCGGCCAGCGCGAGGCGCCAAGGGTGACCGTCCCTGATGTCGGCGCCTCAGGCCCCTCCCTTCGCTCGCTTCTCGGCGGCACGCTTGGGAATGGCGGCCGCTTCATCACCCTGAGGTCGGACGTCCTTGTTCTTGAGATCGATTCGCCACACCGCTTGGCGATGATGGTTGCCTTCTCGCCAGGTGAGGATCACTTCGTATTCCGGACCGTCCTTCTGCTTCGACTCCCATGAGAACTCACCGACAAACACGTCGACGTCGGTCCCTTGCGTCAGAAGCACCTTGGTCATGTCATCCAGCGTGAGCGTGTTGTCGGGTTTGTACTCCCGTACGGTCTTCTTGGCTTCCTCTTCGCGTTTGCTCCACGACTCGCCGAGCTGGGTACTGATGACCCACACGAAGCCGATGCTGAACAGGGCCAAGCTGCCCCAGCCCACTACTGCGGGCCAGGATCGCTCCTTCTTCTCGCCATTTCCTTGTGTTGACATCAATGCCTCCTCACCGCGCGGGATCAAATCACGCGATTCTAATCAGAACCCGCGCGCTCTCGCAATCGCGGTGCAGTCGCTACTGCCGCGGTCGAAACTGCGGCAGCGTAATCTCTGGCGTGACATCGTCAAATACGGCTTCGACTGGCATTCCGATGCGCACCGCCGCTGGTGGGCAGTCGCGCAAATTCGCCGTGATTCGCAGGTTTGGTTGTTCGGCAAGCTCAATCAGCGCGACCACGAACGGAATCGCGTCCTCGAATCCGGGCGCGGACACGTAGTGGGTGACAGTGAAAGAGTGCACAGTTCCCTGACCGCTCATGCGACCCGGGTGCAAACTGCTCGCCCCGCAGCGTGGGCACTCGGCCCGCGGGTAGTGGATGTAGTAGCCACAGCGATCGCAGCGCAGAATCGCGAGTTCATGGCGCCGGGCCGCCTCCCAATAGAAGCTGGTTTCGCGATCTGGCTGCGGCAGTGGCCGCTTGTAGTCTGACATCGCGGTGCGTTTATCGAACCCGGCTTGCACGTGCAACCGCACGCGCGTCCAAATCTGTACCCCGTTACAATTTCGGGCTGCTTTGCCGAACCGTAGATGAACCGAACGGCGAACCCATGAGCCGCGGGGAACACGGCATATGGCTTGCAGCCCACAGACCTGGTGCAGACCCGCGTGGTGAGCCCCGGACATGGCTGAGACTCTCGAAGCGCGCCTCCAAGAGGCATTCAATGCGGAAAGCCGCCGACTGCTTCGTCGGCGAACCGAGGTCGCGTGCATGCTGACGCTATTGATCGCGCCGCTCTATGCGATCCCCGACTACTGGTTCTATCGACAACACCTTGGTGTCTTGATCACGACGCGGCTCGCTTGCGTGACGCTCACTGCCGCCATCTACGGGACGCTGCGCTGGCACTCGGTGGGAAGGACCCGTCCGGAGTGGCTGGCTACGCTATTGGGTATCGCGGTCGCGTTCATGATGGCGGGTATCTTCGTGCTCTTGGAAGGATACGACACACCATACTTCGCTGTATTCGTCCTGCTCACTCTCACACTCGTCATGGGCATTCCGTGGCGCGTGCGCGACGCCATACTGCTCTGCGGGACGATCGTGATGACGTACCTCATCGCCGCCTTGGTCCAGGGGGACATGCTGAATGTAGGACGCTTCGCGATTCACGTGTCGTTTCTCCTCACCGCGAGTGCGGTTGCCCTCGTCGGTCTGCGGGCTGGACGCGCCCTGCGGGTGCGCGAGTTTCGCACCCGCCACGCGATGGAGCAGGCGCTGACAGCCCAGGGCGATCTGGCCGCCGCCTTTGAGCAGCAGAGCGCGCGGCTCGCGGTGGCAAACCAGGAGATGGAGGATCTCCTCTACGTGGCCTCGCACGATTTGCGCGCACCGCTCATCAACGTGCAAGGCTTTACCCGTGAGATCCAGATCGGGCTCGATGAGCTACAGCAGCAACGACCGGCGAGTCCCGAGAGCCGCGCCACCCTCGCGGACATCGAGGAGTCGATCCGGTTTGTCACGGCGGCGGCGGCCCGCATGGATAGTCTGATCGGTTCGTTGTTGAACGTCTCGCGTATCGCGACGCGCACCCATCCCACCGATGCGGTGCCGCTGGGACCGATGGTGGGCAAGATAATCGATTCGTTTCACTATCAGCTCGACCAGAAGGCGATCACAGTCGCGCTCGGCCATCTGCCGGTGGTGGTCGGCGATCCCGGGCGGCTCAGTCAAGCGATCAGCAATCTGGTCGACAATGCGATCAAGTACATGGACGACCGACCCTTGCGCCGTATCGAGATCGGTTCCCGGAGCGAGTCTGGCACGTGCATCTGCTACGTGCGCGATACCGGACCGGGAATTCCTGCGGCGAAACACGAGGCCGTCTTTCGACTCTTTCATCGCCTGGCCAACGGCAGCGCGTCCGGCGAGGGAATCGGCCTGACTCTCGTCCGCAAAATCATCGAGAAGCATGGCGGCCGCATCTGGTTGGAGGCCGCCCCCGAGCACGGCACGACCTTTTGGTTTACGCTGCGGCCCGCGGCTCCGCATCCAGGGCAGCTATGACTGACGTAGTCGCTTCCTAGATCTGCCGTGGTGTCGGGGCGCCGCGGACTTCGCGACGGCCACGCTGCAGAGCGGGAATGGCTCGAATGCGTTCTTCAGCCAAAAGATCCCACATGATGCCGCGGGGTCGCGGGTGCAGGCTGGGTGCCGCGATGACCTGCTCAGGAGTAACCAGAAAGTCGACGGGAAGGTCATGCCCGCGCATGGGGATGCGCTCCTCGACGATTTGCAGCGGATGGATCGTCGTCAGAATCGGCGTGTACTCGCGGACCTTGCCGTCCTTGCGCAACAGCGCGTACTCGAGATCGCAGTAGCCGCCCCCGCTGCCCAGGCGCGCGCCTTGCCGACTCACCGCCATCGAGCCACAGACGATGAGATCCACCGGCTGCATCTCATGTGGTGCCACCAAGCGACCGAATCGCAAGGCGCCCTTGATACTCAACGCCCGCAGGGCGCGGACGCCGAGTCGCTCGGGATCAATCTCGACGAAGCACTTGTCCCCGCGCAGATGTGGGACGGGAATGTAGACGATCTTGCCCTGCACGATGGCGAGGTGGCGGATGCTGCGTTGCGGGGCGTCGCTACTGATCTTGAGCGCTTTCGCGCGCTTCCAGAGCGTCAGCTCCCCGAGCAACAGCGCAGCGTGATCGGCTCCGGCAAAATTCGGCACCCGTCCTTCGACGGCGGGGAAGCGAATCGCTTCCGCCAACTTCAACCGCATCCAGACTTTGCGTCGTAAATCGTCCTTGGTCATGAGCGACAACGCGACCAGACGAGACGACTCGCTACTACAGCCCAAGGTCAAGAGTCAATGTCGACCGTCGGGTCGTCGGCGTCGTCGGGCGCCTCGGTATCCGCATCGTCGGCAGAAACGTTCGTCGGCTGCTCTGCAAGGGCCGCCGCGGTCGCCGCGGCCAGGCGGCGGGCAACGGTGATAAAGCCGGTGTGCGCCACCATGCGGTGTTCCGGCCGAACGCTGCGGGCCTTCACGTGCCAGAAGCGCTGCAGCGTCTCCATCACTTGCACCGCCCCGAAGCCGTGCGCGCGCAACCCGTCGACCCATTCTTTGATCTGCAACGCAGTGGGGACGTACCCCATCACCAGGCCGCCCGGGCGCAACGCGGCTTTGATCTGCGGCAGTAGCTGCCACGGCTCGGCGAGGTCGAGCACCATGCGGTCGACGTTCCGTTCGCTGATGCCCGCCGCCGCGTCGGCCAACTTGAGTGTCCAATTGGCCGCTGGTCCGTGAAATTGCTCGACGTTGTGGCGCGCCATCTCGACGAAGTCGGCGCGCGCCTCATACGAGGTGACGTGGCCGTGCGGCCCCACCGCGCGCAGCAGCGCCATCGTCAATGCGCCGGGGCCGGCGCCGATCTCGACGACGGTGGCGCCCGGATACATGTCGCCCCACAGCAGGATCGGCCCGATGTCCTTCGGGTAGATCACTTGCGCCTTGCGCGGCAGATTCGGAATAAGTTGCGCGAACGTCGGCCGCAGCATCAGAAACGGCTCACGCGCCGTGTTGTAAACGACCGTGCCTTCTTCCTGCCCGATGAGCTGATCGGCTTGCAGCGATCCACTGCGCAAGTTGACCCGGCCGCCCGCTCGCAGCGTGCGCAGGTATTCGCGTTCTTTGTGGTCGATGAACAACACGCTGTCGCCGGCCACCAGACGAGCGGTCCGTGGAGAATCCGTCATCGGCCTAGTTCACGTGCGCCGGCCCTTGTTTGCGTTCGACCTCGGCGCTGAGGCGACAGAACGAGCACAGCGTTCCGAATGACGGCATGCCGCAGCCCTCGCACGATTGCGGCGGCGGCAGCGCTTCGGCCGTGACGAACGCTGGGCGGCCGCTGCGCAGAAATTCCTTCACGAAGGTCAGCTTGGTGCCCGGCATTGCCGCTTCCAGTCGGTTGAGCACATCCTTGTAGATCAGCTGGGTTGCGCCGACGCTGTTGGGACACTCGTCAATCACGTAGTCGATGCCGCGAAAGAACGCGTACACGGCTGTTTCGTATTCGCTGACACGGAATAGCGGCTTGACCTTGCGCGAAAATTTCTCGTGATTGGGTTCCAGCACCGGATGCTGCTTGGCGAGGTGCTCGGTCTGCCAGTGCAACACGTTGCCGAGCAGGCGCGCCGCTTCGTCGTCGAGATTGTGCCCGGTAGCGACGACGCGAAAGCCGTGTTCGTTGGCCAACTGATCGAAGTAGTGCCGCTTCACGGTGCCGCACGCGGCGCACGATTTGCGATTCGTGGCGTTCGCCACGTTCGCGATCGCCAGCCCCGGGCCTTCGTCGGCTAGTGTGAGTTTGATGAGTCGCAAGCCGCGCGCGCGGGCAAATCGCTCCGTCTTCTCAGTCGACGTCGCGGAGTACTCACCGATGCCGAGCGCGAGGTGTACGCCCACCGTGCGGTAACCGAGCGCGATCAGCACGTCCCACAACGCCAAGCTGTCCTTGCCGCCCGACACGGCGACGAGCACTTCATCATCGAGAGTGAACATGTGCTCGTGCTGAATCGCGCGCTCGACTTGACGATGAAAGAAAAACTGGAAACAGCCGCGACAGAACGCCGAATTGTGCTGTCGCAGATGGACCTCGGCGCGTTCACGGCAGCGTGTGCACTTCATGACTGCCCTCCGCGGCTACGCTCCGCCCGAAATCACGGAGCGGATCTCGACGTTGTCGTCGGCTTCAAGGAAGTCTTGCTCGGTCACCAATTCATCGCCGCGGATGACCATCGCGGTGCCCGGCAGCATGCCGAGGTGCCGCAGCACTTCCGCAACCCGATGCCGTCCGGGCAGATCGACCTGCTTGTGCTGCGGTAACAACGTGATGCGCATGAGGGGAACGGCGGGACAATAGGGAAAAGGTTTTGGGGAGTCAATCAATATACCAATGCAACCGCACGCATCGGTGCGCCGCTGCGGTCGGCGACCGCGAGCGGAAAGCCAGCAAACGTCACAGCGGGCTTGTCGACCAGCTGCTCGAGATTGATGAGGCCTTCGATGACTGGAATGCCGGCCTGAAAAAACGGCAGCGTCTCGGCCCACACTTCGTCCGGAGACCGGCTCAGTTCGAGGAGCTGCGCATAGTGTTCGAAGCTGCCCAGACTCGGCATGTCGGTGCCGACCGCGCGCGGCGCCCGAGCGACGAGCCAGCTCGCCGCTTGCGGCGACAGCGCGCTGTACACCGGCCATTCGTTGGCTGGTGGCGGAGTGTAGCCCGTGAGCAGTAGCAGCACCTCTCCGGGAAGAACCGGCGGTTGCTGACCGAGGTCGTTGACCTGCAACAGGGTGTTGCGATCGTGCCAGCGCAGATCCCATACGCGCGCCGGTCCATAGAAGCGGTCGAGTGATACCTGGTCAGCCCGCATGCCGTCGCGCAGCAATCGAGCCGAAGCATCGAGATGAGCGCCGCCATGGCTCAGGAGGCTGTAGCTCATCATGCCGAAGGCGTAGTTCGGATTGGTGGGGACCACCGGTGCGAACGTCTGCCGCGCGACGCCGAGGAAGTCACAGGTCCGGTGGCCGAGCTGACGACAGGGGCTGTCCTCGCTGAGGGCTGGCGACAAGTCGACGATCTCCTTCGGCTGCTTCGGTACAGCCTCAGGGGAGTGACATCCCGTCGCCAGGACCAGTACGGGTAGCACCCACAGTGGCGAACGCATCAGCTCCCAAGCCTAAACTGTTCAAGCCCCGAATGCCACTGATCCTCTCGGATGGGTAGTGTCCTAATTTGAAATCGGCTCAATCGAATCCGGGCTCTGCCGGCGAACCGTCTTCGTACATACTCAATCGCTCCGCAGCGAGGAGGAGCGAATAGGCTAGTTCGCGCGCCTGCTCCGCCTCCAGGTGTACGATGCGTGCGCCGGAGCCGCTCCCGATTCTCATCGTGAGAGTTTGGCCGATGTACTTGCCCAAATAGACAGCCATGGTCGACGCCTGATCCACAACCAGCGTGCGCGCCATCAACGGCGGGACAATGCGGACGAGTTTACGTCCTCGCTGTACCCAATGGATTCCCTCTTTCTTCGGCTTGGCCATTGCTCGCTCCTGTCAAATCGTTTCAGGTGGTAGCCGTCGCTTCGCAATTTCCAGATAGGCGATCAGGTCATCAATATCCGCTTGGGTTGGATCACCTTTGATCAACACACGGCCCGCGCGATCCGGCCCAAATGGGCAATAGACAAACTCACGCTCGCCTGCGGCTTCCATGCGTTCCCGTATCGCACGGTTGACCGTGACGCTCGCAGGCTCCGAGGTCCGATTTGCTGGCAGTTGTTGCGGCATCGACGCGATGTTCTCCGTCCCACCTTCATAGTTATCAGCTTGAAGCTTTGCAAGGGATATTGTCTCAGCCACTACCTTTATTAGGAAGGAGACACTACCAGGGTTAAAGTTACGCTTCAGTAAGAAATCACCCAACGTTGCGTCAGAAGGTAGCCCATCAGGGAACTCCTGGAGAATTTCCCGTATTATATCAGGGCTTTTGGCCGCTTCCCTTATGGCGGCTAGCCTCTCAGGTGCCTCTTCGGAAAGGTGCAGAATGTTGAAAGCCAGATCCGATATTTTGAATCTGCCCGAACTTTCCTCTAGTAACCTATACTGCTTTAGGGCAGACATAACACGGTTGGCAGGGCCGGTTCCCGGAGTGTACCCAAGCTGTGTAGCGATCACTTCGGGCGTAGTCGCGACGCGCTTCTCCACTGCATATATCTGCCGTGCCTTCTCAATGGCCTCAGGCAAAGGCATTCCAGGGTACCTCGGGCTCCTATGAACGGCCTTTCGCGTCTTCTCGGATGGGTCTGGCATTGGCGTCTCCTCCTCGAAAGCAGTGTAGTGAATACGATGGCTCACGTCAACACATTTTGTCGCATGCCGGCGCGCCAATTGTGTCGAGCTAAAAAATCGCCAAATACGCTTTTGGCTCTTGACCTGGCGCGGCAAACTGGTAGACTTCGATCATGTTCAACGACACAGGCAATTCGTCGCGAAACTCCAAAGCTCGCGCATCAATGGTTGTTGTGGTGGCGTTGGGTGCCGGCCAGGTCTCGAACTCCAAATCCGAGCCTGGCCGGGGTCCTACCCTTCGGAGGGTGCCGCAAGCTGGCGCTGATAACGGGCGTTACAACCCTAGGGCTCGCGTGGCAGCGCGAGTGGGGACCGAAACCCCCGCCCTCCGTCTCCTTTAGCAAATTCTCCGGGAGAATCATATGGCGAACGTACTCAAGAAGGACAAACAGGTAGCGGTGATTTCGATGTTGCTGGAGGGCTCTAGCGTGCGTAGCGCGGAGCGCATCACCGGCGTGCATCGCGATACGATTCTCCGGCTGATGGTGCGCGTGGGCACCAAGTGTGCCGAGTTCAGCGATTGGGCGCTCCGCGATCTGGATTGCCGCCGAATCGAGGTCGACGAAATCTGGGCGTTCGTCGCCAAGAAGAACAAGAACGTCGAAGAGGGCGACGACTGGTCGCGTGTTGGCGATCAGTACACCTTCGTTGCACTCGATCCGGTGAGCAAGCTGATTCCGAGCTACAAGGTCGGCAAGCGCACCTATCACACCACGATGGAGTTCGTTGACGATCTGGCGTCGCGGCTGCGCAACCGCGTGCAGATTTCGAGCGACGGTTTTCCGGCCTACGTGCACGCCATCGAACAAGCGTTTGGTCGCGACGTTGACTACGCGACCGTGGTAAAGGAATACGCAGAGACGCCGGCCGGTCGTGGCCGCTACAGTCCGCCGCGTGTAGTGAGCAGCGAGAAAGACGACTTGATCGGGTATCCGAACATGGACCTTGTTTCGACTTCGCTGGTCGAGCGCAGCAACCTGAGTATCCGGACTCACTGCCGACGACTCACGCGCTTGAGTCTCGGTTTCAGCAAGAAGCTGGAGAACTTCAAGGCATCGATGGACCTGTACTTCGCATTTTACAACTTCGTCCGAGAGCACCGCACGATTCGTTGCACTCCCGCGATGGAGGCTGGCGTGCTGCCGAGTGCCCTCAGCATCGGCGACCTGGTGGATATGGCAGCATGAACGATGTTGCGCGCCTACGGAAGACAATCCGCGATCTGCATGGACTCGATAGCCAGCACGTTGAGTCCGTACCCGTGAATGAGACGGTCAACGGTGAGCCTGTATGGCAAGGCGACGTGGAAGTGTTCGCGATCCGTGGGCACCCGAATGCGCAGCGCGCCTATGCTTGGAGCTATCGCGGCGATGACGACACGCTGCACCATGTGGCGGTGCTAGGTGTGGCTCCTATCAACTCAGCCATCGATGCAGTACGCGCAGCGATCGTCACCGATGCACGCAAGAGGCGACAGTGATGAGTGTCATTCCTAGTGACTCGGCGGGGATGAACTGCTACGCTCTTAGGAATGAGGTTCCGGTTCAACGAGCGGAAGGCCGCGCAAGCCGCTGCATACCTGATAAAGCTGCGTGGCGGGCGTCTCAATTACATGAAGCTGATCAAGCTTCTATATCTGGCGGATCGTCGGGTTCTCGTGGAGCGCGGTCGGATGATAACGGGCGATCACATGGTATCGATGCCACATGGCCCTGTTCTCTCCACCGTCCTGGACCTCATCAATTGGGGGTCGCGAACCCCTTCGCCTTGGTCTGAGTATATCACTACCTCCACGAGTTATGAGGTGGCGCTTGCGCGGGAACTCGAAACAGATGAACTGTCCAAGTATGAGTTGAGAATCCTCGATGAAGTCGACAGCAAGTATGGACCCTTGGACAAATGGGCGCTTCGGGACCTCACTCACGATCTTCCAGAGTGGGTTGATCCAGATGGCTCTTCTGATCCGATTGATCCGCAAACTATCCTGCACCACGAAGGCAAGTCACAGGAAGAAATCAGGCAGCTAACTCACGATGCCGAAGACACCTACTTCCTGGACCTGCGCAGCCGGCCACACGTTTCTCAATCGTAATCCGACTAGTCCGGAAAGACTGTGGATTGTCGCCGATGGCCCCTCCGCCACGGGCGACGTGGTGATCTTTCCCCTCAGGCGCTTGCGGCACAACGGATGGGATGACCTGACGTGCGTGCTTCAATCGCATGATCACCCAAGCATCGGCCATCAGCCGATGGCTGTTTCCTATGAAGAGGGCCGACAACTCTCAGTGGTAGTGCGGGACGCCATGCTGGAGGGCGGCTTCGTGGTTCAATGCCAGCCGCTTACTGACCACGTTCTAGAGCGCGTGCGGCGTGGAGCGATTGATTCAGAGTTTACTCCGCAGAAATTCCAACACGCCATCGCTATGAGCACTCCGAAGGCTAAGAGCACTCCTCCCAAAGCTTCAAATTAGGACACTACCCTCGGATGCAGGTTTGCACTCGCTCCCGATTGCTGTCACACGGTGCGTACAATTCAGAAGAGCGGAGGCAAGCGGCGTGCGTATTGTGGTGTGCATAAAGCAGGTGCCCGTCGTCTCGGCGATGCAGTTCGATGCAACCTCGAAGACGTTGAAGCGCGAGGGTGTACCGACCGAAGTCAGCTCGTTCGACGTGCGGGCACTGATTAAGGCCGTGGACCTGGTGCGTGCACACGGAGGCGAAGTGGTCGTGCTCACGATGGGACCGCCACAAGCCCGGGAAGCGTTAGCGGAGTGTCTGGCGCTGGGCGCGGATCGTGCCGTCCATCTGTGCGATCGCGCGTTCGCGGGGTCGGATACGCTCGCCACCGCGCGGGTGTTAGCGGCCGCGATCCGTCGCGAACCGTTCGATCTCATTCTGTGCGGTCGCCACAGCGTCGATGCGGAAACCGGTCAGGTCGGACCCGAAGTCGCCGAGTTGCTCGATGTCGCGCAGATCACCGGCGCGCACACGATCGAGGTCAATGTGGCTACTCGACGCATTACGTCGGAGCGAGAAACCGACAACGGGTTCGAAACCGTCGAAGTTGGGTGGCCAGCGCTGGTGACTGCCGCCGAGGACTTGGCGCCTGAACGCTTCCCGTCCAAGACTGACCGCGAACAAGCCAAACAGAAGCCGATCGTGACAGTGACCGCAGCCGAGTTGCCGCTCGCGACCGAGCAATTGGGGACGAGTGGTTCGCCGACGTGGGTCGCAGGGCTGGAAACGATCGAAACCAAGCGGCGCGGTCAGGTGCTCACGGGTGACACCCTGGAGCAGGTCGTTGATCAACTTGTCAGTGCGCTGTTGAAGCACGGCCTCTTCGGCGAGTGGCAGGCAACGGCTGCCCCTCGCACGCCTGCTGCCGGGACGGTCCCGCGTGCCGGAGCCAAGGACATTTGGGTGCTTGGCGAGGTGCTGCACGAGCGTGTGCGGCCGGTGACATACGAATTGCTCGGCAAGGCAGCGGAACTCGCGCAACGGATGGACGCGTCGGTGACCGCGTTCATCATCGGCGCTGGCGCCGAGCGCCACGCAACGGAGTGCGCGCACTATGGCGCTCAGCATGTGTTGGTGGCGGATCATGCGCGTCTGCCGCACTACGACACTGAACTGTGGGCGGCGATTGTCGCCGACGCTATCCGCACCCGCCAGCCGGGAGTGGTGTTGCTGCCGGCGACGGTGATGGGTCGCGATCTGGCGCCGCGGGTGGCGGCCCGCCTCGGCCTGGGCCTGACGGGCGATTGCATCGATCTCGATCTCGACGGCGAAGGCCGGCTGCTGCAGTACAAGCCGGCGTTCGGTGGCAGTGTGGTTGCGCCGATCCTCTCCAAGACACGACCGGAGATGGCAACCGTGCGGCCGGGTTTACTCGACGCGGCCACGCCCGACACGTCGCGGCGCGCCGTGGTCGAGCGCCTGCCGGTTCCGAACCAGGTCGCGCGCGTCAATGTCGTCGCGCAGCGTCGGACGGCGGAGAGTGCAGCCGCGCTCGATCATGCGCCGGTCGTGATCGGCGTTGGCATGGGCTTGGGGAGTGCAGCCAATCTCGCGGCGCTCGAGCCGCTGGCTAAAGTGTTGAACGCGGCAATGTGCAGCACCCGCGATGTGTCGGACGCGAGCTGGTTGCCGCGCCAGTATCAAGTCGGGCTGACGGGGCGAGCGATCGCGCCGCAGCTCTACGTGGCCATCGGCATCCGTGGCGCGATGGAGCACATGGTGGGCGTCCGTCGCGCCGGCGTGATCGTCGCGATCAACAAGAACGCCAAGGCGCCGGTGTTCAAAGCCGCCGACTACGGCATCGTCGGCGACTACGCTGAGGTTGTGCCGCTGCTGACTGACCGCCTGCAGCGAGCCCGCAACTAGCGGCGGTGGCTCACACGGCGCCCACTGTGGAGTCGACCACCTCGCGGCCGCGTATGCTGGCGGCGAGCGCTCTTCCCGTATTGCTCGGTGTCGCGTGTTACGCCAACACATTGCGTAACGGTTTCGTCTGGGACGATCCGGTGATCGTCGAGCGCCAATTGTCGGCGTTTACAAGCTGGCGCGCGTTGGTGGTTCCGCCAGTCGATCTCGAGTTTGCAAGCACGTACTACCGACCGTTGGTGTTCGTGACCTATCTTTTCGACAATTGGTTTGGTGGCGGTGCGGCGTGGGCGTTCCACGCCACGCCGCTGGTAGCGCATGCGTTGGTCGCGTGGCTGGTGTTCGTGCTTGGCGTGAGGCTGGGCATCGGCGTGCGGGCGGCGGTGATGGGTTCGGCCCTCTTCGCCGTTCACCCGATTCACACCGAATCAGTGGCTTGGATCGCCGGTCGCTCCGATGTGCTGGCGGCGCTGTGCCTTCTCCCCGCGTTGATGGTGCTGCGGATGAACCGGGCCCGGCGCCTAGTGATTGCGGCGGTGCTCGTACTCGGCGCGCTGTTGAGCAAGGAAACGGCAGTGTGTGCCGCGGTGCTGTTGCCGATCGCAGGCGTCGTGATGAGTCGCGTTCCGGCACGTCAGCGATGGCAGGACTGGATCACCGTTGGCCTTGCCGTGGTCGTCTATGCCGCGCTGCGGGTCGACGCGGGAGCGGTGACGCCGCGCGAGCCGGCCCACATGCCAGAGGTCGCGTGGCTGCTGGCGTTCGTTGGGCTCTACATGACCAAACTGGTCATGCCCTACAATCTCAACTTGCTGATTACCTCGGCACAGCCGCTGTGGCTGTACACGACGCTCTCGCTCGCGGTGGTAGTTGGTGTCATCTGGTACTTGGTACGTGGCAGGCCGGACCCGGCCGCACGGTTTCTCCTCGCATGGGTCGGCCTGACACTGGTGCCTGCGCTTTTGCCGATCGTCTGGCGGGTCCCCGCGGCGCCGTTTGCTGAGCGCTATCTCTACCTCCCCTCGATCGGTTTCTGTTTGCTGGTCGCGCACTGGGCGACGCGATGGTCTGCGGCCGGCGCACGCCGGACGCTGATCGTGACCGTAGCCACAGCGTTGGTGGTGGTTGTTGGAGCGGCCGGCACGGTTCGCCGCAACCAGACCTGGCACAATGACCTGTCGCTGTGGAGTGCCACCGCCGCGCGTGATCCAGATCTGTGGCTCCCGCGCTTTGAATTGGCGAAGGCGTCGGACGCGGCCGGCCAGCCCGCGGTCGCAGAACGCGCCTACCGCGAGGCACTGGCGCGCGCCGATGCGACAGGTGTGCCGCTCATCCTAAACAATCTCGGCTCGCTCTACATGCACACCGGTCGTAACGAGGATGCTGAGCCACTCTTGCGCCAAGCGGTGGCGGCCAAGGCTGACTATCCAGATCCGCTCTACAATTTGGGGGTGCTGTACTGGAATCGCGGCAAGAGTGCGCTCGATCGCGGTGATGGTCGTGGGGCTGGCGATGCCTTGGCCAACGCGCGACAGTTTTTGGAAGCCGCGCTACAGGTGAGCCCGCGTCTCACGCCCGCCCACTACGCGCTCGGCTCGCTGGGTCTCATGACGAACGACCTCGCGCTTGCGCGCGAGCACCTTGAAATGACCATACGCCTGGCGCCGACTAGCCGCGAAGCCGAGTTCGCGCGTCCGTTGCTGAACCGGCTGGCGGTGAGGCCGTGAGCGCGCCTCATCGGAGGCTGCCGAGCGCGCGGCGGCCGTAGGTGAACCGCTGAGTCGCGGTGACCACTTCGAGCGCTGCGTAAACGTATGCCGCCGTTGGCGCGAGACTGGGGAGCGCAACCACCACCAGCGCGAGCACGAGCAGCTCCGCGCGCTCCAACAACCCGGGGGCGTAGTGAATCACTTTCGCGCTGGCCCCCTCGCTGGCGGCGCCGATGGCGAGGAACACGCAGAGGTTGACGTACCATGTCGCCGCTAGCACGAGTGCTGGCGCATGCCACGCCGGGCGGGGCAGGGCGATGCCGAGTAGCACCGCGGCTTCTACTACGCGGTCGAAGGTTAGATCGAGCACGCCACCCCAGCGCGTGCTACCGCTGCCGCGTCGAGCGACCCGGCCATCGATCGCGTCGGCTACCCCGGACAACAACACGACGCCGAGAGCCGTCCACATCCAGTCGAGGGCGAAGAGTCCCCCCGCGACAATTCCGAGCACGACCGCGGCGTAGGTCAGCGCGTTCGGGGTAATCGTCCACCGCACGCACACGTCGGCGAGGTGATTGAGTGCGCGGTCGATCGTCGCGCCGGGTTTGCCAAACGCGCTGTCGAGCATGGCGCGACTATACCACGCTGCCATCCATCGCACGCCCCATTTTGACCACGCCCCTTCTTGGAAGAACCGGAGCCTTTGGTTATGGTGGCCGCACATCGACGTCACGCTTGGAGGAGGATACCTGTGAAACTCGATACCGGATTGATGAGTGCTTCGTTGCGCGATGTGCCGGCCGCTGCCCGCGCTGCTGAGCAGATGGGATTCGACGCGCTGTGGACGGCCGAAACCAGTCACGATCCATTCTTCCCATTGGTGGTGGCGGCGGAACACACCGAGCGGATCAAGCTCGGCACCTCGATTGCCGTCGCGTTCCCGCGCAGTCCGATGGTGCTAGCGGAGATCGGGTGGGACCTGCAGGCGCTGTCGAAGGGACGTTTCATCCTCGGCCTAGGGACGCAGGTGAAGGGACACAACGAGCGCCGCTTCGGCGTGCGCTGGGAACACCCAGGCCCGAAGCTCCGCGAGATGATCCAAATGATCCGCGCGATCTGGGACTGCTGGCAAAATGGCACCCGGCCGAGCTTCGTCGGCAAGTTCTACAATTTCACGTTGATGACGCCCTTCTTCAATCCGGGGCCGATCGAGTGGCCGAAGATTCCCATCTACATTGCCGGGGTCAACGAATACATGTGTCGGCTGGCGGGTGAGGTATGCGATGGCTTCCACGCGCATCCATTTCATTCGATCAAGTATCTCACCGAGACGGTGATCCCAAATATGGAGAAGGGCGCGGCCAAAGCGGGGCGCAGCGTCAAGGACTGCGCGCTGTCGAGTACCGCGTTCGTCATCACCGGCGCCAATCGCGATGAGATCGAGGCGGCCAAGGCGCCGGTGCGGCAACAGATCTCGTTCTATGCCTCGACCCGCACCTACATAGGCGTGCTCGAAGCGCACGGTTGGGGCGAGACCTGCATTCGGTTGAACGAGAAGGCGGCGAAGGGCGATTGGGCCGGGATGGCGAACGAGATCACCGACGAGATGCTCGAGGTCTACGCGATCACCGGTACCTACGACGAGATCGCCGACAAGGTGAAGACCAAGTACGCCGGGTTGCTCGGCCGTGTCGCGTTCTACTTCCCGTTCAGCGGCGGGCGCGATGACGCGCGCTGGCGCAAGATCGTGGCGACGTTCAACGGCTAGCGAAGATCAACAGATAGGCCGAGATCAGCAGCACCGACACGATGCCCACCCCGAGCAGCGTATCGCCGAGACGTTGATAGAAGGGGCCGTGGTGCTGGATGTGGCGCAGCAGGTTGCGCAGAGACGGACGCGAGATAGGCGCTCGGGGGCGTGAGAGACGCATGGGGGGTGATAGCGCGCGCCTGGAAGGCGACTTCCCGCCCATCTCGCGCTGCCGACTGGCAGGGGTTCGGAAGCTTTCAAGCATGATGACGCTCACCCTTGTGGGCTGAGCAAGACCAGTACCACGCAGAAGTGTACCCGGTGCCGTCTTCGCTTCCGCCATCGGGCAGCAAGAAGGCTGGCGCTGCTGCAAGCCATCGCAGCAGCGCCAGCCGCTCGCGCGTTCCGCACAAGGGTAGCCCCTCGATTACGCAGTCCCTCGATACGAAGCCGTCGGCTTCTACTCGGTTCTGCTACTCGGGGAAGCGGGCTTTTTTTTCGCGGGCAGGGCCTTCTCGCACAAGGCCTCGGCAGGCCGAGCTTGCGCCGAAACTACGCTGACTCCGCTGCCACGTAGCCGTTGCCCTCGAGGTAGGTGAGGATCGTTTTCAAACTCTCCGCCTCGCTCTGCGTGCCGGTGTTGACGGTGATCTCGGCGGCAAGCGGGGCTTCGTAGGGCGCAGAGATACCGGTGAACTCGGGGATCTGACCGGCGCGGGCTTTTTTGTACAGACCTTTCGGATCGCGCGATTCGCACACTTCGAGCGGGCAATCGACGAAGACTTCAATGAAGTCGCCTGCAGCCATCAGCTTGCGCGCTTGCTCGCGATCGGCACGGTAGGGCGAGATGAAAGCGGTGATGTTGATCACGCCGGCTTCGGTGAACAACTTGGCGACTTCACCGATGCGGCGAATGTTCTCGTTGCGATCTTCCGGCGAGAAGCCGAGATCCTTGTTCAGCCCGTGGCGCACGTTGTCACCGTCGAGTACGAACGAGTGGACGCCGCGATCCCAGAATATTTTTTCCAGCGCGACGGCCAGCGTCGACTTACCCGAGCCCGACAGCCCGGTCATCCATACGGTGCATGCCTTGTGGCCCAAAATGTTTTCGCGGTCGGTCTTCGACACGTTCCCGGCATGCCAGACGATGTGCTTCGATTTCGGTTCACTCATGCTGCGGAGACTCCTTCGATGAGATTGTGTAGCGGTTAGAGCCGCATCTCTTACCGGAGGAGCGCAGTTGGCTCAAGGGTCGCGGGTCTTGTGCAGTGGCGGACCTAGCGGAACATGTCGAACTCGCGCGGGCGGATAAGCTTCGCACCGCCGGCGCCGTCGCCGCGCTGATACGCGTAGCCGCGAACGATGGCTGCGGGGATGCCTTCGCCTTTGCGCATCACCAGACCGGCGGCGGCAGCGAGCGCATCGGCTTGTGCGTTCACCGTGTGGTGCAGCTCGCGGCCGGTGAGGTCGCGCTCGCCGCGCAGATCGAGTAACGGTTCCATCCCGGCGACGCCGAGCGCGAAGTCGACCAGACCGTCGCGCCACGGCCGGCCGAATGTATCGGTCACGATCACCGCCACCTCGCGTTGGGTTCGCGCCCGCATTGCGTCGACGAGTCCGCGCGCGGAGGCATCAGCATCGCGCGGGAGCAGGATCACCGTGTCGTCATCGAGACTGTTCGACTCGTCGACCCCCGCGTTGGCGCACACGTAACCCGGGCCGGTTTCGACGATGAGGTGGCCGCGATCCATTTTCACGATCCGGTTGGTCTCGCCGAGAATCACTTCAATGACGCGCGGATCTTTGTCAGTGGTCATCGCCGCGAGTTGCTTCGCGAACGGCGACGCGGTCACCGTCTTCAGATCGACGACGCGACCTTCGGCCTTCGACACGATCTTCTGACAGACCACGAGAATGTCGCCGTCGAGCGGACCGAGTTGTGCCTTCGCGATGGCGTCGGCGAGGATGGAGCCGAGGTCGTCGCCAGGGCGTATCATCGGCACACCGGGCACCGGGTGGACGGAAAAAGGGTTCATGCCATCACCTCTCCCACAACCGCCGCCGCCAGCGCGCGCGACTTCGCGGGCGTTGACATGATCGTGTCGGTCACCAACGTCCGCATGCCGAGCTTCTGGATGCGTGGCGCGTGCGCCGCGTCGCGGTTGTCGAGCACGAACAAATCGACGAAGTCGCGATAGATGTTCGCCACACCGAACGGCGACACTTCGTGGCCGAGGCCGCGGAGCAGGCGATGCGCAGGACCCTTGATCGGCATACCACCGACGATCGGGCTAATCGCGGCGATCCGCGCCCGGGTGGTGCGCAACGCGGCGCGCACGCCGGCAAGACTGACGATAGGACCGATGCTGACGATCGGATTACTCGGCGGCACGATCACGATGTCGGCGTTGCGAATGGCGCCAAGCACGCCGTGCGCCGGGCGCGCCCGCGATGCCCCAACGAATTGCACGCGTTCGACTCGCCCGCGTCCGCGTCCCTTGACCAGATATTGCTGAAAGGGCAGGGCACCGCGCTGGGCGACGTGGACCACCGTGCGCACGGGGTCGTCGGACATGGGCAACATCGTCACCTTCAGTCCGTGGCGCTGCGCGATCGTTCGCGTGATCTCAGAGAGTGACTGTCCGCGGCGCAGAGCATCGGTGCGGTAGAGGTGAGTGGCCAGATCCATGTCGCCCAATTGAAACCAGGTCTCCGCGTAGTAGCGCTCGAGCGCATGGAGGCACGCCAAGGTGTCGCCCTGCACGCCCCAACCGAACCGCCGCCCGACCCGACCCGCCAAGGTGTAGGTGACGGTGTCGAGGTCGGGCGAAACGTGCAGGCCGAAGAACGTGTCGTCGTCGCCGGTATTGCCGATGATGATGAGTCGGCGCGGGTCAAGAAGCGAGTGCAGGCCCCGCAGAAAGCGCGCGGCGCCCACTCCGCCAGCCAGCACCGTCACCCGCTGCGTGCGTCTCATTCGCTCCGTCCTCCGCTCCGTGCATTCGACCGTAGGTAGTAGTGCGTTGCACCGGGATGCGTCCGAAGCCCTCAATGAGCGCGCGGATCTCGCTCTCGGGGAGATACTCGCCCGCGTCGGCGCCGGCCATCTTCGAGATCGACTCTTCCATCAGCGTGCCGCCGAAGTCGTTGCACCCGGCACCCAGCGTCAGCTGCGCCAACTCGACGCCGAGCTTCACCCACGAGGTCTGGAGGTTGTTGATCCATCCGCGCAGCATCAGGCGCGAGACAGCGTACATGCGAAAGTCGACGGCGCCCTTGGGCGGCGGATTCACCAACCCCTTTTGATAGAGCGTGGTGTAGGTGTGGATGAAGCGCAGCGGCACGAACTCGGTGAAGCCGCCGGTTTCTTTCTGAATCGTGCGCAGCAAGTCGATGTGTCGGGCGATGTGCTCACGCGTCTCGATGTGGCCGTACATGATCGTCGAGGTCGTGCGCACGCCGACTTTGTGCGCGGTGGTGATGATCTCGACCCACGTGCGCACGTCGACCTTCTTGTGGCTGAGGATCTCGCGCACGTCGTCGTCGAGGATCTCAGCCGCGGTACCCGGGATAGTCCCGAGGCCAGCGTCGCGCAGCATGCTGATGTAGTCCGTGTAATTCATCCCCGTGCGGCGGGCGCCGTACATGATCTCCATCGGCGAGTACGCGTGGATGTGCATGTGCGGGTAGCGCGCCTTGATCGCCAGCAACATGTCGCGGTACTCGAACGCGTCCATTTCCGGATTGATGCCGCCCTGCATGCACACTTCGCTGGCGCCGCGATCGATCGCGTCCTGCACTTTGCTGAGGACGTGATTGACATCGTGGTTGTACGCGGTTGGATCTTTGCGATGCACGGCGAAGGCGCAGAACTGGCAGCCGACGAAGCAGATGTTGGTCCAGTTGATGTTGCGGTTGATGACGTAGGTAACGTCGTTGCCGACGTCGGTGGCTCTCACGCGATCGGCGGTCTTGATCAGCGCGAGCAGGTCGGCGCCCTCGGTGCTCAACAGGTGGACGCCGTCCTCGACACTGAGTTCGCGCGCTTCGAGTGAACGCTCGAGAATCGCTCGCGTCGGTGCCGAGGCCTCCGCAAGCACGGCGTCGAGCGGCCGCGGGTCGGTGACCATTTCCCGAATGTGACGCGTCAACATGGCAAGACTCCTCCTCTGCCGGCCGCCAGCGCGCGCGTGCGCGCGTGCAGCGCCGGATCCAAGAAGCCGGGCCGATCGATGTACTCATCGTAGATCGGCAGGCGAGGTTGCAGGATAGAGCCTTCCCCTTTGCACGTCGCGGCCAATGCGGCGACGTGCGGCCAGGGAGCCTCGGGGTTGACGTAGTCCCGCGTCAGCGGGGAGATGCCACCCCAGTCGTTGAGACCGGAGTTGAGCAAGATGCGGTGATCGTATGGACTGAGGTTCGGCGGCGCTTGAATGTTCATCGCCGGCATCAGCAGCCGGCACACGGCGAGGGTACGCGCCATTTCGAGCGTGTCGGGTTCGGGGCTGGTGGCCATCGGGATACTCGGCTTGGCGCGGAAGTTCTGGATGATGATCTCCTGAATGTGTCCGTAGCGTTCGTGCGCGTCGCGGATCGCGATCAAACTGGCGACCCGCTCGGCGCGAGTTTCGCCGATGCCGACGAGGATGCCCGTCGTGAACGGAATCTGCAACTCGCCGGCCTCGTGAATCATCCGCATGCGCAGCACCGGATCCTTGTCCGGCGCGTGATAGTGCGGACCGCCGCGTTCGCGCAGGCGCGGGCTGATGGTTTCGAGCATCAGCCCCATGCTGACGTTGACCGGCTTCAGGCTCGCCATTTCGGCACGCGTCATCAGGCCGGCGTTGGTGTGCGGCAGCAGACCTTCTTCAAGCGCGACCTCGCACGCGTGGCGAACGTACTCGATCGTGGTGGTGTGGCCGAGGACTTCGAGCGTCTGACGATACGACTTGAAGACCAATTCCGGTTTATCGCCGAGGCACATGAGTGCCTCGATCGCGCCGCGCTCCTTGCCGTCGCGCGACCACGAGCGAACTTCTTCCGGCGTCATCGTCCACGCGCCGGGATCGTTGGGGTCTTTGCGAAACGTGCAATACGAACAGAAGTCGCGGCACAGGTTGGTAATCGGCAGAAAGACTTTCGGAGAGTAGGTGACGGCGGAACCCTTGTAGCGTTCGCGCACCTCGCAAGCCGTTGCCATCGCATCCCGCAGACCCACGTCATCAACATCGATGAGAACGTTGGCGTCGGCTTCGCTGATTGGCTGACCGGCGAGTGCAGATGCCAAGATAGCGGGGACGGGCTCCCGAGCCGAAGCAGAATCAGAGGCGGCCAAAGCCGCGCCGGCAGCGTACATGCGCTCGTTCCGAAAAGCCGAGGCGGTTATAGGAGAGGGTCCGAGGGCAGTCAACACGGCCTGCATGCGGGTGCATCTAGACCTTCTTCCAATAGAATTGCGGCCAAGGGGTGTTGAAACGAGACTCGCCAGGACGCGAGCGCAAGGAATGGACTCCAAGGACCATCATTCGTGGCAGGGACAGGAACAGGACATGAACGCCCGCGTTGCGATGCCTCGTGTGATGAAGCGCAGCACACAGCGCCCGCGAAGGCAGCCGATCTGGTGATTGGACGCGGAACTGAAGTGGGAGTGCGTCAGCGCTCGTCGCGCGATGGCTGCGGGCTCAGCGTAGTCTCGCGGCGTACGCGCAGGGCGAGGGCGCCGTATTCGTCGCGGTTGGCGCTGATGAAGCCGGCAATGCGCGAGAGTTCCCACGCGTCGAAGATGTCCATCGAACGTTCGAGCAATGTCACGACGCCTTCGTCGGGCAGGCGCGCGATGCTGAGAGTGGGATCGTCAGCGTCGTCGAACTCGGTGGCGATCTGGTCGGCGGGGAGCAGAGGCAAGATCGTGCGCACCGCGGCGACGAACTGATCGACCTTCGATGGCCGTAGCGCGTAGGGATAGAAGTGGCAATCGAGGGCGCGGCGAATCTCGTGCTCTTCGATCGCGAGCCGCACGGCGCCGGGCTCGATGCGTTGCTCGACCACCTCGTGTCGCACCGGTTCATCAATCGACTCGCGCCCGCTGCGGACGGTGAACGATTGCTCGCCACTGCTCAATTCGATGTAGCTGGTGTGTACCGGGTCCCACAGCGTGCCTTCGTAGTGGGCGTTGACGCCGGTGCGCTCGACTCGTTCCAAGGGATGATGGCGATGTTCAATGAGGAAGCCGCCGTAGGCGATCGCGGCCGCCTCGTTGGCTTCGCCGCCCTCGGCGAGTTCGTGCGCCGCATAGACACGGTGGACAACGCCGCAATCGCGGCACAACAAGAATGCGTCGGACATCGGACCCTCAGTGCAAGTGGGTGAACTGATCGTGGGGCGCTACGCGGCGCGCGGGCAGGGTGACGATGCACTGCGTGCCACTGCCGGCCTCGCTGTGCACGCGAAGATCGCCACCGAGAAACTCGACCAACCGCGTCGCCAGCCGCAATCCGAGCCCAAGCCCGCGATAGCGTCGGCGCGGCGAGGAATCGGTCTGCGCGAGCCCCTTGAGGGCCTGTGCCATTTCCTCCTCGCCCATGCCGATACCGCTGTCCGCGACTTCGATCTCGACGGCGCCCGGCTGCGGCGCTTGACGGACGCTCAGCGTAATGCCGCCGTGCGAGGTGAACTTCACCGCGTTGTCGAGCAGGGCGACCAGCACGCGCTCGACTTTGTCTTCATCGCTAATGGCCCACAGACCGTCGGCCGAGTACGTCACGTCGAAGTGCAGCCCCTTCTCGGTTGCCAGCGGCTCGAAACGATGACCAATGCGCTGCGTTGCCGCGGTGATGTCGAACGGGTCGACCGTGAGCGGCACTTCGCCTGCGTCGAGCGCGTTGAGCAGTAGGACCCCTTCGATCAAGCTGAGCAGCTCTTGCGAGTTTGCTTGAATGCGATCGAGAGCGGTGCGCTGTTCGGTGTTGACCATCGCCTGCAACTCCTCGGCGAGGATGGCGCCGTAGCCGATGATGGCGCTCAGCGGCGTGCGCAGCTCGTGCGAAAGATTGGCGAGAAAGTCTTCCTTGATGTTTCGCATCCGCAGCGAGGCGCGCCGGCGGCCGACGGCGCGGCGAACGAGATCCGCAATGTGGGGGACGTCGAACGGCTTGGTCACGTAGTCGAAGACGCGATGGCGTAATCCGCGAATCGCCGAGTCCAGCGCGGCGTAGCCGGTGACGATGATGACTTCGATGTCGGGATCGTGTTCCTTGATGTGCTCGAGCAGTTCGATGCCGGGCATTCCAGGCATGCGGAGGTCGAGGGTGACGACATCAATCGCGGTCGTACGCAGAATGTCGAGGGCTTGTTCGGCCCGCGCGGCGGTGAAGACCTTGTAGGAAGGCTTGAAGATCATCCGCAACGATTCGGTCGGCCCCCGCTCGTCGTCGATGATCAGCAGCGATGCGCACTCGTCCATGGCCGAAGTCTCCTACTCTCCGAAAGGGCGGTCCCAAGGAGAGCAGGGGATGTGCCAGTGCGATTGAAATTGAAGTGATGCGCGAACGTGACGCGCGGAAGTGGCGATTCCGTTGCGATTCTTAGGTGCGGTGGGTCGCGAGCCGACTACTCAAGGCGTCGGGTGGTTGTGCAAAATTGTTCGATGGGTGCGAACAGGACTGTCACGTGTTGGATGCGGCTGCGTCGGGATCCTTGTCGACCGAAACAATGCCCAGTTTGTCCATCTTGTACTTGAGGATGCGCCGAGTGGTGCCGAGAATTTGTGCGGCGCGTGTCTGATTGAAATCGGCTTCAGCGAGGGCGCTGCGAATCAACTCTTGCTCGAACTGGTCGACCGCGTCGCTGAGGCGGCGCTCGCCACGGATGACGGACTGCTGCGCCGGATGCGGCTGGTTTTCGCCGCTGACGACGTATTGCGGCAGGTCGTCCAGAGTCATCACCGACCCCTGCGACAGCACGAGCGCTCGTTCAATGAGGTTCTCCAACTCGCGCACATTGCCGGGCCAGTGGAAGGACATCAGACGATCAAGCGCTTCGGGGTTGAACGGTTTCTCGGCGACGCCGAGCTCGCGCGACTTGAGCGAGAGGAAGTGGCGGATGAGTGGCGCGAGATCTTCCGTGCGTTCGCGCAACGGTGGCAAGTGGATGGCGACGACGTTGAGCCGATAGTAGAGGTCGGAGCGGAAGGTGCCGTCGCGCATGCCTTGCTGCAGGTCGCGATTGGTGGCGGCGATGACACGGACATCGACGCTGACTGGATGGCCGCCGCCGACTCGAGTAAACGTCCCCTGTTCCAATACCCGCAGGATCTTCGCCTGCGTGGCCGGGTTCATCTCGCCGATTTCGTCAAGGAAGATGGTACCTTTGTGCGCATGTTCGAACTGCCCAAGTTTCTTGCTGTACGCGTCGGTGAAGGCACCACGCTCGTGACCGAACAACTCGCTTTCGAGCAAATTGTCCGGAATGGCGCTGCAGTTCAGCGTGACCAACGACTGGCTGGCGCGCGGGCTGTTGTAGTGGATGGCCTTGGCGATGACTTCCTTGCCGGTGCCGCTCTCGCCGGTGATGAGCACGGTGGTTTTGAGCGGGGCTACCATCCCGACGGTCTTCAGCACCGACTGCATTTTGCCCGAGCCGCCGATGATGTTGTCGAAGCTGTAGCGGCGACCGACTTCGGTACGGAGGGCTTCGACTTCGTGCAACAGCGCCGCCGATTGCACGGCCCGATCGATCTGCAGGTGCAGCTCGTCGATGTCGAAGGGCTTGGTGATGTAGTCGAAGGCGCCGAGCTTCATAGCGCTCACCGCCGTCTTCACCGTCTTGGTGGCGGTGAGCATGATGACCGGCGGTGCGGGTTTGAGCAGGGCGATGCGTTCCAAGGTCTCGAGCCCATCCATGCCCGGCATCAGGACATCGAGCAGGATCACCTCGGGACGCTCCTGTCGCAAGAGATCGAGCGCCTCCTCACCACTGGTGGCGAGCACCGGTTCGTAGCGCTCCTTCAGGATCATCCGCAGCGATTCGCGGACGCTCAGCTCGTCATCAACGATTAGCAGCCGTGGTCGTTCCATCGTCGCGCACCACCCTCCCCACTCCATCCGCAGCAGAGAGCTGAATCGTGACCGTGGCCCCGGTCGCGCTCTCCTGAATTTCGAACTGGCCGCCGTTCCGTTTCACCAAACTGCGCGCGAGTGCCAAGCCCAGGGGCACCGGCGATTCCTCGTTGCCGTCGCGCGGCGGCAACAGGCTCGCAAGTTTGGCGATACCGCGTCCGTTGCCGGCGGGCAACTGGATTGTCATGCGGCCGCCCTCGCCACAGTGGACCGCGATCGAGCCACCGTCCCCGATATTGCGGATCAGGGCGCGGAGGAGGTTTTCCAGCGCGTAGGTGATCTGTTCCGGATCGACGCTGACGACGACGTTGCTGTGGGGTGGCCGATAGTCGAGCATCAGTCGGCGCTCGCTCAATAGCGGACCGAGTTCGGCGAGCGCCGGACCCAATATCGCTCCGAGCGGCACCGGTTGTGGCGACGGCTCGTGGAAGCGCGTGAACTGCAGCAGGTTCTCTAGCGCTCGATCCATGCGATCAACCGCCTCTCCGGTCATCAGAACGAGTTGATCGCGACTGGATTCCTCTAACACGAGCCGATCGAGGTGCTGCGCGAAGGTCTTCAGCGTCACGAGCGGATTTTTGAACTCGTGCGCGAGCTCATTGATGATCATGTCGACCGCGCTGCTCGCCAGCGGTGTGGCGGGCTGCTCCGGTTGCGCCGGTTGAGAGGCCGGCACGACGACAAGTGGGCCGTAGCCGAACAGCAGGTCGCCCACATCGAGGACTTCCTTGTGCGCCAACGCGATCGTGCGAGCGAGCACGGTCTCCAACTCGGCGGTGTTGCCGAACCAGAGGTAGCGCGTCAACCGTTGCATCGCGCGAGGCGTGAACGCTACTGGACGACAGCCCAGGTTGCTGCACAGCTCGGCGGCGATCGCCCGCGCGAGCACGGGAATGTCGTGAGTGCGCTCGCGTAACGGCGGTAGCGTGATTGGCAGCACGTTGAGGTGATAGTACAAGTCGTGCGAGAACGAACTGCCGTACGTCATGCTCCCAAGATCCGCCGCCGTCGCGGCCATGATGCGGATCGCCAACCATCCGCGCGGTGTCCACAGCCCGCCGGCATCCACGACTTCGAGCAGCAGCGCCTGCGTTTCCGCGGTGGCTGATGCCACGTCATCGATGAGGATGCTCACGTCCGGCCCGGTCGTGGCGAGGTCTTGGATCGCGTTGCGAGTACAGCTCGCCGGTGGCATTGGCACCAGACGGGTGGCCGAGTGCGCGAGTTGAATCGCGGCGGCGACGCGCGCGCGGCCGGTGCCGGGCTCACCCGAGATCAGCACGGGCAAGCGATTCGCAGCGGCCTCGCGCGCAACCTGAGCCGCCTCGTGCGACAGGTAGGGGTAGGCCAACTTGTCGTTCGTTGGCTGCGGTTGCGATTGGGGCGCGCGGCGCAGCAGCTGTCGGACGTGCTCGGTGAGGACGTGGCCGTCAAAACGCGCCGGCAGCACTATCGACGGGCCGGCCGACGCACGCAGCGGCGCTCCGTCCATTGGTTGTGCGCGCAGCCAGATCACCGGCAGGCTTGCGGCGCCAATGGCGCGCAGCGCCACGGCCGGAATCGTGTCCGCGTTGGCGATGATCAGATCGGGGCGAGCGTCCGGAACGGGGTATGATGCCGAACAATCGTGGGGTGCGACTTCATGTACCTCGCCCGTGTGGGCAAGCACGATCGACAGCGTTTCACGCACCGCTTCGGAGTCGTCAATAACGAAGATCCTGGGCAGCGCCACTTCTCCCGAGCCTCCTTCCATCCC
This sequence comes from Deltaproteobacteria bacterium, assembly GCA_016178705.1. NCBI lineage: Bacteria > Pseudomonadati > Myxococcota > Myxococcia > Deltaproteobacteria bacterium. The sequence goes on along the minus strand of JACOST010000009.1, from coordinate 211,914 downwards.
GACTGTGCTCTGGGCGGCGACTTGTGGCTGACAACTTGGAGGCCTAACTAGCGACATTCGGCCTCGGCTGTCAATCGTTTAATCCGAGACCAATCCGCTAGACATTCGGGAATGCGATCCGGCCGAGAGCCCGATGCCGCTACCCTGCAAGACCGCTCGCAGGCGCGCGATACCGATTGCAGAATTCGCTTGAAAAAGTTTAAGCTCGCATGGTAACCGTAGTGGCTGGCCGGCAATGCGATCCGCATGGCACGCGGGGGGACTTTCCACCGTTCGGCGTAGGCCGATGCGGGCCGTATGAATATTCTCTTTCGCAAGTGCCGGCCACGAGGAGCGACGTGATTAGAGCCGAAGGAAACTCATCGCTCACCGGCCCTGCCGCTGACGCTGATCGTGGTGCAGCGGGCGAGGCGACATTCGCGAATCCCGATGGCGACTTGGTCGTTGTGCAGCAGAATGTGTTGGCAACAGTCGATCACGCATTCGGCAACATCTTCCAGCGTTTGTATCATCTCGCCCGTACGATGCGCGCTGCCAGTGCTCCTGCGCTGTCGCCGCTGGAAGATTCGATTCGCGAACTCCAAGCGTTGCTTGAGTTGTTCGTGGACTACGTCGCGCCGATCGTCATCGAAGGACATGCGATGCGTGCCGCAGATGTGGCCGCCAGCTTCCGCCATCACCTCGACGAGGCGATGGGCGCAGGGAAGCTAAATGTGACCCTGGCGACTGAACTGAGCGCCGCGGTAGTTGTCGATCCCGCGAGGCTGGCGCGTGTTTTTCATTTGCTCGCGCAGTCGCTGCGCGAGTCCCTTGACCATGGGACCCCGAATGTGAGTGCGGGTGTCGGCGTTGGCGGGGCGCAATTCGAGATCGTCGTGGGTGACTTTGCGCCGTGCAACTCGCCGACCGCGCAACTGCGTTGGGCGCTGGCCGAAAAGCTGGTGAACTTGCAAGCCGGGGAGTTGTTGGAGACGAGCGCCGGCGAGCACCGGCGTTGGACTCTACGACTCCCGGTGGCGGCATGACTCCTCAAGTTCTCGTCGTTGATGACGATCCGCTGATCCGCGAGCAGCTTCACGCTCTCCTGACCAAACAGGCCTACGAGGTAACCGCTGCCGCCGACGTGGCGCGGGCGTTGGAGAGCTTGGCCGAGCGCGAGTTTACGCTCGCGGTCGTCGACATGAAGATTCCCGGCAGCGACGGTATCGCGCTGACGCGCGAGATCCGCGAGCGCTGGCCAAACGTAGACGTCGTAATGATCACCGGGTACGGGAGTATTCGAGGCGCGGTCGAGGCCATGAAACAAGGGGCCTGCGACTACATCGCGAAGCCGTTCGAGTCCGAGGAAATCTTGCTCGCGATCGGCAAAGTGCTGGAGCGTCGACGCCTGATTGACGAGATTGAGTACCTGCGCAAGCAGCTGTCCGATCGCTACACGTTTGCCAACATGGTGACTCGGAGCCCCGCGATGATCGAGGTGTTTTCGACCATCGAGATGCTGGCGCAGAACAGCGTAACCGTACTGATCTCCGGCGAGTCGGGCACTGGCAAGGAACTGGTGGCACGTGCGATCCACTTCCAGGGCAAGCGGCGCGCCGGTCGCTTCGTTGCCATCAACTGCGCCGCGTTCCCCGAGTCGCTGCTGGAGAGCGAACTGTTTGGCTACGAGCGCGGTGCCTTCACTGGGGCGGTGCAGGATCGCATGGGCAAGATCGAGGCGGCGAACGGTGGCACGCTCTTTCTCGACGAGGTTGAGAGCATGCCGCTGGCTATGCAGGTGAAGCTGCTGCGAGTCCTTGAGGAGCGCGCGATCGAGAAGCTCGGCAGTAACAAGTCGATCCCGGTTGACATGCGAGTGTTGGCTGCTTCCAATCGTGACCTTGCCGCGCTGGTGAAGACTGGGCAGCTGCGCGAGGATTTCTACTACCGCATCAACGTGGTTCCGGTTCACCTGCCGCCTTTGCGCGAGCGGTCGGAGGACATTGCTCTGTTGGTGGCGGACTTTCTGCGCAACCATTCGCTCGCGCGTGAAAAGGGCATCAACCGAATTTCCGAACGCGCGCTCGCGCAACTCATGAGCTATTCTTGGCCGGGAAACGTGCGGGAGCTGCTGAACGTGCTCGAACGTGGGGTTCTGCGTGCCAAGGCCGACAGCATTCGCGAAGTGGACGTGCCGGTCGACGTTGAGACCCAGGTGAGCCGACGCGGTGGCGTGGACTTCCAAATTCCCTTGCGCGAGTTTCTGCGCCGAGCGGAACGAGAATACCTCGCCCACGTGCTGGAGCGCTACCACGGTGGCATTGGCCCAAGCGCTCGCCACGCTATGGTCGATCAGGCGACGCTCCATCGTAAGATCAAAGCCCATGGTTTGCGTGCGGGCGAGTTCCGCAACGGTCGGGGCGAGACGGGCAGGGAGCCGACATGATAGTTGCGATCTTGCCGCATCTGGCGTTGATGCGAGAATCGCCGCGGCAATTCGGCACGTCATCTGACGCAGCAGACGTTCAAGAGAAGCGCGTGCGCGTTATCGTGTGCAGAATCAACTCGTGGCACGGCTGTTGCGCCACTCAACTAGTGGGGTGATCGATGTACTGCGATTTCTACCAGATGACGGAGCGGCCGTTCAACGTGACCCCGGATCCGAAGTGCCTCTATCTCAATGCCCGCTACCGCGAGGCATTGGCGGCCCTTCAGTACGGCATCGTGCAGCGCAAGGGGTTCATTACCCTCATCGGCGAAGCCGGTACCGGCAAGACGACCCTGCTTAAGCGCCTGATGGATGACTTCGATCAGAAGACGCGCACGGTGTTCATCTTCAATACCCACGTGACCTTCGAGGAGATACTCGAATACGTTTTCGCCGAATTCGATCTGCCTATTCACAACGGTAAGAAGCTCTATATGCTCCAGCGCCTCAACACGTTTCTCCTCGAGCAACTGCGCGGCGGTGGTAACGTGGCGCTGCTGATCGACGAGGCGCAGGATCTCGACTACACCGTGCTCGAGGATCTGCGGCTGCTCTCCAATCTGGAGACCGCCAAGGAAAAAATCCTGCAGATTGTTCTGTCGGGTCAGCCCGAGTTGGGTGACAAACTCAGCAACCCGGCGCTGCGCCAGTTGCGGCAGCGCATCGCCGTGAGCTGCCGGCTGCTGCCGCTCTCGCGTGAGGAGCTCAGTGAGTACGTTCAGTACCGCTTGCACGCAGTTGGATGCAGCGATCTGAAGCTGTTTACACGCGATGCCGAGGAGCAGATCTATCGATTCTCGCGCGGCATCCCGCGACTGATCAACGTGGTCTGCGACAACGCGCTGGTGATCGGTTACGCACTCGGCAAGAAGCGTATCGCCGGCGATGTGATCTCCGAAGCAGCGGCGGACCTGATGCCGTTGCAGGAGACCGTGGTGCCCACGGAAGTACCTCGGAAAGAGGGCCCGGTGACGGTGGCTGTGCCGGCAATGACCACGGAGCGGCCGCGGGCACGGCTTGGCCTGATCGCCCTAGTCTTGGGTGCGATCCTGATTGGCCTGTTGTCGGTCGGGCGCAGCATGCTGCAACGCCCCGCCGTGGAGCAGCCGGCGACTCCACAGGAGCCAGCCGCCGCCCTTGCGCGACCGGCCGAGGTCATTCGCCCGGGGTCGTTGCAAGTGCCCCGCGAGGCGGAGTCGGTGCGGGCCGAGCCGCCACGTGGTGAAGCGGCTGCACCGCTGCCAGCGATGCGGCCGCAGGAAGTCCCGCCCCCTGCGGATCCGGCGCCGGCCCTCGGCCCGCGTTCGGATGCCGAGATCGCCCCGATGCCGCCGGAGCGTCTGGCGGGCGCCAAGGTACCGGCCGCCGTGATCGAACACAACCGCAGTGGGTCTGGGCCTGCGAACGTTGTTGAACCGATGGCGTACGCGGCCGAGCCGGCGCCGCGCGTAGCCGAGCCGGTCAAGCGCGTGCCGGAGCCCGTGGCGCGCCCCGCAGAGCCTCCAGTGCACGGAGCGGAGCCCGTCGTCAAGGTTGTCGAACCGGCCGCGCCGAAGGCGCCCGTGGCAGTGGCGAGCGGACCCAGACTAGCGCCTGCGGATCCGAAGACGTTGTGGGCGGACGCCGAAGACGTAATGCCCGTCGCGCCGGCGCCGAGAGCGATGGTGACGACGATCGATGAGGGTGCCGACGCAGGCGCAACCGCCGTTCCTGCGGAGGAGATCCGCTTGGCCGCCAATCAGTTCGAACGCGTCGTTGTGCAATCGGGCGATTCGATCTCGCGCATCGCAATGCGCAAATATGGCCAATCCAATCAGACGATTCTCGACCTGCTCAAGCTGGCCAATCCGGAGTTGCACGACGTGAACGTGATCTCCGTTGGGCAGACGCTGCAGCTGCCCGACTTGAGCGAAAGCTCGGTGGTTACATACGGCGACCGCCGCTTTGCCGTGTTGGTCTATTCGACCGCGCAGCCAACGCGGGCCGCCGCGCTCGACGCTGCCCTGCGTGCGCGTGGACAGCACAGCCGAGTCGTCAAGGGCGCGTTGAGCGCGCGCCATCCGGTGTTCCGAGTCCTGATCGACGGCTTCGCTGATCGGGCGGCGGCTGTGTCGGCGAGTCGCGATGTCCAACGTCTCTTCCGTGAAGACAGTCGCATGGCAATGCTCGTGCACTAGGATTCCACTATGCCGTCCGATCTCGCCCAGTGGTTTGTGGTGCGCACGAAGGTGCGGCGCGAGCAGTATGCCGAGTGGCAGCTCTCCCGGCGGGGTGTGCAGACCTTCTTGCCGCGCATCTGCGAGCCCGCGCGCGCCGGCATCCATCCGGTCGTGGCGCCGCTGTTCCCAGGCTACTTGATGGTCTGCATCAACCTCGACACGCAGTACTTCGATGTAGTGTGGTCTCCCGGCGTTAGCAAATTCGTCGCGTTTGGCAGCACCCCGTGTCCGCTTGAGGATAGTGCGGTTGAGTATCTGCGCGCGCGTGCCAGCGCGGACGGCCTCATCCACGCCTTTCCCGTGTTTCACGAGGGCCAGCGCGTCCGAGTGAAGTATGGTCCGCTGGCGGGGCTGGAAGGCGTGATCGAGACGCCGGTGAGTGGCCGTGGGCGCGTGCGCATTTTGATGGAACTGTTGCGGCGGCAGACGCGAGTAGAGCTGCCGCAGGAGTTTGTCGATCGCGTGTCGGCCTAGCCGGCAGGCGAGAAGATGTTGGTGACCGCACGTGCGGTCGCCAGCGCGGGAGCCTCAGAGGCTCTTGGGGGATAGGGCCCACGGGCCTCATGGGCGGAGCTATATCCGGCGCTCGATGGTGAAAGGTGGCGTGTGACATCCGATTCCGGAAGTTCGATGACGCGGTTCGTAGTCGCGTGCATATTGGGAGGGCTGGTTGGCGGCGCCCTAGTTGGCCTCGGTGAAGTGGTGCTCATTCTGTCAACCAGCGCCGAGCCGGAGGAATACTGGCTAGTGCCGTACGCGGTGGTTTCGTACGGGCTGCTCGGGTCAGCGCTCGCGTTGGCAGGCGTCCTGGTCGGGGCGGCGAGTGGCCGGACGCGGTTGTCGAGCGTACGCGGATTCTCGTTTGGAGTCGGGATCGCAGTAGCCGTTCTGTCGGTGATCGTCGGGCGCTACCACATCATCCAGCGAGTATTTCACGAGGAGCTGATCCTGGTCTCGCCGACTGGTGTGGCGGTGCACGTAGGCCTTTGCGTTGGGGGAGTCGTGCTCGCGTGGCTGGTGGCGAAAATGGGGCGCATCCTTTACGCCGGCGTCGCGGTGTGGGGCGTGCTCGCGATCTTCGTGCTGGCGTTGGCCGGCAGCGTCGGGCTTGCGCTTGCCACCTCTCGTCCCGAAGCGGCCGGTAGCTCGGTCCAAGCGAAGGCCACGGCCAGCGGTCCGAACGTCATCTTCATCGTCACCGATACGCTGCGTGCAGATGCGCTCACTACCTACGGTGGTGCGTCCGGGCAGACACCGCACTTGGATGCCTTCGCGCGCGACGGAGTCTTATTCGAGCGGGCCTATTCGCAGGCGAGTTGGACGCGTCCGTCGATCGCCAGCTTGTTGACCAGCCTATATCCGTCGCAGCACGGAGCGATCCACAAGATGGACATGCTCCCGGATCGCGTGCTGACACTGGCTGAGGCCTTCAGCGCCGCGGGCTATTGGAGCGCGGGATTGGTCACCAACATCAATGTGGCGCCCATCTTCAATTTCCAGCAAGGCTTTGGCGAGTATCACTATCTGCCGCCGGATTTTTATTTCTGGGCGACCGATTCATCGACACGCCTCGCCATCTACAAGGGCCTGCGGGCAGTGCGGGAGCGCTTCGGTGCCGACCGCATGTACTTTTACAACTACTACCAGGATGCGCGCGTGGTTGACGACAACGTGACGGCTTGGATCGAGCAGTCGCCGCCGCAGCCGTTCTTCCTTCTGATCCATTACATGGACCCGCACGATCCATTCTTCGAAATTCCCTACGATGGCCGCGCGGTGGCGCGCGCCAGCACCCCCGAGCCGCCGGTGGCCCGTCGTGACGAGATGCATCGCTTGTACTTAGAGGACGTGTCCTACCTCGATGCGCACCTCGGCGCCTTGTTCGATCGCCTCCGTTCCCGCGGCCTGTACGATAACAGCGTGATCGCCGTGGTTGCGGATCACGGTGAGGAATTTCAAGAGCACGGCGGCTGGTGGCACGGCACGACACTGTACGACGAGCAAGTCCACGTGCCGCTCATCGTCAAGCGCGCGCACGAGCCGACCCCGGGGTTGCGTCGCACCGACCCGGTCCGCACCATTGATGTGGCGCCCGCGCTCATGGTGGCTGCGGGTGCACGGCCGCCGCAGGCTTTCATGGGGCACGACTTGTTCCGCGATGGTCTCGACCAGTGGCCGGTATACGCGGAAGAGGACCTTGAGGGGAACGTCCTCACGTCGCTCCGTGTAGGGGATTGGAAGGTGATCACAGCGAACCCGGGGAATCCGCGTGGACTACGTCCCGTGGAGCTGTACGAAGTGAGTTCGGATCCACACGAGCGGAACGATCGGGCGGCGAACGAACCGGAGCTTACGAGCGCGCTGCTGCAGCAGCTGGCGGCGGCGCGCGCTCGGATCGCGACCGGTCATGCGCTGCAGCCGATCGAGGGACCAGCGAATGCTGTTGATCGTCGGTCTTGACGGAGCGTCGCTCGATCTTGCCCGCCCCTGGGCGGAGACGGGAGAGTTGCCGCATCTGCAGCGACTGTTGGCCCAGGGCGCGTGGGGGCCGCTCCGCTCGACGATGCCGCCGGCCACGTTTCCGGCGTGGACGACCTTCATGACCGGGGTGAACCCGGGACGCCACGGCATCTTTGATTTCACCCGACGAGTGGCGGGTGCGTACAGGGTGCAGTTCATCAACGGGAGTTTTCGCAAAGTGCCAACGGTCTGGAGCAGACTGAGCGCTGCGGGGCGCCGCGTGGCCGTGTTCGGAGTCCCGGGAACGTATCCGCCGGAGCCGATCAATGGGCAGATGGTCAGCGGCTTCGATACCCCCGTGACCACGCGCGCCGACGCGTCCTTCGTTCATCCGCCGGAACTGGCGCAAGAAGTCGCCGCGAACGGCGGCTTCCCGTTCGCAGACTTCCAGGAGTTCAAAGTGGATCGCGATTGGTACCGCGAGGCGTTGCGTCGATTGCTGGAAGGGATCGCGATCAAGACTCGATTCGTCGCGCGGCAACTGCGGCGTGAGCGGTGGGACTGTGCGACGGTGGTGTTCGGTGAGTCCGACACGGTCGCGCATCATTTTTGGCGCTTCTGCGATCCACAATCTCCGCGCCACGACGCTGACGGTGCACGTGAATTCGGCGGTGCGATCCGGGCCGTCTATGCGGCACTCGACCGCGCGATCGGCGAGCTAGTCGATGCGGCAGAACCGAGCACCGTGCTGGTGTGCTCCGATCACGGGTTCGGCGGCGTCGGGCGTACGGTCGTCCATCTCAACGGTCAACTCGCCCGCGCTGGGCTGCTCCATTGGCGGGACCGCCGCGTCGCGTCGCGGGCGGCGACGCTGGGCAAGCGGTGGCTTCTGCGCGGGTTACCACCGAGCGTGCAGGCGCGTTGCTTCCGCCTTGGCGGTGGGCGGTTTGCGGATGCGCTCGAATCGGCGAGCCGATTCGCCGACATCGATTGGAAGCAGACGCGTGCGTTCTCGGAGGAACTGAACTATGCGCCGTCCGTATGGCTCAACGTGAGCGGTCGCGACACCCTCGGCATCGTTGCCTCCAGCGAGTACGATCGCACCTGTGACGAGGTCACCGCAGCCTTAGGGGAATTGCGCGATCCTGACTCCGGGGAGCCGATCGTGGCGCACGTATGGCACCGCGACGAGTTGTATCACGGTCCATGGGTGCAGTTTGCCCCGGATCTAACTGTTGAGTTGGCTCTGCCGGGCGGGTACTCCTACGCCTGTCTCCCGACTCGCTTGAGCGTGGGCGACGACCCGGTGCGGGTGGCTACCACGGCCGAGATGACTGGGGGGAAGCTGACCGGGATGAGCGGTAGCCATCGCCGCGATGGGTTGTTCGTGTTGAGCGGGGCGGTGCGGCCGGTGGGTTTTCTCACAGCCGATATCTGCGACATGGCGCCGACCATTCTCACGTTGTGTGATGTGCCGATTCCGAGCGACTTTGATGGCCGCTCACTGGTGGGTGTTGGCGCACCGGAATGGGCAGCGTCGTATACAACGAGTGACGCGATCGAGAGCGAGCATGCATACACGTCAGATGAAGAACGAACGATCGAACGCCGGCTGCAGGCGTTGGGGTACCTGGCATGAACAGCCTGCGCCCGCGCTACCGGATCGCGATGGTGGCTGCGTGTCCATTCCCGAGTCTGCGTGGGTCGCAAGTTCTGATCCGCGAATTGGCTGAGGCGCTGGTTGCGGCGGGCCACGAGGTCCACGTGGTGACGTACCCGGCGGGTGAGCACGTCGTCCCAGTGCGGGGATTCCGCATCCATCGGACCCGGGGCTGCGGCGGGCTTGATGGATCGCGGTCGTGGTGGGCGAAGCTGGTACTCGACGTAGCGTTGATTGCCACGCTCTATCGCGTGGTGCGGGATCACGCGATCGATGTCATCCACGCGCACAACTATGAGGGCCCGCTGGTGAGCTACGCCGTGCGGTGGATGCTCGGCACGCCGGTTGTGTACCATAGCCACAACGTGATGAGCGACGAGCTTCCGTACTACTTTACCGGATCCATCGCGCGGTGGATCGCTCGGCGGGTCGGACGAGCGCTCGATCGTGTGGTGCCGCGGTGCGCCGACTACTGCGTAGCGCTGAGTCCCGAGATCGCGCGCTTCCTGATCCACCGCGGTGTCGCCGGCAACCGAATTGCCGTCGTGCCGCCGGCGATTGCGCTGCCATCGAAGCGTGAAATCGAGAATGGGGGCATGCTGTTTCCCGACAACGATGTTGTTCTCTATGCTGGGAACATCGATCCGTATCAGAACATGGAGACCTTGCTGCGGGCATTTGCCCACGTCCGCCAGAAGCGACCGAATACCGTGCTCGTGATCGCCGCGCACGTGGCCACTGCCCCCACCACGCGACGGCGATTGGTGACGATTGCAGCGATTCCCGGTGTTGTTGTCGCCGAGAGTCGGAGCTTTCGAAGTACACGGACCATCCTGGAGCGCGCCGATGTCGTCGTCTGCCCGCGGTCATCTTGGTCGGGTTTTCCGATCAAGCTGCTGAATTTCATGTCTTTCGGGAAGGCAATCGTGGTATGCAAGAGTGTGGCGAAGGTAGTGCAAGACGGGCACACTGGCGTGGTGGTTCCTGATCGCGACGAGTGGGCGATGGCGGCGGCGATAACAGGCTTGCTAGAGGATTGTGCGCAGCGCACCGCGTTGGGAATTGCGGCTCGGCAAGCGGTGGCTATGCACCATACGTGGGCGGCACTTCTGCCGCGGATCGAGTCCCTCTACGCCGAAACTGTGGGCCGTCCGAATGGGTTCGAGGCGGTTGAAAAGCAAGGCGGACGGGTGCGTAGAATAGGCTTGATGGCACCGGCTGAAGATCGTATAAGCCCGCGAGCGTCGACCCGAAGGACCGGGAACGAATGAAGACGTGTGCGTGGAGCTATATTGCGGGTTTGTCGCTCGCTCTGGTCGTGGGAGCGGGCTGTGGTCGGCCGCGTCCGGTCGCGCCGGTGCCGTTGCCGGCGCTCGACGCGTCAGTGGGCGGGCCGATTCACGAAGCCGAGTACCGGCTGCAGCCAGGCGATGTGCTGCGCATCAAGTTTCTCTATCACCCGGAACTCGACGTGAAGTTGCCTGTGCGTCCCGACGGGAACATCACGCTGCAGGATGTGGGCGAGGTGATGGCGGGTGGGTTGACGACGAATCAGCTCGCTGAAGTCGTTCGCCAGCACTCGAGCGAACACTTGCGTGACCCTGAAGTCACGGTGATCGTGGCAGAATTGGGCGAGCAGAAGGTTTATGTGACCGGTGAAGTGCGGCTGCCCGGGTTTGTGCCGTATCGGCCCGGACTGACCGCGTTGCAAGCGATCATGGACAGGGGTGGCTTTACTGATATTGCCCGCGTGGACAGCGTCGTTCATATCACTGTTGGCGAGAAGGACTATCAGGCGACCAAGGTGGATTTGACTCGCGTGTTGCAGGGTGAGCCCGAATCGGTGCAACTGGCGGCGCGCGACATGATCTTTGTCCCACGCACCACCATCGGCGACATCAACGCCTTCGTCGATCTCTACATTCGCCGCATGCTGCCGGTTCCTCCGCGGGTTGGCATCGGCTTCGCCCCGTAAGTTAGTCAACGGATCCCTATGGCACACGAGATACAACGCCCGCGTAACGGCAGCGGCCACGGTAACGGTCATGGCAATGGGAACGCCAACGGGAACGTTCTTGGCAATGGCAACGGCAATGGCAACGGCCATGGGAATGGGAATGGGAACGGTAGCACGCGTACGCTCACGGGTAGCGAGCAAGTGCGCGAAATCTTCCACGTCTTGTTCAAGCGCAAGCGACTCATCCTCGGGCTCTTCATCGTTGTGGCGCTACCAGGACTTGCGGTGTCGGTCTTCAGCAAACCCAAGTATGTAGCCAGCGCGAAGGTGTTGATCACCACGCAGCGCGGCGATGCCGTGGTTCAGTCGACCGACATGACCAAGCTCGCCACCGTTGAACTGAATGAGTCAGCGGTGAACTCCGAGGTCCATATCATCCGCAGTCGTCAAATGCTGGACCAGGTTGTGCGCGGTCTCGCTTATGGTGATGGCAACGGTACGGCGCGGGTCGAGAACGCCAGCTTGAAGGACAAGGACAACGGCATCGATCTCGGTGCGCGCGCGGTGGCTCTGGATACCGCGCTGGTGGTGACGCCGATCAAGGCCTCCAACGTGATCCAGATCGATTACAAGGCCAGCGCCCCGGAAGCCGCTGCGCAAGTGGTCAATCGTGTGGTCGACGAGTACCTCGCCTACCATGCCGAGGTGCACGGCAATAAGGGTCTGGCGCGCTTCTACGAAGACCAGCGCCGCGATCTCGAGAAGCGCCTGCGTAGCGGCGAGGACGCACTCAAGGAATATGCGGAGAGCGTCGGGGTTGTGGCGCCACGCGACGAGATTCAGGCGACGGTGAAGTCGAGCGCCGACCTTGATGGGACGCTGCGCGACGTCAACGCGAACATCAATGGGACGGAAGAAAAGCTCCGCGTAGTACAGCAACAGCTGGCGGATCAACCCCCGATCATCAAGCGTTATCAGTACCTCGAAGTAAACCCGGTGGTGACCCAGCTCACGCAACAGCTGGTTGATCGGCAGGTCGATCGCGTGAACTTGTTGCAAAAGTACACCGACAAGGATCGTCACGTGCGCGACAACGCCCAGGAGATCAGCGAGCTTCAAACGCAGCTTGATGACGAACTGCGCGATCGGCCGACGGTCGTAGCGCGGCAGATGTTGCGCACCAACCCGGTACGGGAAGACCGGCTGCGGGTCTTGCTCGACATGGAGGGTTCGCTGAAGGAGATGCGCGCGCGCCGCGCCACCCTCGAAGAAGATTCCGTGCGTATCGGTCGGCGCCTCATCTTCTTGCGGCAAAAGGCGCTTGAGTACGATCGCCTCGATCAAGAAGTGAAGAACCGCCGGGATGCATTCGAGTTGTACGTTAAACGCGAACAGGAGGCGCGCATCAGCGAAGCCATGGATCAAGAACGACTGATCAACGTCGATGTCGTGCAGCGGCCTGCGCTGCCACTCCAGCGCGCAGACAATCAACGGGTCTCCGTCCTTCTCTCGCTCATTTCAGGCATCGCGGTTAGTCTCGGCGGTGCGTTTGGGTTGGAATACCTGAACCGTTCGCTGCGCTCGGAGTACGATGTCGAGCAACACCTCGGGTTGCCGCTGCTGGGCAGCATTGCGGACTACACCCAGGCGTAACCGGTGGACGGGGACGGGCCTTGAGTAAGATATACGAAGCGCTGAAGAAGGCCGAGGAGGAACGCGATCGGTCGCGCTGGAACGGGCCGGCGGCGGGCGCGCCTGGCGGTGGTCTAGGCGGGCTGACCGCGACCGAAGCCGCGTCGGAGGACTATCAGCGATTGCGGGCCAGCCTTGTCTCCGGTCTCAGCCCCTCCTCATTGCACACAATCTTGGTCACGGCGGCACGCCATGGGGAGGGAGCCAGCACCGTGGCCATCGGACTTGCTACGGCCCTGGCCAAGGAACGAGAAACCCGCGTGCTATTGGTGGAGGGCAATCTGCGGATGCCGAGTCTGGCACGCATGCTGCCGGTTGCCTCCAACGGCGGCCTGACCGATTTCATCAACGGACAGTTGAGCGCCGAAGCGGTTATTTCGCGCGTCGACACGCTCAATCTGTCGGTCATTGTTGCCGGCGCCCCGAGCCGGCGCAGCATGGATCTCGAGCACGTCGCGACGTTGCTGGTACGACTCCGGCCGCAGTTCGATTTCATCGTCATCGATTCACCGCCGGTCAACGGCTATGCGGATGCCTCGGTTCTGGCGCCCAAGGTTGACGGGGTGATCCTCGTCGTCGAGGCCGATCGCACACCGGTGACCGAAGCCGAAGCCGCCAAGCGTCAACTCGACAAGGTGGATGCTCGAATTCTCGGCGTCGTGCTGAATCGGCGCCGATCGTACATTCCCGCGTTTCTCGAGAGCTTGTTGTAACGACCGTTCAAGCGAGACCTTGTGCCTCAAGCCGTTGCCGTCAGAGGCCGTTCTGCGGCCTCCCCAATCTCTACCGGACCGTTGATCGGTTTGGCCTTCGTTGCGCTGTTCGCGGTCGTTGCTGACGTTGCGCTCGGCACCGGAGCCTGGTTTTTCGCGATCACCGGCCTGATGTTGGTCACGCTCGTGGTGACACGCCCCGAAATCGGCATCGTGCTATTTCTGTCGACCTTCTTGGTGACGTATCCGCAGGCTTTGCAGGGGTCGGGCTTCCTCACCATCAACAACATGCTGGGGTTGTTGTTTCTGGTGCTGCTCGCCTACCGCATCCGCGCCCGCGACGATTGGTGGTTCCTGCGCAGCCGCGAGATGCAACTCCTGCTCTTCATCGCGCTCTGCTACGCCGTGTCGGAGATGTTCAATGGCCCCGAGAGCCGCCTGGCGGAATTGATTGGCCCGACTGAACGAAATATCGCGGCGCGGCTGTACCTCAACCGCGTCGCCTTCGTGCTGTTCTTCGCGACGTTCATTCGCACCCCGGCGCAGATGCGGCTGGTGTATCTGCTGGTGATCGCCATGATGGTGATGAGTGCGTTGTCTGGGTTGCAGGGCGGTCTGACAAGTGGGGGTTTGTACGGGAGTCGCGCGTCCAGTGTCGTGCAAGGCGGCATCGCTCAGGCGGGTAACCCCAATCGAGTGGCGATGTACGCCATCATCTGCATCGGGGCGCTCTGGTATCTGCGGCGACAAGTTCGTAGTCGTGTCGGACAGATCTCTCTGCTGGGGCTCATCGTGCTGCTGGCGATCACGGTCATGATGACCGCCTCGCGCAGCGGAATGCTCGGGTTGTTCGCCTGCGTGGCCTTCATCGTGATCGAGGAAGGCGTCTCCTTGCGTCGCCTGTTGGCACTTGGCTTGGTCGGCGTGGTCACCGCGGCCTTGGTGCTACAGGTCGTGCCGGAGAAGAATTTGGAGCGGCTCGGTAACCTGCCAGGCAGTGCCGCGTCGACCGGTGCGGTGGGGACCGGTTCGCTGGAACGACGCGCCTACACCTTTGAGGTCGGCTACGAGATTGTGCGCGACAATTTGCTCCTGGGCGTCGGTGCCGGCAATTGGGAAATCGTCCGCTTCATTAATGATCCGGCGCGTTCGACGGCGCCGCCGCACAGTTCGCCCATATTGGCCATGGCGGAGGGCGGAATTTTTTGCCTGCTCTCGTTTGTCGCGTTGTTCTGGTGCACGTTTCAAAACCTTTCGGTGGCGCAGCAACTCTTACCGCCAGCGCGGCGCGTGCGCGACCTCAACTGGATCGTGAGTGGCGCGCGGACCGGGGTGATCGCCATCGCGGTGTTCTCCTTGGTAGCCGATCTGTGGCAATCTATTGTGCTGTTTTGGCTAGTCGGGCTCGGGATCGTGGTGCGGCGGTACGCGGAAGCTCGTAGTCGCGCGATGTCATGAATCCGGATCGACGGGTGGAGCGGCGGGACATGGCCCCGGCCGTCGCGTATGTGTTCCCGGCCTTCCCGGTCCTGCACCAAACCTTTGTGCTCTGGGAAGTGCTGGCTTTGCGCGCGCGCCAGGTCCCGATTCGACTCTATTCCCTGAAGCGGCCGGCCGCTGATGAAGCCCAGCAGCCGGAGGCGGCTACTCTGCGCGCCGAAGTGACGTACTTGCCATGGGCGCTCCATCCGCGCATGTGGCGGAGCAACTTTGTCACCCTTGTCCGACAACCTGGTCGCTACTTCGGTGTGTTCCGTGATCTCACGCGTGAGTGGCGCGACGACCGGCACCGCTCGACTGCGGATGTGGCGCCCGAGCGTATGGGCCTGCGCGAGCGAGCGCTCGGCTTCTACAACACCAATCCAGTGTTGTTCCTGCTCAAGTCGTTGGTACTCGCATGGAAAAGTGTGCACCTCGGTTGCACGCTGCAACAAGACGGTGTTCGCCATCTGCACGCGCACTGGGCGAGCTATCCGGCCACAGTGGCATATGTCGTACATCGACTCTACGGTATCGAATTCAGCTTCACGGCCCACGCCTATGATATCTACATGACCCAATACCTGCTGTCGGCCAAGCTACGGGCGGCACGCTTTGTCGTCACCTGTGCGGCCACTAACGCCACGTATCTGGCGGACACATTCCAGGCGGATCGGCGCAAGTTGGTGGTGAACTATCACGGCGCCGACTTGCAGCGATTCGCCTATCGACCACGCGCCGCGCGACCGGTCCCGCTGGTGCTCACCTGCGGCCGTCTCGAACGCTACAAAGGCATGCACGTCTTGTTGCAAGCGTGTGCCCACTTGATGGAACAGGGCTTGGTGTTCGAGTGCCAACTCGTCGGCGAAGGGCCGCAACGCGCGGAACTCGAAACCTTGGCCGAACGGCTCGGCGTGGGAAGTCGTGTACATTTTGTCGGCGCGATGACGCAGGCGAAACTGGCGGCGCTGATGGCCGAGGCCACGGTCTTCGTGCTCGCGAGCGTCGTTGTGCGACGGTACGGCAAGCAAGACGTAATCCCGAACGTGCTGGTCGAGGCTCTCGCGTCGCGCGTGCCGGTCATCGCGTCGGATGTGGGAGGTGTGCGGGAGTTGGTGCAAGATGGTCACACCGGCCGTCTGGTGCGGCCCGAGCGCCCGGAAGAGCTGGCAGAGGCGATTGCCGACCTGCTGCGCGACCCGGCACAACGAGAACGCTTGGCGGTGGAGGGACAGCGCTTTGTCCAGCGATACTTCGATCGCGAGGCCAACATCGAGCAACTCGCGGATCTCATGCGTGCCGCCGGTCGACCCGATGGCGACGTGGATGCGCTGCTTGGTGATGGCCGAGCAGCGGTAGCGCCCGCGGCGATGGCGAGCTGAGGCTTGCAATGGCCAGTCCCTTCGCGACGTTTCTTTCAGCCATCGGCCACCGCGTCGTTACGACGTCCAGCGGCGAGTGGTTCGATGCCGGACCGCGCTTCTTTCTCAGTTTGCCTTTTCATCGTGTGATCACCCCCGATGCCGGCGAACTGCGTCAGGTGATGCGTGATGGTCGCGGGTTCGGCGCCCGCTTCGTCGCACCACCGAACGGTCCGGGCCGCTTGAGTTATCAAATCGTTTGTGACGAGCGGCCCTACGACGTTGAGCGCTTGAGCCCCAACACGCGCAGCAAGGTTCGGCGCGGGTTGCGCCGTTGCCGAGTTGAGCGAGTGGACTGTGCGCTCATTGCGCGCGACGGCCGTCGAGCCCATCTCGACACCATGCAGAGGCAGGATCGGGCCCCATCGGATGGCGCGGCGGCGCGGCAGCACTGGGAACGATATTGGGCAGCGGCCGCGCAAGCGCCTGAAATGGAAGCGTGGGGCGCATTCGTAGACGATCAGTTGGCGGCGTACCTGTTGACGGTACAACTCGAAGACCGCTGCGAGTTTCTGCTCGCCCGGTCATGTAACGCCTATCTTGGCCAATACCCCAACAACGCACTCATCTATACGGTTGCGCGCGCGACGCTCGAGCGTCCGACTGTTGCCGAGATCACGTTCGGACTCGAATCGCTCGAGCCGGTGGATGCGCTCGATCAGTTCAAGTTCGCGATGGGATTCCGGCATCGACCGCTGCGCCAACGTATCGTAGTGCGGCCCGGTCTGGCGGGACTGCTGCGGGCGCCGACCGTCGGACGGGTAGTGCGTTGGTACGCCGAGCGGCCGGGGGTACATCCGGGCTGGCGCAAGCTGGCGGGGATCATCGACTTCATGCGGGAAGATTCGACGCCGCTGCCGTGGCGATCCGACACGCAGCCAGCGCACTAGGGTATGGAACGGGAACTCTTAGATATTCTTGCCTGCCCTCGTTGCGGCGGTGCGCTGGCCGTGACGATCAGCGAAGAGCACGACGGCGACATCGTTGCCGGGACTCTGACCTGTGGGTGTCGCGAGCGCTATCCGATTGAAGACGGGGTGCCGTATCTCCTCATGGGCGCGGCCGGGACCGCGCGCGGGACGCGCCTTGCGCCAGAGGAAGCCGCAGCCGCGCTCGACGCACTGAAGTTGCCGGAGCCGGAGCGCGTGACAGTCGCGAACATCTACTTTCACAACGTGATGGCGCCGGACTATGAACAGGATCGCTCGACCAAGGGCATCTTTGGCCCGACCTGTCAGCGGCGTATCGATGAAGCGGTTCAAGAGATGCGTAGCCGAACGAGCGGCGACGTCTTTCTCGACATCGGCTGCGGCACCGGAAACATCCTTGGCCACGCGGCGCGACACTTTGGCCGTGCCATCGGTATGGACGTATCTCCCGGCATGCTCGCACTATCGCGCGCGCGCGGTTTGCGTGTCGTGGGTGGCGCGGCCGACGCCATCCCGTTTCGCCCCGGCACGGTCGATGCCGTGTCCGTCTTCTCCGTGTTGCATCATTTGTATGATCCCAAAGCCCTGCTGGCCCAAATTGCGCGCGTGATGAAGCCAGGGGGCGTGCTGTACACCGATTGGGATCCGAACGCGGATGCGCGCCGCCGCATGGCGCGTGTCGAGTGGCTGCGCGTTGGTTACGGGCGGGCGGTTGGATTCGCGACGCGGGTTGGTCGGGCGCTCGGCCTTCCGATGCGGTCGCATCTCCACACGAGCGAACAGGAACCGTTGGTCGAACTGACCGAGTATCACGACAAACCCGGCGTCGGCCTCGATGGCCAGGAACTCCGCCTCGAGCTGTTGCGGCTAGGTTTTCGGGACGTTCGCGTGGTGTGTCACTGGAACAGCCCAAGTTGCCGCAGCGAACGCACGAGCGTGCCGCGCGAGTTGCCGTTGGCCGAGCGGGCCAAAGCATTTGCACGCATGGTGTTGACGATGACCTTCGATCCCGAGGCGCTCGCGCCATTGTTGCTGATCATGGCGCAGAAGTAGGCGGAACGTGACACTGGCTCGAGTGCGAGAAGATGTCGACGACGGGCGGGTGGTACAGCCCGCCTATACGCTGCGGCCGATGTCGGAGGGGGATGTGGAGCAAGTCGTTGCCTTGCACCAAGCGTGTTACCCCGATGCGTTGCTTACCGCGATGGGGTCAAAGGTGCTGCGCGCGGTGTATCGCAGCTACGCCCGTTCGCCTCGCTGCGTTTCGCTGGTGGCGGAAGTCGATGGTCGGGTCGTAGCCGCCGTCAACGGCGCAATTGGCGAAGGGTTCGTGCGGGACATCGCCCGCCGGCATCCAGTGGTGGTGCTGGTGGGGATCGCGCGCGTGCTCGCAACCCAGCCGCGCTTGCGTGAATTGTTGCTCAAGCGTGCGGTCGCTGTGTGGCGGCGCACGAATACCGCTGCCCCGGCCGAGTCGCCGGCGCGACGGTTCACCTGGCGATCACAAGCGGTCGCGCCCGCGTTCCGCGGCAGCGGGCTGATCTTCCCGCTGATCAAGGAGATGATTCACGAACTGCAAGCGCGCGGAGTGGCGGAGATCTTCTCGACGCCCGAAATCGATAACCAGCCCTCGATGTGGATTCACCGCGTGCTCGGCTTCCGGCGGATCGGCGAGCGCGTCAGCGAGAATGGCAAGCAACAAGCGGTGTTCGTTTTGCCGCTCCAGTCGGTTCGCGACGAGGCCGGCGCGACCGTAGGACAGGCGTGATGCGCGGGGCAGAGGCGACACAGGTGAACAACGGAGTCGTCGTGGATCTCGCGGCCATCTTCGATGCCGTGCGGCGCGAGCCGACCTACGCCAACCATTGTCGCGCGCTGGCGCAGCTGCGTGCTCAGGGCGAACCGCTGCCGCGCGATGCTCGCCGGGTGGCCGTGCTGAGCAATTTCACGGTCGAACCAGTGGCGACCTGCGTGGTCGTTCAGGCGCACGTGCAAGGTTGCCCCATCGAGCTCTACGTGGCGCCGTACAATGAGCAGGCGAAGCAGATCCTCGACCCGGCGAGTGGGTTGCATCAATTTCGGCCCGACGTGATCGTGATCATGTTGTCGTTGTCGGCGATTGCGCCGGGTGTTGTGGCGGAGCCCTGGCAAGACAGTGCGACGCGGCGCCTGGTTGTCGCGAGCGGACTAGCTGAGTTGGCGGAGCTGCTGGCCGCGCTCCGCGAGCGAACCCGGGCCACTCTCGTGGTGAGCAACGTGGCCCCGTTCGAGGCGTCGCCGCTCGGCGTCCTCGATTGGCAAGAATTGACTGGCGTCGCGCGGGCCGTGGAAGAGCTCAATCATGGGCTGGCAGATTGGGCGCATGCGCATGAACGCGTGTACGTGATGGACGTGGCAGGCCTGACCGCGACGTTCGGTCGCGAACGTGCCTTCGATCAGCGGATGCGTCTCCTCGCGGATCAGCCATTCGCGACCGGTTTCTTGCCGCGCCTCGGCAGCGAGATTGTCCGCTATCTGCGTGCCACTGTCGGGCCGGCGCGCAAGTGCTTGGTGCTCGATCTCGACAATACGCTGTGGGGCGGCATCCTCGGTGAAGACGGCGTCGCGCGCCTCCGTCTGGGCGGTGATGCCGCCGGTGAAGGCTTCCGTGAATTTCAGCAGGCGATTCTTGCGTTGCATCAACGTGGAGTGTTGCTGGCGCTGTGCAGCCGCAACGACGAAGCCGAGGCCCTGGCGGTCGTGCGCGAGCACCCCGGCATGGTGCTCCGGCCCGAGCATTTCGCCACCGTGCGCGTGAACTGGCTCGATAAGGTGCAAAACCTGCGCGCCGTGGCCGCTGATTTGAACATTGGACTCGACAGCTTGGTGTTCGCTGACGACGATCCGTTCGAGCGTCAGAATGTGCGCGAGCGTCTACCCGAAGTTCTGGTCGTCGATCTCCCGCGCGACCCCGCCCTCTATCGCGGCACGCTGCTGCAGCTGACGGCGTTCGATACGTTGCAGGTTACGGCGGAGGATCGCGCGCGGAGCCGCATGTATCACGAGCGCCGCGCGCGTGAGCAGGTGCGTCACGAAGCCGGCTCGCTTGAGAGCTACCTGATGGGCCTCGCCATGGAGATCGCGGCCGTGCCCGCTGAGGGTGCGGTCCGGACGCGGCTGTTCCAACTCGTGCACAAGACCAATCAGTTCAATCTGACGAACCGCCGCTACAGTGAGGCGGAGTTCGACGCCATGATCGACCAGCGCAGCCATCGCGTTGTGGGTGTGCGCGTGCGCGATCGCCTGGGCGACAGCGGAGTCGTTGGCCTCGCGGTGCTGCGCTTCGAGGGCACCTTCTGCGACATCGACACGTTTCTGCTCAGCTGCCGTGTGCTCGGTCGCTCGATCGAGACCGGCGTATTGGCCTACATCGTCGACCTCGCGCGGCAAGCGGGCGCGACACAACTGCGCGGCCGCTATGTCGCCACGCCGAAGAATGAGCAGGTCCGCGAGTTCTACGCTCGGCATGGATTCGTGTCGGCCGGACGCGTGGATGATGCCGAGGTGTGGCAGGCGGATCTGGCTGACTTTCGTGTCGCCGCGCCGCCGTGGGCGCGGGTTGGGGTGGCGGCGGACGGTGGAGCGGCGGGGTGATGAATCAATTGTGCGGGCTAGTGGCGGAGATATTGGGGGTCGATGTTGGTGAAGTCAATCCGGAGACGGGGCCGCTCGTACTGCCGCCGTGGGATTCCCTCAATCACATGCGATTGGTTGCGGCGATCGAAGAGACCTACTGCGTGCAGCTCACCACCGACGAGATTACCAACGTGCTCAGCGTGAGCGACTTCGCTACGCTGCTACGCGAACGAGGGGTCAGAGTTGATTGACGAGCCCGCACGCGCGCCCGACCGGAGCTATGGCAGCATTCAGGCCGGTGAGGAGGCGTCCTTCAGCCGCGTCATCGACGCTGCGGTCGTGGCGACCTTCGCCACGCTCACCGGCGACTTCAATCCGTTGCACATGGATGGGGTCTATGCCGCGACGACCCAATTCGGTGAACGTGTCGCGCACGGAATGCTTGTGGCCTCCTACTTTTCGACGCTGGTTGGCATGTATCTCCCCGGTCGGCGCGCCGTGTTCTTGTCGCAAGACGTGCGCTTCGCGAAACCGGTTCGGCTCGGCGAGCGCATCACCTTTCGTGGCCGGGTTCGGCGCAAGACCGACAGCTTGAAGATGCTCGATCTCGACACCTGGGCGCTCAATGACGCTGGAGAAGAAGTCGTGCGCGGGCGTGCACAGGTGATGGTGTTGTCATGAGTGACCCGCGAACCGGTGTGGCGCTGGTGACGGGCGCAAGCCGCGGAGTTGGTGCGGCGATTGCCCGGCGGCTGAGCCAGGAGGGACTGACCGTAGGGGTCAACTTTCTTGAACACGAAGAGGCCGCGGCCAATGTCGTGCGCGAGATAGAAGAGGCAGGTGGGCGCGCGCTCGCCATTCGTGCGGACGTGCGGGATGAGGAGGCGCTGCGTGCGGCAGCGCGCTATCTGCACGACGAAATCGGTCCCATTGCCGTGTTGGTACACAATGCGGGTGCGCGCTTGCAACCGGCCAAGTTCGCCGAGGTCGGGTGGGATGATTTTCAGCAGCACTTCGATGTCGCCGTGCGCGGCGCCGTCAACGCATGCCGCGTCTGTTTGCCGGGAATGGCCGAACGCCGGCATGGCGCGGTGATCTTTGTCGGCAGCGCCGCGGCGCATGCCGTGCCGCCGCCGCAATGGAGCAGTTACGTTACCGCCAAAGCGGCCTTGCGGGGGTTGGCGCGCGCGTTGGCGGTTGAATATGGCGCCTTCGGCGTTCGCGTGAACACCGTATCGCCTGGGATGGTGCCGACGGAGCTTACGGCATTTGTGCCCGATCGAATGAAGCAGATGATTGCGCAGCAAGCCCCGCTCAAACGATTGGCGAGCGGGGAGGACGTGGCGGGTGCTGTCGCCTTTCTCGCCTCTGAGGCGGGTGCCTATGTCACCGGGGTCGATCTGCCGATCGCCGGTGGCACCGTGATGGAGTGAGGACTAGAGGCCATGGCAGAGACTGACATTCCGTTTCATCGACCGCCGATTGGCGAAGAGGAAATCGCCGCCGTGGTCGATACGCTGCGCTCGGGCTGGATCACGATGGGTCCCAAGACGCGGCAATTCGAGGAAGCGTTTGCGGCTGCGATTGGTGCCCGCCATGCGATCGCCGTCAGTTCCTGCACCGCCGCGCTGCACCTCGGGCTCGATGCACTCGGGATCGGCCCTGGCGACGAGGTCATCACGACGACCTACACGTTCACGGCAACGGTGGCGACCATCGTTCATACCGGCGCGCGTCCAGTGTTGGTCGACTGCCGCGACGACGATCTCAACATCGATTGCGACGAGGTGCGGCGCAAGGTGACCGCGCGCACGAAAGCCATCGTCCCAGTTCATTTCGCCGGTCAGCCGGTGCAGATGGATCAGATTGCAGACATCGCCAAGCAACACGGCCTCCTGGTACTCGAAGACGCTGCGCACGCGCTCCCCGCCGCGTTTCATGGACGAACCATCGGCACGCTCAGTCCGCTCACGGCGTTCAGCTTCTATGCGACGAAGAACATCACCACCGGTGAAGGTGGCATGCTGACCACCGATGACGACGACTTGGCGGATCGGCTGCGGCCGCGCCGGCTGCACGGCATGAGTCGGGATGCGTGGCGGCGCTACACCGCCGAGGGTTCGTGGCGCTACGACGTCGAGTATCCCGGGTTCAAGTACAACATGACCGATATCAACGCCGCGCTCGGGCTCGTGCAGCTGCCGAAAATGGAGCAGTTTCGGCTGGCGCGCGAGCGGCTGGCGGCGGCGTACACCGCGTGTCTGCGCGATGTCCCCGAAGTCCGCACGCCGATGGTCCACCCCGATGTGAAGCATGCGTGGCATCTCTACGTGTTGCGGGTACGTCCGAGCGCGAGGATTTCGCGCGACCGTTTGATCGAAGAACTCAAGCAACTCGGCATCGGCACCAGCCAACACTTCATTCCCATCCATTTGCACTCGTACTTTCGTCGGGCCCTCGGCGTGGAGCCCGCGGACTTTCCGGTCGCGACGGCGGCCGCCGAGAGCACGCTGTCGCTTCCGCTCTATCCGGATCTGTCTGTGCGCGACGCGGAGCGGGTGGCCGGGGCGATTCGTCGACTGGTGCAAGGAAGTGGGTCACGAGCATGAAGCGCTTCTTCGACTGCGGGCTGGCCGTGCTCGGCTTGATCTTCCTGTTGCCGCTGCTGCTGCTGGTGGCGGTGATGATCAAGCTCGATTCGACGGGCCCCGTGTTCTTTCGCCAACGTCGTGTGGGATTGAACGGCCAGCTCTTCGCGATCTTCAAGTTCCGCACGATGGTGGATGGCGCGTATCGGATGGGCTCGCGCCTGACCACCAAGCGCGACCCGCGCGTGACCCGGGTCGGGCAGATTCTGCGCTGGTTCAAGATCGACGAGCTGCCGCAGCTCATCAACGTCGCGATCGGCGAGATGAGTCTGATCGGGCCGCGCCCGGAGGACCCACACTTCGTGCAGTTCTACACGCCGGCGCAGCGCGTCGCGCTGTCGGTGCGGCCGGGGATCGTTGGGCCGAGCCAGATTCTCGGCCGCGATGAGTTGGAGAGCTACCCCGAAGGCCTCAAGGACACCGAGCGCTACTACATCGATCACATTCTGTCGGAGAAGCTCGGGCGCGACATGGAGTATGTGAAGACTGCGACGCTCAGTGGCGATCTCAAGCTGCTCGTGCACGGCCTGTGGGTGACGTTGCGCGGCGCGATTAAGACCAAGTACCTGTGGCGCCGGCGCCGGCGCATCGCGCTGATCGGAGCGGACTTGCTGCTCTCCGCGCTGTCGTTCTGGGTTGCCGTGTTGATCCGCTACGAAGGCGATTGGCCGGACGATCCGCGCTTCGCGCTACCACCGATGTTGATTGTGCTGCTCGCGCGCCCGATCGCACTCATGTACTACGGCGCGTATCAGGGGATCCCGGCTTATTTCGGCTTGTGGGACGTGGTGGCGATGTTCAAGGCCGTGTCATTGAGCGCGGTCGTGACCGCCGGCATCACGTTCTTCGTCGGGCTGCAGAAATTTCCGCGCTCGGTGTTCGCGATCGATTGGGCGCTGGTGTTGTTCCTATTGGGCAGCCTGCGCTACGGGCTGCGCGGATGGGTGCGGCGCGACGTGCGCCAGCAGCAGCCCCGCAAGCAGCCGGCGCTGATCGTTGGTGCCGGCAGCGGTGGCGAACAGATCAGCCGCATGCTGCTCGAAGATCCGCTGTCGCCATACCGGCCCATCGGGTTCATCGACGAATCGGCCGACCGATGGGGCTCGCTGATTCACGGCATTCGTGTGCTCGGCGGCCGCGCCGAGTTGCCACTCGCCCTGTCGGCGAACGATGTCAAGGCAGTGTTCGTGTGCCTCTCCGATCTGCAGGATGGTGAGGCGCAAGAAGTGATGGGGATGTGTGAGCGCAAAGGGGTGGACTACCGCGTGGTGCCGTCGCTGACGGATTTGCTCAACACCGACGTCTTCACCGTCGAACGCCCGGGCTATGCACCGCAACGCAGCGCTGCCCGTCGCTAGCATACGCATTCACAAGTCTACGCATTCAAGGGGAGAGCAGTACTATGTCCAACGATATCGTCTTGGTGACCGGTGGGGCTGGCTACGTCGGTTCCCACCTGACTCGCACGCTGCTGGCCGACGGCTTCCGCGTCCGCATTCTGGATAATTTTCTGTACGGTGATCATGGCATCGCCGATATGCGCGAGGATCCCCGGCTCGATGTTCGGTTCGGCGACATCTGCAACATTCGCGACGTAGCGCATGCGGTGAAGGGTGTCCGCGCTGTCGTTGCCTTAGCGGCAGTCGTGGGCGATCCGGCCTGCGAGGTTGATCCACGCGAGACCATGATGATCAACTTCGAGTCCACACGCTGTTTGCTCGATGCGGCCCGTGAGGCCGAGGTGCAGCGCTTGGTGTTCGCCTCATCCTGCAGCGTCTACGGAGCGAACGGCACGGAGTTGCTCGTGGAGGATTCGCACCTCAATCCGGTGTCCTTGTACGCGCGCACCCGCATTATGTCGGAAGAGGTGTTGTTGCACGAACGCGGTCCGATGGAAGTCATCATCCTGCGTCTGGCCACCGTGTGCGGCCTGTCGACGCGGATGCGCTTCGATCTGATGGTCAACACGATTACCGCGCGGGCGGCGGTCGATCACCGCGTGCGCATTCTCGGCGTCGATCAGTGGCGCCCGCATCTGCACGTGCGCGATGCGGCTGCCGCGTTTGCGGCGGCAGTGTCGGCGCCGTCCGATGCCGCACAAGGTGGAATCTTCAACGTCGGTCACGAGTCGCAGAACTTCACCATCGGTGAGGTGGCCGAGAAGGTAGTCCAGTATCTGCCCGACACCGTGGTGGAGTATGCCAACGGCAACGGCGATCGGCGTAGCTACCGGGTCAGTTTCGATCGTATCCGTGAACAACTCGGATTCGTCCCGCAGCATACCGTCGATGATGCAATTCGGGAGGTGCGGGCGGCCATCGCCGGCGGCGGTGTCGGCGACTACGAAGACGAGCGCTATCACAATGTGAAATGGCTGCGCCGCACGGGTTTGCGGCGCGCCACCGCGCAGTAGTTCCCGCCTGGTCGTCCCCGTCTCTTCCTAACAGTCGGATGAGTTCTCTATCGCGTCTCTCGGTCGCGCTCGTCGGGTGCGGCCGCATCGCCCAGGTGCACCAGCAGTATCTTGCCGAAGTGCCCGAGGCGGAACTGGTCGCCGTGTGCGATGGCGATCCCGCGGCGCGCACGGCCATGAGTGGACGCGCCGCGGTGCCGGCCTACGCCACGCTGGACGAAATGTTGCGTTGCGCGACGCCGCAGGTGGTCCACATCCTGACGCCGCCGCCGACCCACGCCGCGCTGGCGATGACCGCGCTGGCAGCGGGCGCGCACGTGTTGATCGAAAAGCCAATGGCGCTGTCGGCCGCCGACGCGGATGCGCTGGTGGCTGCGGCGCGTCGGCACGGCCGCTACGTGACTGCCGATCACAACCGGTGGTTCGATCCCGTGATGCGGCGGGCGCGGGCGCTGCTCGACGGGGGCGGAATCGGCGAACTGACGGGTGTCGAGATCTTTCAGGGCGCGGTGGGCGAAGGCGATGCCGCGACGCTGGGATGGAAGTCGACTCTGCCCGGTGGACCGATGCACGACGTCGCGCCGCATCCGGTGTATTTCCTGCGCCACTTCCTCGGTGCGCTCGACGCGGTCGAAGTCATGAGTACGCGCAACGCTGCCGGGCAGGTGACGGAAGCGCGCGTAATCGCGCAAGGCGTATCGGGCTGGGGCACGGTCACGCTGTCGATGCGAACGCGACCGGCAAGTAACTGGGTACGTCTGTTCGGTACCACCGCCACCGCGGAGGTCAATCTCAATCACATGACGTTGGTCGTCTACCGCGAGCATCAGGTGTCGAAGCTGGTCGGCAAGGTGCTACCGAATCTCGACGTGGCGTGGCAGCTCGTGCGTGACACGGCGCTCAATGGCGTGGATTTCTTGCGCGGCCGGCAGCGGTTCTATCCCGGCATCGGCGCACACCTGCGCGAGTTCTACCGCTGCCTTGCGCTCGGCCTGCCGCCGCCAGTGAGTGCCGAGGAAGCGCGCGACGTCGTCGCGTTGTGTGAGCGGATTCTGAGCGGATCGCCAACGGTCGAGCCGGTGCGGGCGGTCGGCACGTGAAGGCGTTGGTCACCGGCGCCGCCGGATTCCTCGGCCGCCACGTCGTAGCGCGTTTGCTGGCGGAAGGTGTGGGAGTACGGGCGCTGGTGCGTAATTCTGCAGCCACAGTGCCAGCTGAAGCGGAGCGCGTCGAGGTTGATCTGGGCAACCTCGACGATGACGCCGCGCTGCGCGGCGCGGTCGCGGGTGTCGACTGGGTGATCCATGCCGCCGCCCGCGTTTCCACGAGCGGCACCTGGGCAGAATTTGATGCCGCCAATGTGAGTGGCACGGCGCGGCTGCTGCACGCGGCCACCGCTACCGGCGTCAAACGGGTCGTCCACGTCAGCTCGTTGAGTGTGTACGCAGTGCCCGCGAACGGCGTCACGATCACCGAAGACAGCCCGTACGAAGCGGGCGCCGGTGAGCGCGGCTTCTATTCGCGCTCAAAGCTGATTGCGGATCGCCTCGTGATGCAAGCCGCGTGCGGCGGGGCCGCTGTCACATTGGTTCGCCCGGGATTGTTATATGGGCCGGGCAGGCGGCCACCGCTGGCGCGGCGAGCGATTCCGCTCGGTCCCCTGCGGTTCATCCTGGGAAGCCCTCGCTACTTGTTGCCGATGAGTTACGTAGAGAACGTTGCCGACGCGTTGCTGTCGGCCGCCCGCGCCGAGGGTGCTTCCGGCCGCGCGTACACGGTAGTCGACGCGAACGTTCCGCAGGTCGAGTATACGGAACGCTATCGCCAAGCAGCCGGGGAACATTGGCGCGCGGTGTACATTCCGGCAGCGCCTTTGATGCCAATGGCGCGCGCAGCGGAACTGGTGTTTCGCCTGATCGGGCGCAGCGCACCGCTGACCCGACACCAACTGCGCCGCACCACGTGGAGCGCTTACTATGACTGCGGTCGGGCCGAGCGCGAACTCGGCTGGCGGCCGCGTGTAGATCTGGCTGAAGGGTTGCGGCGCGCGTTTGCCGTAGTGGACTGATGGCGCTCCAGCAACCGGACGAGATCAAAGGGTACTACCGCGATCGCGAGGTCGTGGCGCGCTACATCGAACGGCGTACCGCGCAACCGCTCAACGGCGCGCTGCATCAAGCGCAGGTGCGCTTTCTCCGTCAGTTGGTTGCCGAGCGCGCCCCGCGGTGCGTGCTCGAAATTGCGCCGGGTCCAGCGCGCTTGACGGCGGAAGTGCCGGTGCCCGGGTTGGGCGTCGGCTTGGAATTCAGCGAGGGTATGTTGGCGGCGGCGCGTGCTCGCATCGATGCCAGGGCGGGCTGGCGCTTCGTGCGCACGGATGCCTTTCACTTACCCGTGCGCGATGGGGGCGCGGATTTGGTGTTCACGGTGCGATTCATTCGCCGCTTTCATCTCGCCGACCGACAGCGCCTCTACGCGGAAATTCACCGCGCGCTGCGGCCGGGCGGTGCACTGGTGCTCGACGCGCAGAACCGCGCGGTGGCGTTGCCACACCGTGAGGCGCGTGGACTCGATCGCTACCCGGTGTACGACGAGCTGTACGATCGGCCGCAACTCGAGGCCGAGTTGCACGCCGCGGGGTTTCGAGTGGAACGCGTCGAAGGGCTGATTCGCCACGCACGCGTTCAACGATCGCTCAATCAGTTGCGGCGCTTTCATTTGGCCGGCGTGGCGCGTGCGTTGATCGACGCGGTCGAATTGGTACCCAGTGCGAATCCATCCACCTGGCTCGTGCTCTGCGAGAAGGCCGCCTAGTCATGGCTCGCGCTGTCGGGAAAAACGCGCTCTACACGCTCACGGCTGGCCTCAGTTCGTTTGCGATGGGGCTGGGCACCGGGATCATCACCGCGCGCTGGCTCGGCCCGCACGACCGCGGCATCTTCTCGCTGATCTCGGTCTTGCCGCACACGATCAGCTCGCTGGTGAAATTGGGGATGGCGCAGGGCAGCGTGTACGCCATCCGCCGCGACCACGCGGATCCCGGCGCGGTGGCGGGGCATCTGCTGATACTGGCGATCGCGATCAGCATTCCCGTGATCGGGGTGGTCTACGTCTACAAATTCCAAGCCGCCTCGTTATTGATGGGCGGCGCCAACCCGCTGTACTTTCTGCTGGCGCTGCCGCTGATTCCACTGCTCCTGATCGAGAGTTACTTCTTCGGCGTGCTGCAGGCGGTCGACCACTTCGGCATCTTCAACCGACGCCGGTTGCTCGCCGGAGCGGGTGGGTTGATCGGAATCTTTCTCGCCCTGGTCGTGTGGCACGGCGGGTTGGTATCGGCGATCGTGGTGTCAGTTGGGATTACTGCCGCGCTCGACCTGTGGTTGATCGCCACGGTCGCACGCATCTGTGGCATGCACTTCCGCTGGAACGGCAAACTCGCCAAGGAGTTGCTCAGCTTTGGCGTCAAGTCGCATTTGCAGACGGTAGCGACGCATATGCACTTCCGCGCCGATCTCTATCTGGTCGCGATGTTGCTCAACCCGACCGACGTCGCGTTCTACTCGATCGCATCGCGGCTTGCCGAGGTGATCTTGTTCGTGCCCGAATCACTGGGCCTGGTCGTCTATCCCAAGCAGGCCGGATCGACGAAGCAAGTGCTCGAAGACCTCACCGCGAGTTCGTGCCGCCACGTGACCTTCATGACCGTGCTGCTGGGGGTCGTGCTCATGCTGATCGGCCCGTGGTTGGTGGTGAGTTGGTACGGGCACGACTACGCCCCGGCCGGGCCGCCGCTGCTGTTCGTCGTGCCGGGTGTGATCATGATGTCGTTGTTCTTCATGTTGTCGCGCAGCTTCACCAGTCAGAATCGGCAAGAGATCAACATCGTTGCCTCAGGCGTCGCGGTCGGCTGCAATGTGCTGCTCAATCTGTGGCTCATCCCGCGCATGGGTATCTCGGGGGCGGGGCTGTCGACGGCGCTCTCGTACACGCTGGCCACTCTCATCCTGGGGCGTGTGTTCTTGCAGGAGTCGGGGAAGTCGCTCCGCGACCTCTTGGTGATTCGCTTCGACGACCTCGCACTCTATCGCCGCTTGTTGACGGATGTACTGGCGCGCAAGCCGCGAGGCGCCATCGGCCAAGCCGTCCTGCCGGGAGGCCGCGCGCGCTGATGGCGGAATTGACGTTCAGCTTGGCCGGCGCCGGCGGCGTGCTGCGTAGCGAGTGTGCGCCGCTGATGACCTACGCCGAACGCCACTTACAGCCGTTGCGTCTGACTCCGATGCGCGGTGCGCCGGTGATCGAGGCAACGCTGGCCTGGCATGAGAGTGCGCCGCCGGCTGATCGCCACGCCGGCGATCCGGCGCTCGCAGGGATGGATCGGGTTGATCGCGATCTCTACGTCGGGTCCGGTCGTGTCGATTGGTTCCGAATCGACGACTTCCGCGATTTGCACTTGCGAGTGCAATGGGACGGTGCGTGCTTACGAGTTCACGGCGACTATTATTTCTATCTCAGCCGCGATCCACTGCGCGACCGCGCGAAGCGCTGGTTGACGGGACGGCAAGCGGACGCGCAGCGCGCGAAACGCTTCACGACGTTGCTCTACTATCTCGTCTACTACCCCGCGTTCTGGTGGTACGAGACGCTGCACGGATTTCATCCGATCCATGCCGCGGGGGCCGTCAGCGATGCAGGCGCCATCCTGCTCGCGGGGGCGAGTGGCGTCGGGAAATCTACTCTCGCGCTGGCGTTGGCGGCGAGTGGCGGGTCGTTGCTGTCGGAAACGTTCGTCCTGCATCGCGGCACGACGATTCGCCCGGTACGCGAGCCGCTGCTCCTCGATGCCGCCAGCCGAGCGTGGTTGGGCGATGCAATGCACGGTATCGAGCCGGTGCGTGAGGGCTTCGTCTTTGCCCGCGACGGTTTCCACTGTATGAGCGGACTCGCCGACGAGGGTGAGGCGGCTGTCGTGGTGCTGCCGTACCGCGCCTCGGCGACAGTGGTGCGCGCCATCAGCGGAGACGAAGCGCACCAGCGCATCAGCGCCAGCGATCAACTGGTGAAGGATGTTCGCCGCTACTGGGCGTTTGCCGCCGCGCTGGAACCGCTCGCGCGCCGCGGGCTGATGGCTCGACGCGAAGAGTCGCTTGCCACACTAACGGCGAACGCGCGCTGTTTTGAATTTGCGATCGGTCCGGACCTCCGGCGCGAACAGGCGGTGCGCATGGTGACCGAGTTGGCTGAGTCGGGCGACGCGACGCGCCCGCTACGAGCGCAGCGGTGATGCGTGTGATGTTCATCGAAGCCTCGAGCGGCGGCGTTACCGGCGGATCCCTGACGGGCTTGTACCACTTGATCCGTGGACTGGATCGCGAGCGAGTTGCGAGCAGCATGGTGTTGTACGAGCCGAAGACGATCGAACCCGACCTCGCGGCGTGTGGCGTGAAGATTCATCATGTGTCGCGGCGGCGGCTGCCTAAAGAGCACGCGCTGTTGCGTGTCGAGGGCTATCAGCGCGCGAAGCAGGTCGGCGCGGTCGCGCGGGCGCTGCGCTGGGGACGGCAAAGTTTGCGCTTCGCAGTGGAAGAAGGCCCGACGGCGGTTGCGCTGGCACGCGTGATTCGACGGGAGCGGCCCGACGTTGTTCACCTCGGCAACGGACTGCGCGCCAATTTCGACGGCGTGATCGCCGCGCGGCTGACACACACGCCGATCGTTTGTCACGTCAAGGGCTTCGAGAAGTACAGCCAGCGCGAACGGCGCGCCGCACGGCACGTCGATGCGCTGGTTTGCATGACGCGGGCGGTCCAAGCCCATTGCGTCGAGCAGGGAGTGATCGGGCGCCACACGCAGGTCGTCTACGATGCCATCGATGAATCCGGTTTCCAGCCGACGCGTGATGCGGCCGCCGTGCGGGCCGAGCTAGGTCTGGCCGACACGGCGCCGTGCGTCGGGATCGTCGGCAATGTTCAGGAGTGGAAAGGACAAGCGGTCGTGGTCGAGGCGATGGCGCATGTCCACGGGCAGATTCCGGCAGCGCGCTGTCTCATCGTGGGCGGTGCGCATCGTGCTGGCGTGGACTATGAGCGCGCGCTGCGTCAGCGAGTGAACGAGCGAGGCCTCGACGATGTCGTTCGTTTCACCGGATTTCGCACTGACGTGGCTGATGTGATGAACGCGCTCGATGTGGTCGTCCACGCTTCGGTCCGTCCCGAGCCTTTTGGCCGGGTGATTCTCGAAGGCATGTTGCTTGGCAAACCCGTAGTGGCCGCGGCCGCGGGCGGGGTCCCCGAGCTGATCGAGGACGGCCAGACCGGATTCCTCACACCGCCAGGCGACGTCGAAGCTCTCGCGCAACGTCTGGTGGTTTTGCTCGCAGACCCGGACTTGCGCCGGCGCATTGGTGAGCGAGCGCAAGCCTGGGCGCGCGAGCGCTTCAGCCTCGCCCGGCACGTCGCCGACATGAGCGCGATTTACGACCAAGTGAAAGGAACACCCTGATCATGCGAATTCTTGGCATCTCGTGCTTCTACCACGACGCAGCCGCGGCTCTGCTGGATGACGGCATGCTGATCGCCGCGGCCGAGGAGGAGCGCTTCTCGCGCAAGAAGCATGATTACAACTTTCCGGCGCTGGCCATTCGCTATTGTTTGGCGCAAGGCGGCATCACCGCCGCGGATCTCGATTACGTCGTCTTCTATGAAAAGCCCTTCGTGAAGTTCGAGCGCATCTTGACCACCGCGCTGCAAGTGGTGCCGAAGTCCTGGAAGGTGTTCGGCGACGCGATGACGACCTGGCTACTCGACAAGCTGTGGGTGAAAAACCTCATCAGCAAGGAACTCGGCGTCCCGGTGTCGAAGATCCTTTTCAGCCAGCACCACATGTCGCACGCGGCCAGCACGTTTCTGTGCTCGCCGTTCGACGACGCGGCGATTTTGACGATCGACGGTGTCGGCGAGTGGGCGACCGCGACGATGGGTCGCGGCACGGGCACCGACATCCAGTTGCTCCGCGAAATCCGCTTCCCGCACTCGGTCGGCTTGCTTTACAGCGCCTTCACCGCGTTTCTGGGCTTCGAGGTGAATGAAGGCGAATACAAGGTGATGGGCATGGCGCCCTACGGCGAGCCCCGCTACGTCGACAAGGTCTACAAGCTGATCAAGCTCGGTAGCGACGGCAGCTTCTGGCTCGACATGGACTACTTCTGCTTCCATCACTCGACGCACCAGACCTACAAGCCGAAGTTCCTCGAACTGTTCGGCGAGCCGCGCGATCCGTCGTGGCACTTCTTCACCGAGTCGTCGGGCTATCCGTCGTACTTCGAGCCCAAGCCGTCGAACTACCACGAACTCGCCAAGAAGAATCAGTACTACGCGGACGTCGCGGCCAGTATCCAGCAAGTGACCGAGGAGATCGTGCTGGCGATGGCGCGCAAGCTGCACGCAGAGACCGGCAGCGACAAGCTGTGTCTGGCGGGCGGCGTGGCGCTCAACAGCGTCGCCAACGGGCGGGTGCAACGCGAGACCCCGTTCAAGCAGCTCTTCATTCAGCCCGCGGCGGGCGACGGTGGCGGCGCACTCGGCGCGGCGCTCTACGCCTACCACTGCGTGCTCGGCAAGCCACGCAAGTTCGTCATGCAGCACGCCTACTGGGGGCAGGAGTTCGGGCAGGGTCCGATCAGCGATTTTGTGAAGACCACCGGCGCGCCGCATCAGACGTACGAACGCGAAGAGGAGTTGCTCGATCGCGTCGTCAACGAGCTGACGGCTGGCCGCGTGATCGGCTGGTATCAGGGGCGCTTCGAGTGGGGGCCGCGGGCCCTGGGCGCGCGCAGCATCATTGCCGATCCGCGCCGCAACGACATGAAGGAAATCGTCAACGTGAAGATCAAATTCCGCGAGCCGTTCCGCCCCTTCGCGCCCTCGGTGTTGGCCGACGCGGCGGAGCGATTCTTCGATCTGCCCGACGCGCCGTCGCACTACCCGGCGCGCTTCATGCTCTACGTCGTCAACGTGAAGGACGGGCAGGGCGAGGTGATCCCCGCCATCACCCACGTCGACAACACCGCGCGCTTGCAGACCGTGCACAAATCGGAGAGCCCGCTCTACTACAACCTGATCGAGCGCTTCGGGCAGGCCACCGGCGTGCCGGTCATCATGAATACGTCGTTCAATCTGCGGGGCGAACCGATCGTCACCACGCCGGCGAATGCCTACAGCACGTTCATGCGCAGCGGCATGGACGCGTTGGTGTTGGGCAACACGGTGGTGACGAAGGCGTAGCGACTCGTGGGGCGCGAGCGCGAGTGGAGCGCGTTTGCGCTGCTGGCGATCTTCGGTGTGGTGCTTGGCTACGGCCTGCTGGAGTTCGGCGTGAGGACTTTGCATCTCTTGCCTGATCGGTTCTGGCAACCTGATGCGGAGCTTGGCTGGCGGCACATCGCGGGCAAGTCGGGTTGGTGGACCCAGGAGGACCACGAGTTTCGGGTTCCGGTTCGGATCAATCCGCAAGGATTGCGCGACGTCGATCACGCGTACGCCAAGCCCGCCGGCACCATGCGCGTTCTGTTGCTCGGCGATTCTTTCATCGAAGCGCTGCAAGTCCCAATGGAGTCGATGGTCGGGCGGCGGCTGGAGACGGGGCTAGGTGCGAACAGCGAGGTCATTAGTACCGGCGTGAGTGGATATGGAACGGCGAGCGAGCTGGCATTCCTGCGCCGCGAAGGTTTGCGTTACGATCCGGATCTCGTCCTGCTCGCCTTCTATCCAGGCAACGATGTGAAGAATAACAGCCCGACGCTCGAAGACGCGTTGCGGCCGGTTTACGACGCCGAGGGCAAGTTGCTCCGCGTGAATCCGAGCGGCGGTGACGGAGGCGCGGGACAGTCGTCCAAAGGGTGGCGGGATCATTTGCGTGCGTATCAATTCTTTCGTCAGCTGCTGCTGCGACACCCAGAGATTGCCGCGCCGCTGCACGGTATCGGATTGTTGAAGGCCGAGGGCACGCGAGTGGTACCCGAACGCGACGGCGTGCCGGTTGACTACTGGGTGTTTGCCGCCGAACCGGACGCTGAATGGCGCGACGCGTGGCAGCACACCGAGGATTTGCTAACCGAGATGCGTGCGATAGTGACCGCCGCTGGCCATCGGTTCGCGATCGTCGTGGTGCCGAGCCGTTACCAGATCTATCCCGAGTTTTGGGAGGAAACCGTGGCCGCACATCCAGCGATGCGTGGGCGGCAGTGGGATCTCGATA
The DNA here is from genome assembly GCA_016178705.1 of Deltaproteobacteria bacterium. NCBI lineage: Bacteria > Pseudomonadati > Myxococcota > Myxococcia > Deltaproteobacteria bacterium. The sequence goes on along the minus strand of JACOST010000009.1, from coordinate 176,983 downwards.
AGCCGGCGCAACGCGTGCTTCAGTGGTGCGCGGCCCACGATGTGTCTTGTCTTGATCTCGCTCCGGGAATTCGCTTGGCGAAGGGCAACACGCCGCTGTATTTCCACTACGACGGACACTGGACGCCGGCGGGTCACGAAGTGGCGGCGCAGTTGATTGCCGCCTTCATCCGAGCGCCTCTGGCGTCAGTTCACTAAGGAGAACGTACGATGAATTTTGTTGAGGGACTTCGTAACCGCTTCGGCATTGCCGGAGAGCTGTTGGCGTTTTTCTGGGAGCGCAAGCTGTGGTGGATGATTCCGATGGTCTTTGTGCTGCTCGTGTTTGCGGGGCTCATGGTGACCGCGCAGAGCACGGCGCTCGGGCCGTTCATCTACACACTCTTCTAGGCATTGAGCATGATTGCGTGCGGGCGACGGCGCCCGGCACGTACTTCGACAGTAGGACCGTATGTTTCGACAGGCCGCGCTGATTCTCGTGATCTTGACCCTTCTCGGCGTGGATAGCGCCGAAGCCGGGCCAACGCTCTACGTGCGCACCAGTGGCAAAGACAGTGCGGACGGCCTTTCGCGCGTCACAGCGCTGCGGAGCGTCGCGACCGCTGCACGCCGGCTCGACAACTCGGGCGGTCGCATCATCGTCGGCCCAGGCGTGTATCAGGAGGGCAACATCTCGCCGCGCCTGGTCACCGCAGAGAGTCTGCGGACCGAGCTGATGGAGTTCATTGCCGACACCGACGGCAGTCGCACCGGTGATCTCGCCGGACCCGTGATCGTCGATGCTTCTGGGGAGTCGACCGGGTTCTTGCTCTACGGCCAGCAGAACATCCGTATTGACGGCTTCGAAGTGCGTCACGCCGGCGATGCCGGCATCCAGGTGCGGTACAACCGCGGCAACAATGTTGGCTCCGCCAGCATCACGATCGTCAACTGCATCGTCCAGAACAGCGCCAAGCGAGGCATCGACATTCAAGACACGACCGGCGCCGTCATCGTCAACAACCTCGTCTACCACAACGGATCGAGTGGCATCTCGGTGGGTGGCATGATTCAGGGCTCGCCGAACGCGGTGATCGCGCACAACACGAGCTGCGCCAATGGCGACGGTGGGAACGGGTACGGCATCTTCATCGGCGAAGGCGATCGCAGCGATGTTGCGTCCCGTTACGCGGCGGTGGTGTCGAACGTCATTGCCGGGAATCGGACGGCTGGAATCAAGGTGGCACCGGAATCGCAAGAGACGTACGGCGGCGCGTTCAATGTGAACGCCGACGGCTTTGAGCCGACCACGTTTCCCGATCCGACGGATCGCGAAACCGATCCGCTGCTGGTCAATCGCACCGGCACCACCCCGGACGCCTTCCGGCTGCGTGCCGGCAGCCCCGCGGTGGACTTTGGCCCGGCCGACGCGATCACCGTGCAAGAGGGCGGCTCGACGCGCGATGACCGCAGCGCCGATACCGGCATCGTCGATGCCGGGTTCCATTTCGACAATACGGCAGGCCCGTACGTCGTGCCGCGAATTCCGCAGACGCCGATCTTTGTGCGTACTACGGGTCGAAACAGCAACGATGGTCGGACCGCCGCGACGGCGTTTCGAACCATCGGCTACGCGGCGCTGCAGGCACGTCCGGGCAACCGCATCATTGTTGGAGGTGGAACCTATTGTGAAGGGGACATCAATCTCGGCGAGCAGACCGGCACGGCGCTGCCGCTGTTGCGCCCGATTGAATTCGTCGCCGATGCCGATGGTTCACTTACCGGCGATGCTGGACCGGTTGTGATCGATGCCGGCGCCAGTCTGTGTGGCGGTGGTGGTGCGGCGGCGACGGGAGTCCAGACGGGCTTCAACATTCTCGGTAGCAGCTACGTGACAATCGATGGATTCCACGTCACGGGTGGTTTCGACTCCGGCATCCAGATTCGTGCCCGAGAGAGCGCGACTGGCGTGCGCGGCTCGGACAACGTGACGGTGAGCAATTCTGTCGTGTTCTCGAATCGCGGGAGCGGTATTCTCGTGCGCGATTCGGCGAACGTGACGATCTTCAACAACCTCGTGTACGCCAACGGCACAGGCGGCATCGCCGTCGGCGGGGAAGCGACGGGATCACCGAAAGCTCGCGTGGTAAACAACACCGTTTATGACAACGGCGCGCACGGTGTGGTGATCGGCAACCGTGTGGACAACGATCCGGTCGGATCGCCGGGTGCGCTGGTGATGAACAATCTTCTCGATCGCAACGCTGGCCGCGCACTGTTGGTCACGCCGCGGTCGCTAACGGATTTCACCGGGACGGCGAACCTCGATGGCGCCCTGCTCGGTGATCTTGGCCTGCTAGCGCCGGCGGGTGCCGACCGCCAACTTGGCGGCGCTGGCTTTGTCGACGACGATTTCCACTTGCAACAGCGGAGCGCCGGCCAGTTGACGACGAGCGTTGCGGTGGATCGCAGCGCCGGCGTCGCGTCGGTCATGGGGCTGGCCGATGGCTCGACACGAACCGATGATGCGGCTGACGAGGGCTTAAGCGACGCCGGCTTTCACTACCCGCGCGGTGGCATGCGGCCGACAGTCGGAACGTTCTCGGCGTTGCAAGCACGCCTCTTGGCTGCCAGTGCTATCCGGCTACTGTTTGTCAATCCGGATGGCAACAACGGCGATGGCCGATCACCGGCTAGCGCGTTTCGCACCGTCTTTGCGGCGGCGCGGGCCGCCGAACCCGGCGATACGATCGTGGTCGCACCTGGACGCTACGCGGAAGGCGACATCAATCTGAATAACGCCGGGACGGCTTCGCAGCCTATCGTGTTCGTCGGCGATACCAGCGGCAAGCTATCAGGCTCGACGCCCGGTCCGGTGCTGATCGACGCCACCGGCAAGGACACCGGTTTTGTACTCTTGAAGCGCAGCTTCGTCCAAATCCGCGGCTTCCGCATCATGGGCGCGCGTGTGGCCGGCATACAGGTGCGTGCGTGCCCGGGCGACGGTGAGGCGTGCACACTGGAATCCGGGTCAGACCACGTTACCCTTGCCGACAACGTGATCTTCTCCGGCCATCGCGGTATCGACGTGACCGACTCGACCGACGCGACCGTCTTCAACAATCTCATCTACGCGAACGACAGCACCGGCATCGCGATCACCGGCGATTTGCGGCAGGCGAGCGACGCGCTGCTCGTCAACAATACGCTGTACAGCAACAGTGGCGATGCGATCCTGTTGGACGGTTTTCTCGGCGCACCCAACGTTGAGCTGATCAATAACATCATCAAGGGCAATGGCCAGTTCGGGATAAAGACGAAGCCATCATCTCTCCCGGGGCTCGTGCTGAGCCACAATATCAATCGTGACGGCGCCAACAGCGAGACCCCGGCCGATCCGAATGACCCCGGTGCGGATCCCATGTTCGCCCGTCCGCCCGGTGTGGATGGCATCCTCGGCAGTACCGGTTTTGCCGACGATGACTTCCGGCTCAACGTCGCGCTGAGTCCGGGGCTCGACGCCGCCGGCGTGGACGCCGCTGACGTTGCCCTGACCGGTGGAGTGGCGCGCAGCGATGGCATGCGCGATGCCGGCCGAGCTGATCTTGGGTTCCACTACGAGTCCCACGGGCCCATCGGCGGCGAGTCGCAGGCCATCGTCACGCTCTACGTGCGCGCCCAACTGGGCAACGACAGCAACGACGGCCGCACGCCACAGACGGCGTTGCATACTGTCGCGCGGGCCGCTGCGCAAGCTGGCGCGGGGACCACGATCGTGATCGGCCCAGGCGTCTATCGGGAAGGAAATCTGTATCCCGTTACCAGCGGCACCGCGAGTAGTCCGATCATCTTCGTCGGTGATGCCACGGGCGCGCAGACCGGTGACGCCCCCGGGCCAGTGCTGCTCGACGCCAATGGACTGAGCGGCGGATTTCGGTTGGCCGGTCGCTCATACGTTCGAATTGATGGCATCGACGTAACCGGCGCGCGGCTGGCCGGTGTGGTGGCGCAGAACCCGACCGGCGTCGAGGTGACCAACTGCCGCCTCTTCTCGAACAGAGGCGCGGGCATTATGTTCGTGCGACCGCGCGGTGCCAACACGGTGTTCAACAATCTCGTCTACGCGAACGGCGGCGACGGGGTGCAGGCGCGGCTACGCCGCGTCCGCAATAGTGTGCTGCGTCTTGGCAACAATACCGTCTACGGCAACAGCGGGCGTGGCGTGTGGATCGATCATTCGCTCTCCGACCGCCGCATGGGAACTGTCTTGCTCGCGCACAACATCGTACAGAACAACGCCGGTGATCTGGTTGTCACGCCGCGCGGTTGGAGCGCGTTGCGCCTGACGCCCAACCTGTTGTCACAGCCTCCGACCGGCGTCGGTAGTGGAGCACCGCTGCTGATCGCCCCATCAGTGTTCAACGCACCGGCGGGACTCGATTCGGTGTTAGGCGGTAGCGGATTCGCTGACGATGACTTTCGGGTCGATGGCGGTAGCGCGGCGATTGACGCCGGCAGCACGGCCGCCATCGTCTGGGCGCTCGATGGCCGCACCGTCCGTCGCGACAACGCTGCGGACGCGGGCGCGGTTGATCTCGGCTATCACTCCCCGCGCTGACCTGCGCCGAAACGTCGTATGCCCAAGATTCGAATCGTCTACGCCATCAAGTCGATGCCGGTGGGCGGGAGCCAGACGCATCTGCTCCAAGTGTTGCGGCTGCTCGACCAGCGGCGCTTTGACCCCATCTTGTATTGCTTGACTGGGGAGGGCGCGCTGTTGGACGCAGTGCGCGCGCATGGCGTGCGAGTGATCGACGGCGGCCTGCGGAAACACTTCAACGGCGTGCCCGCGCTGCGCGCGATCCTCCGCATGGCGCGCGTTCTGCGGCGGGAGCGTGTGGATCTCGTACACAACTATCTTTTGCGCGCGAACGCGATCGGTTCGCTGGCGGCGCGGTTGGCGCGCGTGCCGGTGACGCTGGTGAGCAAACGCGGCTGCCACGAGCGACACGGAGTGGAGCTGGCTGGCGCGCGCCTGGGAAACTGGCTCGCGAACTGCGTGACCGTGAACGCCAACGCCGTCCGTGACTTCGTGCACGAGAACGAACGCTGTCCGCGCGAGAAGATGGTCATGATCCCTAGTGGCGTCGACACCGACCGTTTCCGTCCGCTCGCTGCGGGCGACCATAAGACGCGTCTCGGACTCGATCCGCAGCGCCCGGTCGTCGGCATCGTGACGCGGATGCGGGTACGCAAGGGGGTCGAAGAGTTTCTGCGCGCGATGATCAAGGTGCGCGAGCGTCTGCCGGCGGCACAAGCCGTGATTGTCGGCGAAGTCGAGCTCGACGACGAATTGCGCGCCGTTGTCGCCCAAGGTGGGCTGACGGCGCATCTCCATCTGCTCGGTCGCCGCACTGACATTCCCGAAGTGCTCTCCGCGTTTGATCTCTTCGTCCTGTCGTCGCACGATGAAGGGATGTCGAACGCCATCCTCGAGGCGATGGCGATGGAGAAGCCGGTCGTAGCCACCGATGTCGGCGGTACGGGCGAGGTGGTGCGCCATGGCCACACCGGATTGTTGGTGCCGCCGAAGGATCCGGTTCCGTTGGCGGCGGCGATTGCCGAGCTGCTGGCGAGTGGGGACCGCGCGGTGGAGATGGGCCGCCTTGGCCGGCGTGTCGTCGAAGAACGTTTTTCAGCCCACGCAATGGTGCGGCAGATGGAAGACTTGTACGTGAAGCTATTGCAGCAGCGCGGGGTTGTGGTTGCCGATGAGGCGGTGAGCGACGCCGTGCCGAATATCAGGGGAGAGCACGCATGAACGTCACGTATCTGGGGCACGCCGCGATCTTGATGGAGGCGGATGGCCGCACCATCTTGATGGACCCGTGGTTGACCGACCCCACGTATCACGGCACGTGGTGGCACTTCCCGCCGCTGGCGCTCGGCGTGCGTGATCTACCGAAGATCGACTATCTCTACGTGTCGCACGAGCACCCCGACCACTTCGATCCGCCAACGCTGGCGCAGATCGACAAGAGCGTCCACGTCATCATTGCCGATTTTCGCAAGAAACGCTTCCGCGATCGACTCGCCGCGATCGGCTTTCGCACGATCACCGAACTGAACTTCAACGAGTCGTTCACGTGCAGCGACGGCCTACGGCTGCGCCTGATTCCGCCCGACCGTCCATGGGACGACAGTGCGATCCTGTTGCAGGACGGCACGACGGTGCTGAACGTCAACGACTGCCATCTCGACGACGCCACACTTGAACGACTGGGCCGCGAGCAACAGATCGACTTGGCATTCCTGACCTTTACCGGCGCCAGCCAGTACCCTGGCTGCTTCGAATTCTCGTTGGCGTCGAAGATCGAGCGTTGGCGTGAGAGCAAGCGTGCGCACGTCGAGGAGTTCGTTCACTGGGCGAAGCTGCTGCGGACGAAACGGGCAGTGCCCGCCGCAGGCAATTTCGCGCTCTTGGCCGCCGATCAGCTCCAGCTCAATACGCCGCACTACGTGAACACGCCGCAAGAGGCGATCACCGCGCTGGCCGCCGACGCGCCCGAGATCGAGGGGTTGCAGATGAATCCGGGCGATCAGTGGGATCCGCGCGGCGGCCTGCACCGGCTCAATCCGCCGCCCGACTGGAACCGGCGCATGGAAATGATCGAAGCGATGAGTCAAGCGCACGCTGGACAGATCGCCGAATATTTCGCCAGCGAAGCTGCGGCACCGGCTGATCTCTTCGAACGCTTTCGTACTTACTTCACGCGTCTGCTCGCGGCTGATCCGAGCATCGCGAAGCGCATAAACGTGGTGACGTGGTGGGCCGTTGAGGGTCCCGCCGGTGGCGACTGGGTGATCGACTTTACGCGCGAGCGCGACTGGATCTATCGCGGTGTGCCGGCGCAGTGGAATTTGCGGCTGCGGATTCCCGACAAGCTGGTCCACATCGGCGTCAGTGAATGGTCGACGTGGGACAATCTGGTGCTGTCCTTCCGTGTCCGGCTGGCGCGCAACCCCGATCGCTACAATAAAGAGTTTTGGACGTGGCTGGCCAAGCTGTAGATCACACGGAGACTTCCCACGAGGACGTGCGCTGATCATGGAGCCACGGCTCCGCCGAACATTGCTGGCCGCGATTCTGTTGGTGAGTGTGCTGGTCAACAGTTGGCATTTGCAATGGGGTTTACCGAACGGGAACACGACCTGGGCGGCCGATGCGATCACCCCGCTGACGCCGTTGTCGGTGGCGAAGAAGTCGTTCGCCAAGCCCAACTCGGGATGGTTCTACTTCAAGTATCCGATCGGTCATCCACTGCTGTTGCTCGTGGGCTACGCTCCGTATCTCGGAACGCTCTACTTCACCGGAGAGTTCCGCCGGCCCGAGAGCCGTTATCCGTATGGATTCAAGAACCCGGAGCGGTCGCTTGCGATTCTTGCTCTGATCGGGCGCGCGGTCAGCGTGGCGATGGCGGCGGGGATGGTTTGGATCGTGTACGCGCTCGGTATGCTGTTGTTCGAGCCCGGGGCCGCGTTGTTGGGCGCCGCGGCCGCGGCCTGTGCGATGGTGTTGGTTTTCTACGCCCACACCACCAATCTCGACGTGCCGGTGACGTTCTGGATGCTGCTAGCACTGCTCTTCGCGGTACGGCTCATGCGCGCCGTCAGCTGGCGAGATTGTATGGGCCTTGGCATCGCGGCGGCGATGGGATTTGCGACGAAGGAGTCTGCCGTTGGGTTCTTGATCGCGCTGCCGCTCTTCATCGCCGTCGCGCAATGGCGGCAACTGCATCCGTTGTCGGCTGCGGCGATTGGACCGGTGATTCTTCGCCTCGGTGTTGGGGCGGTCGTCAGCGTGCTGGTGTACGGTGTGGTGACTAACGCCTTCTACAATCCGGCCGGTCTGATGAATCGTTGGCGCTTTCTGACCGGAACACTGCCGCGGGAATACTTCGGCACCCTGGTGCCGCGCGCCGCGTACATCGATGTGACGCATGGGCCGTCCTTGGCCACTCATATGCGATTGCTGCGCGAGCTTGTGGTCAGCCTCACGAACGGCGTTGGCATCGCCTTGTGTACGGCTGGACTCTGCGGTCTCGTAGTCGCGCTGGTGCGGGCTCCCTGGACCGCCGCGTTGCCGATGACACTCTTCGCGACCTACTACTGGTTCGCTTTGACGGCACTGCCGTTGGTTGCCGTTCGCTACGTGTTGCCGTTGAGCATGCTGCTCATGCTGTTTGCGGGAGTGTTTCTGCACGCCTTGGGGCGACGTGGCGCGATGGGGCGCGGCGTGGTTGCGACGGTGCTGCTCGCCGGGTTGGCCTATGGTGCCAGCGTCGATCACCTCTTGATGCGCGATCCACGCTACGCGGCGGAGTCGTGGTTGCGTGATCGCGCTCAAGGCCGGACGGTTGAAACGTACAATCGGGCGACCTTTCTGCCGCGCATGCCCGCGGGCGTGAACGTCTCGCAGCCCAAGTTCAGTGACACTACGCGGGAAGGTCTCGCGCAGCGCCGGCCCGATTTCATTGTGCTGAACATGGCCGACATCAGTCGAGTCACGGGTCACTACGACACCTTCGAGATCGGTGTGAAGCGGCGGCCGGAAAACGAAGCGTTCCTGCGCGCGCTGTTGGCGGAGGAACTCGGCTATCGGCGCGTGGCGCAGTTCCGCACCCCGTCGCTGTTGCTGCGGGACGAGGTGATTCGCAGCCTCAACCCCGAGATTGTGGTGTTCGCCCGCCCATGACGAACTCCGCGATGGCCATGCCGTCAACCCGACAAGCGCCGCTGTGCCCGGTGTGCGGTGGGAGCGATTTCGTTCCGCAGTTCGGTGGAGCGGGCGCTGATGCCGGGAAGCGGAGTACGACGCCGTATCGCATCACGCAGAGCTCGCGCAGGTTGGTAGGTGCGGTCGAGCGCTGCCGTGACTGTGGATTGGGCATGCTGCCGCCGCACTTGGTTGAAGGTCACTACGCGGACGGAGCCGACGAGCGTTTCGCAGAACAAGCGGAAGTGCGCTGCCGCAATGCCGAACGGCTGTTGCAATTGCTGCCACCACCCAGCCCCGGCGCCCGGTTGCTCGACGTCGGCTCCGCCTACGGCTTCCTGCTCTTGGCCGCCCGCCGGCTCGGCTACGACGCGGTCGGAGTCGAGCCCTCGCAGGATGCCGCCGACTACGCACACCGCACCTATGGTGTCGAGGTTTTCAACGGGCCGATTCAGGATGTCCCGTACGAAGCGGAGAGCTTCGACGTCATCACGCTGGCAGATGTCATCGAGCACTTCAGCGATCCCGCGCTGGTGCTCGATCGACTCCATCGACTGCTCCGGCCGAATGGTCACTTGGTTCTGCTCACGCCGGACTTTGGCAGTGTGGCAGCGCGCGTGATGGGAAGGCATTGGTGGGCGCTGCTCGATGATCACTACTTTTATTTCTCCCGGCAGACCTTGCCGCGCTTTTTGCGACAGCACGGATTTTCCAGCGAACGACTGCAGTCCTTTGGGCGGGCATTCCCGATTCATCATTGGGTCTTCAAACTGTCGCAGTACAGTGAAGGCACGTATCGCGCCTGCGACCGGGTGGTGCGCGCGCTGGGCTTGGCCGAGGTCGAGGTGCCGCTCAATTTCGGCGATCAGATGGCGTGCGTCGCATCCCGTGTGTCGCGCGCCACGCAATCGGGAGCGACGAGTTGAGAGAGGAAATGGCAACCCGCGCAACGGTACAACTTGAAGAGCTGGCAGCCCCTGCCGCACGCGGGAGCCTCGAGCCGGTCGCACCGCGCTGGCAGCGCGATGTGTTGCAGCGCATCCCGTGGTCGCTGCGGCGCTGGTTCGACCCTCACCACTATCCCCGCTATCGTTTCGTGTGCGAGGCGGCGGCGCGGGTGCGTGCTGGCGAGTTCGTGCTCGATGCAGGGGCCGGCGAGTGTCCATTCAAGCCGCTGTTCGCGCACGCGCGTTACCTCGGAGTTGACAGTTGCGTGGGCGACGACGAGTGGGACTACTCGCGGCTCGGCTTGGTGTCCGATCTGTTTCATCTCGGCTTGCGCTCGGGCAGTGTCGACAATGCCCTGTGCAACGACGTCTTGGAGCACGTACCCGACCCAGCGGGGTTGATCGTCGCGCTCTACGAGGTGTTGAAGCCGGGTGGGAATTTATTTCTCTCGGCGCCGCAGGGCTGGGGACAGCACCAGAACCCGCACGACTACTTCCGCTTCACCTCCCACGCGCTGCGCATGTTGTTCGAGCGTGCAGGTTTCGAAGTGCAGTACATCCGGCCGCTCGGTGGCTTCTTCTACTACCTCGCCAATCGCATCCAGATGTTGCCGATCATGCTGTTTCCGCCGGCGCGCCGCCAGTGGATCGAATGGGTGCGGCTGCCGTTCAAGCTATTGGCGACCGGCGTGTTTGGCGTCGCGATTCCCCTCATGCTGATGCCGCTCGATCGACTCGATACCGACAAGAACACCACGCTGACCTATGCCTGTTGGTGCCGCAAACCGTCTGCACCCCGGCCTGTGGAGTGAGAGACATGTACAAGGAGCAATCGGTGGCGATTCAAGATGCAGCAAACGGAAACGGGCCGGCGGTGGCCGCCCCGGCCGGGCCCCGGCCGGGCGTGGTAGTCGTGATGCCGGCCTACAACGCGGCGCGCACGCTGAAGATGACGTACGCGGAGCTGCCGCACGACTCCGTCGACATGGTCATCCTGGTCGACGACGGTAGCACCGACGACACCGTGGCGGTGGCGCGCGAACTCAATCTCAAACTGTTTCTGCACGACCGCAACTACGGCTACGGGGCGAATCAGAAGACGTGCTACGCCGAGGCGCTGCGGGCCGGGGCCGAGATCATCGTGATGGTGCATCCCGACTATCAGTACGATCCGCGTTTGCTGCCGGATCTCGTCCACCCCATCCAGCGCGGCGAAGCGGATGTCGTGCTGGGTTCGCGCCTCAAGAGCGGCTCGGCGCTCAGCGGCGGGATGCCCTGGTGGAAGTACGTCTCGAATCGATTTCTCACCGGCGTGGAGAACTGGGTGTTCGGTCTGCATCTGTCCGAGTACCATACCGGCTACCGCGCGTATCGTCGGGAGGTGTTGGAGACCGTGAACTTCCGGCTCAACGCCGACAAGTTCATCTTCGATCAAGAGATCGTGGCGCAGATCGTCGATGCGGGCTTTCGCATCGCCGAGGTGCCGGTGCCGACGCGCTACTTCGCCGAGGCCTCGTCGGCCAGTTTGCTGGCGAGCATCCGCTACGGGTGCGGCATTCTATGGCTCGTCGGGCGCTATCTGATGCACCGCGCCGGTTGGTGGCGGCAGCGGCAGTTCCAAAGCCTGCAGAACCGATATCGCGCCGCCGCGTGACCTCACCATCATGTTGGCGGAACACCACGAAGCGCCGCTGCCGGAGGCGGTCAGGGTCGGACACGGCGCGTTGGCGGACGCGATACCGTTGCCCGTCGCGCGCCGCACCACAGCGGCGAGCGCGTGGCGGATCTGGTTGCCGATTCCGCTGCTCTTCCTCTTGCTCGACGTGACCTTCAATTTGTACTTCTGGCGAATCCCGAAGCTCACCGGTAAGTCCGCCGACTACGGCTATCAGTTTCTTGTAGATCTGCACCGCCTCCATCAGCCACCGCCACCCGCCACGGCCCGCGTGCTGGCAGTCGGCAGCTCGGTGTCGGGTTCGTTCGATCAGTTTCAGATCCAGCGATTGTTGGCGACGCAGCATCCCGAGCTGCCCGCTGACGTGCATCGGTTGCTGTTGCCGGGCATCAAGCCTTCGGACTACCGCTTGTTCTTCGATACAGAGCTCGACGAAATTCGCCCGGACGTCGTTGTGCTCATGTTCAACCTCGTCGACTTTCTGAATCCCAGTTTCGAGCGTGGGCTGAAGCAGCAGGTGCGCTACGTACTTCCGCCGTTGGCCACCCTGCGCGAACGGGCCGAATATCTCTCGACCGCGTCGGATAAGCTCGACCTCGTGTTCGCCGGGAGCAGCAACCTGTACCGGTACCGCAAGCTTGTCCGCTCGTCGTTGCAAGATCACGCCAAAGTATTCACCCACTGGCTGCACGACCCGTCGCCGCGGGGCGGGTACGGCGGCTATTCGGACGGCTATATGCGGCAGCGATTCGGCGTCCCCTTGGCCGCCGATGCCGCCGATCGGTTCGACTACTACGTGCACCCGGAGTGGCTCCGACAGCGCGGAGGCGTTACCCTTCGCTTCACGCTCGACGGACAAGCGGTCGCCGAGCGCGTCGAAGCCGAGGCCGGCTGGAAAACGCTCTCCCTGACGCCGACCGGGCGCGGCCCGCACTTGCTCGAAGTCGTCGCCGACAGCACCTGGAATCCACGCGCCGGAGGTCTGAACAACGACGTTCGGTTGCTTAGTGTGCGCCTGCGGCAAGCACCGCCGACGAGCGCAACGACGCCGATGGGTCCGTGGCGCTATCCGCCGGTGGACGAACGGGAGCCGGATGATTTTCTGCGGGTCGGCGGCGCGACCGGACCGGAGTTCGTGGCGCGCTGGGAGGATTCGTTGCGCGGACATGGCGACTTCGCCCATCGGTTCCGACGCTATCGCGACGCGAAGCTCGCCGTGCGCGACGAGATCTTCGCGCCGACCGGCGAGTACGCCGCAATCGAGCACCTGGTGCGAGGCTTTTCGGCACACGGTGCGGCCGTGGTGCTGGTGAACAGCCCGGAGAGTCCGTTGATTCTCCGCGAGTACGAGTCGAGCGCCTACTATCGCGACTACCTGGCGTTCTTCACCCGGCTGGCGGCGGAGGTTCCGCACGTGACCTTCCGTGATCTGAGCAACGCGCTGCCGGTGGAAGACTTCAACGATTGGCACCACGTCAATTTCATCGGGACGATCAGGGTGGCGCCGACGTATGTCGAGTCGGTGGCCGCGGCGCTCGCCGATGAGTGGCGGCGGCGATCATAGCCCATGCTCTTCAACTCGCTCGCGTTTCTCTGCTTTCTCCCGGTGGTCCTGATCGGCGTAGGGCTCCTGCCGGGAACGTGGCGCAACCGCTTCTTGCTGGTCGCCGGGTATGTCTTCTACGGCAGTTGGGATTGGCGGTTTCTCAGCCTCCTGTGGCTGTCCACCATAATCGATTTCACCGCGGGTCGACTGATGTACTCGACGCGCGATGCCCACACGCGCAAGCTGGTGCTGATCGCGAGTCTGTCGGCGAACCTGACGATTCTCGGGTTCTTCAAGTACTGTAATTTCTTCGTCGGCTCCGCCGTCGGCTTGCTGCACGCGCTCGGGCTGCATGCGTCGGCGCCGATGCTATCGATCGTCTTGCCAGTCGGCATCTCGTTCTACACGTTCCAGTCGATGTCGTACGCGATCGACGTCTACCGCAACGAGATCACGCCGGTGAAGCGCTTCTTGGACTATGCGGTCTACGTGGCGTACTTTCCGCAGTTGGTCGCCGGTCCGATCGAACGTGCCGGGCACCTGCTGCCACAGATCATCGCGCCCGCGCGCGTGACCGCCGAGCGCATCAACACGGGCTTGTTGTTGATGCTGCTCGGATTCACCAAGAAGGCGCTGATCGCCGATCTCTTGGCGCCGGCTGTGGATCAGATCTTTGCCGACCCGAGGCATATGAGTTCGGGGGTGCTGCTGCGTGGTGCGTACTTCTTCACCTTTCAGATCTACTGCGACTTTTCTGGCTACACCGACATCGCTCGCGGCGTCAGCGAGCTGCTCGGCATCCGACTACGGCGCAACTTCGATCAGCCGTACTTGTCGCAATCGATCACCGAGTTCTGGCGGCGATGGCACATGTCGCTGTCGGCGTGGCTGCGCGACTACTTATACATCCCGCTCGGTGGCAACCGATCGGGCGGCCGAGCGACATACCGCAATCTGATGCTGACGATGTTGATCGGTGGCCTGTGGCACGGGGCGAGCTGGACGTTCGTGGTGTGGGGCGGCTTGCATGGCGTCTATCTGTCGGTCGAACGCATGCTCGGTATCCGTGCGACCTCAGCGGCGACACGAAGCGTTGCGGTGCGGGTGGGGCGTACGCTGCTCACCTTCCATCTGGTGGTGCTGGCGTGGATTTTTTTCCGCGCGCCCGATTTCGCTACGGCGTTTCACTACCTCATCGGCCTGGCGCGGCTGACGCATCTGTCGGCCGTGGGGCCGTGGCCGATCATCGTTGCCGCGGCGATCCTGCTCATCGACCTGCCACAGGCGATTTCCGGCGATCATGTAGTGTTCTTGCGACTACCGTGGTGGGTGCAGTCGCCCGCCTATGCCGCGCTGTGCTTCGCGATGCTGCTCTACGGTGGCGGCGAAGTCCCGTTCATTTACTTTCAGTTCTGATGGGGAAGTGTGACGCATACGATGCCGGCGGGCAGTGACATCCGTGAAGGTTTCCGCACGACTCACCGGTACAGCATTTCGGCGGAGGTCTACGAGGACTTTCTGGCCGCCTATCGGGACACCAATCCGATGCACACCGACGACGCGTTTGCGCGGCGTCACGGTTTTCCAGACCGAGTGATGCACGGGACGATCCTGAACGGATTCATCTCGCACTTTGTGGGCGTGCATTTCCCGGGCGGTGCCGTGCTGTTGCACTCGGTCAACACGCAGTACAAGACCCCGTGCCATTTGGGCGATGAGATCGACATCGAGGCCACTGTAACCCAGGTGGCTGAGTCGGTGCGCGTATTGACGATGGAGATGGTGCTCCGCAACGTGACGCGCGACCGCATCGCCGCGAAAGCCAAGGTCCAGGTTGGGCTGCTCTGATGCGTGTGCTGATCACTGGTGGTAGTGGCGGTATCGGCCGAGCGCTTGTTGATCGACTGGCGAGTGAGGGACACGAGATCACCTTTACGTATTGCCGCAACCAGGCGCCGGCGGCCGAGGTGGCGAATCGGACCGGGGCGGAACCCGTTCACTACGACGACTCGTCGATCGACTCGCTCGCCGCGCTCACCGCGTGCGTTCGCGGCGGCGCATTTGATGGGTTGGTGAACAATGCGGCGCAGGTGTGGCGGCGGCAACTGTTGCTGAAGACCGATATCGAGACGTTTCTCGCGTACCAGGTCGCGGCGCTGCGTGGAGTGTTCGCGCTCAGCACCGCGTTTGCCGAGGAAGTCAAACGTCGCCAGACGCCCGGCGCGATTGTGAACGTGTTGTCCTCTGTGACGTTGGGTATTCCCCCGGCCAAGCTGACGCCGTATGTGACGAGCAAGTACGCCCTGCTCGGACTGACTCGCAGCATGGCGGTCGAGTTCGTCCGCTACGGTGTGCGCGTCAATGCGGTATCACCGGGGATGACGCGGACCGACTTCAATGCGGAACTTCCCGAACGGTTCATCGAGCAGCTAGAGGCAGGCTTGCCGATGGAGCGACTAGCGACACCCGCAGAGATCGCCGCGGTGATTCGCTTCCTCTTATCGTCGGACGCGAGTTATCTGACCGGCGCAAACCTTCCGGTGGCGGGAGGGCAATCATGTTGACAGCGGATGCCTCACATCTGAATTACTCGGCGCTCTTGCGTCAGAGTAAGCGACTGGATGACTCGGTGTGCACGCGTACGATGCGGCTGGCCGTGTTGTCTGACGCGGCCGTGCCGCAGATCGTGCCGTTGCTCAAGGCGTTGCTGGTGTCCAAGGGTATCCGCGCCGAGGTGTACTTGGCGGAGTTCGACTCGGTCGAGTTGGACATCTTCAATCCCCAATCTGATCTCTACGCCTTCGCACCGGACGCGGTCATCATCCTGAACTCCCTCAACGCGCTGCGGCTGAAGTACTATCGGCAAGCAGCGGAGCGGTCGCACTTCGTCGACGGCATCACTCGCGGCGCCGCCGCACTGTGGGACACCGTCAAAAGCCGTTCGGCGGCACTCGTCATTCAGAGCAACTACGTGCTGCCGTACGAACGGCAGTTCGGCAACTTCGATCACAAAGTCGGCGAGACCTTTTATCCAATGGTGGCGCGAGTGAACGCAGCCCTTGTTGAGTTGGCGCGCGATCGGCCGCACGTGCTCATCAACGACGTGGAGGCGCTCGCGTCTTACGTGGGGCGCAAACACTGGTCCGACGAGAAACTGTGGACGCTCGCGAAGGCGTTCTGCGCCTTGGAGCATCTACCGTTGGTGGCACAGAACCTGGTCGACATTCTGCTGTCCAACGCGGGACACGTCGTCAAATGCGTCGTCGTCGATCTGGATAACACGCTCTGGGGCGGAGTGATCGGCGACGATGGCATGGAAGGCATTGCGCTCGGCCCGTTTGGTGAAGGGGAACCGTTTTTCCGCTTGCAGCACTATCTGCTCGACCTCAAGCGCCGCGGCATCATTCTCGCCGTGTGTAGTAAGAACGATCAGGCGACCGCATTGGAGCCGTTTCAGTCGCATCCCGAGATGGCGCTGCGCGAGGAGGACATCGCCGTCTTCGTCGCCAACTGGAATCCGAAGCCGGACAACATCCGACTGATCAAGGACACCCTGAACATTGGCTACGACTCGATGGTGTTCTTGGACGACAACGTATTCGAGCGCCAACTTGTGCGCGAGACGCTCCCGGAGGTGATTGTGCCCGAACTGCCCGAAGATCCGGCGGACTACGTGCGCGCCATCGCCGAGCTGAACCTGTTCGAAGTGTCGTCCTTTTCCGACGAAGATCGGCGGCGCGCCGACCTCTATCGCGAAAACGCGCACCGGCAAGCGCTGCAAACTGGCTTCACCGATATTGCCGAGTATCTTCGCTCGCTCGACATGCGGGTGACCATGCGGCGGTTCGACGCGTTTCATATGCCGCGCATCGCGCAGCTGATTCAGCGCAGCAATCAGTTCAACCTGACCTCCCGCCGCTACAACTTGGCGGAGTGCACTGCCATGGCAGAGCGTGCGGACGAGTGCATCCCGATGTACGTGACCCTGGCCGACAAGTTCGGTGACAATGGGCTGATTTCGGTCGTCATCCTGCGCTCGCGGTCGCCGGTGATGGAGATCGATTCGTGGCTGATGAGTTGCCGTGTGCTGGGTCGTGGCGTCGAACAGTACGCGATGAACCAGGTCGTAACGATCGCTCTGGCGAACGGATGCGAATGTGTGATCGGAACCTATCTCCCGACCGCGAAGAACGGCATGGTGAAGAACTTCTACGAGCAATTCGGGTTCGAGCGGGGTGAGGAGCGCGACGACGGTGCGACAGTTTGGCGTCTGCGCGTGGCCACCTATCAAGCCAGAGCGGTCTACATGAAGGAGGCGGCATGAGCCGGTGAGGGGATGACGGACGCAGACATTCGAGCACAGTTGGCGAACATCTTTCGGGAAGTGTTTGATGACGAATCGATCGCCATCTTCGATGCGATGACGGCCAAGGACATCGAGGAATGGGACTCACTGAACCACATCAACTTGATCGTCGCAGTGGAGGGAAG
The DNA here is from genome assembly GCA_016178705.1 of Deltaproteobacteria bacterium. Classification (NCBI taxonomy): domain Bacteria; kingdom Pseudomonadati; phylum Myxococcota; class Myxococcia; species Deltaproteobacteria bacterium. The sequence continues at coordinate 159,570 of JACOST010000009.1, read as the reverse complement.
CTTCAAGGTCAAGTTCACGACTAAGGAGGTCACCAACCTCGCCAACGTCGGCGAATTCGTCGCGCTGATCGCGAGTAAGTTGTCATAGCGAGCGGTTGCGCTGTGTTGTTCACCTCGCTCGAGTTTGTGGCGTTCGTAGCCATTGTGGCCGGCGCGTACCCGTTGTGCCCGGTTGCCTGGCGCCGTTGGTATCTGCTCGCGGTGTCGTACGCCTTCTACTGCACGTGGAGCGTTCCCTTCGCCGGGCTGATGTTGATCGCAACCGCCGTGGCCTTTGTGTTCGCGAAACGAATCGGCGCGGCGACGAGCGAGGGGGCGCGGCAACAATCGTTGGCAGTCGGTGTCGTTGCGTTGTTGCTGCCGCTAGCGGCATTCAAGTACTTGGGCAGTATCAGCGGGTTTCTCAGCGACACCGTCGGGGGCGCACCGTGGCTCTCGCGGATTACGGCCGCAAGCTTCGTCGGCGCCATCGGTATTTCGTACTATACGCTGAAGCTCATCAGCTATGTGGTCGATGTCTATTGGGAGCGCACGGCGCCGTGCGGAGACTTCTCGTCGCTGGCGACGTACGTGGCGTTTTTCCCGCAGATTCTCAGCGGTCCGATTCAGCGTGCCGAAAGCTTCCTGAGCCAGATTGCCCAGATCACGTCGGTCAGGCCCAGGATGGTGACGAGCGGGTTGCAACTGATGCTGTTCGGCTTCTTCAAGAAGTTGGTGGTAGCGGATCGGTTGGGTGTGCCAGTGGATCAGGTGTTCGATCACCCGCACGCGTTCTCGGGTTTGGCGCCGGTGATCGCCAGCTATCTGTTCGCGCTCCAGCTCTATACCGATTTCTCCGGCATTACCGACATCGCCATCGGCACGGCGCGGCTGTTCGGCATCGAGTCGCCACGCAACTTCGACTCGCCGTTTTACGCGGACAGCATCCAGGACTTTTGGCGGCGCTGGCACATGACGCTCACTTCGTGGCTCGGCGAGTACGTCTTCACTCCTTTGCGGATGATGTTGCGCGGCTGGGGACAAGCCGGCCTCATCATCAGTTTGGCGATCAACATGCTGGCCATCGGCGTGTGGCACGGCCCCCGGTGGACGTACGTGGTGTTCGGCATGATCCACGCCGGATACCTGATCGGGTCGACGCTGACGCAACGACGCCGCAAGAAACTATTGCAGCGTCAGCCTGTGCTGAGTCGATTGCACACGGTCGTCGGACCGCTCGTCACGTTCAACATGGTGGTTGCCTCGTTCGTATTTTTTCGCGCGACGACGCTCAGTGATGCACTCTACATCCTGGCGCAAGCCGGTGGCGGCCTCTTGAACGCCGTGGTGAAGATAGCGCACGGTACGCTGCACGGCGTGATGGGCAAAGGCCATCTTGCCTGGAATGCGGCCGATGTACTGATTGCCTGCGCTGGCCTGCTGGCGATGGAGGTCGTGCATCTGCTACACCACCGCGGCGCACTGTCACAAGTGACGGCGGCAACGCCCGGTTGGGTGCGTTGGTCGGCATATTTCGCGCTCGGATTCGCCATCCTCATCTGGGGAGAAGGCGACTCAAAGCAGTTCATCTATGTCCGGTTCTGACACCCCAGTGAAGGAGCCGGTGAACGGCCTTCGACAAACTCGGGGCGAACAGAACGGTGCGATGCACCGTGGGACGGGATCCGTTCGTACTGAGCCTGTCGCCTGGGGTGGCGTGCTTCAACCGGATGCGAAACCGCGAGTGGCGCGCCGCCCGCGCTTGATCGCGCCGATCCCCCTGCTGTTGTTGGTGCTCTTCGATGTCGGGTTCAATCTCTATTTCTGGCGGATCCCGAAGCTTACCGGCCGGGCAGCCGACTATGGCTATCAAGTTCTGCTTGATGTGCACCGCCTGGAACAGCCGAAGCCGCCTGGTGTCGCACGGGTGCTCGTATTCGGCAGCTCCGTGGCCGGATCGCTCGATGCCTATCAAGTCGAATCGCTGCTGAATGCGACCGATCGCTCAACTCCGCGAGTGGAGATGCACCGTCTCCTCAAGCCGGGGATGAAGCCGTCGGACTATCGCATTCTGTTTGCATCGGAGCTGGAGGCGATGCATCCCGACCTCGTCGTTGTCATGCTCAACTTCCAGGACTTTCTCAATGCGAGCTTTGAGCGCGACCTCAAACCCGACGTGCAGTACGTATTGCCGCCGTGGACGACACTCCGCGAACGGTGGGCGTTCATCTCGACCGTTTCGGGAAAATTGGACTTGGCACTTGCGTCGGTGAGCAATCTGTATCGCTATCGCCGCGCGATCCGTTCTAGCGTGCAAGACCACCTTCGCTTCCTCGCGAAGCGGTTGCGCAGCCGGTCGCCGAAGCACGCCTATGGGCGGTACCCAGATCGATACACGAAGCAACGTTTCGGCCTGCTCATGAAACCCGAGACGAGGCAGCTCGAATACTTCGTTGCGCCCGAGTGGATTCAACAGCGGGGGCAAGTGCGTTTGCAGTTCGCGTTGGGCGCGCGCGTCTTCGCCGAACGGGTCGAGATTGATCCCGGTTGGAAGGCCATCGACGTACCGCCGACGGCGGGGCGGAATCGACTACTCGAAGTCGCGGCCGACAGCGCATGGAGTCCACGCGCGGCCGGGACGCCCGAGGACTTCCGCCTTCTCGGCGTGCAGTTACGCGATGGTTCATCGGAGAACGCGCTCGATAGTGGTCTGCCGCCACTTCGCTATCCGCCGGTCGACCAGCACGAGGTCTCGGAGTTTCTTCGCCTGGGGCAGACGACGGGCGAAGAGTTCGTGCGCCGGTGGGACGCTGAATTGGCGGCGGCGACAGACTTCGGCACGCGCATCCGCGCGTGGCGGGACTCCAAACGCAAGGTGCGCGACGATCGGTTCGAGCCGACCGGTGAGTTCATCGAACTCGACCGCTTGGTTGCGGAGTTCTCGCGTCGCGGGATCAGTGTCGCGCTGGTAAATACCCCCGAAAGTCCACTCACTGAGGACTACCAGAACGGCTCGTACTATCGCGGTTACCTCCAGTTCTTTGAGCAGCTGGCGCGAACGTATCCGCGTGTGCGTTTCTATAACTTGTTGAACAGTCTACCGGCTGAGGAATTCAACGACATCGTCCACGCCAACTATGTCGGCGGGATCAAGCTCGGCCCGATCTATGCCGACATCGTTCGTGACGGGCTCCGCCGCTAAGGCTTCTGCCAGTGCGATCACTGCGACCGGTCGGTGTGGCTGGCGCATTGGCAGCCGGGTCATGGGCGGCAAACAGTGAGCGCAACGCGCCCGGTCCGCGTCGCCTTGGTTATTGGGCAGCTCACCGCCGGCGGTGCGGAGGGTCAACTGTGGATGCTGTGTCGCGGCATTGATCGTCGGCTCGTGGAGCCGGTGGTGTACTGCTTGAGCAAGCGCACCCAGCCGCATCGCGAACAGATCGAGGCGGCGAACGTGCCGGTGCGAGTGATCAGCGGGAGCCGGATGAGTCGCGTGCGCGCCTTGCGACGGTGGTTGCGAGAGGATCGGATCGACGCTGTTCACGCGTGGCTCTTCATTGCCAACGCGTACGCGTGGGCGGCCAATCGCGGCAGCGGCCGGCCGCTGCTGACCTCGGCGCGCAACTGCAAGCGGCAGGGACGCGTGCTCGATTGGTTCAACCGACGCGCCTTCGCGGCCAGCGATCGCGTCGTGGTGAATTCGCAGGAAGTGGCGCACTACATCGCGCGCGAGTACGGCGCGCCAGCGGAACGCACGACGGTGATCTACAACGCGATCGACACTGAACGCTTTCATCCCACCGCTGACACGGCCGGTGACGAATTGTGCGTGGTCATGGTGGGCCGGCTGGTGCCGCAGAAAAACCCCGGCTTGTTCGTCAGCGCGGCGGCGGCGCTGAGACAGCGGGTGCCGAACGTGCGCTTCGTGTTGATCGGTGACGGCCCGATGCGGCCGTGGATCGAACAGGAGATTGCTGCCGCCGGGTTGCGCGATCGCTGCGTGGTGACCGGCGAACGCCACGACGTGCCCGAATTGCTGCGGCAAGCGGATCTCTTTTGGCTGACCTCCAACTGGGAGGGTCTGCCGAACGTGGTGTTGGAAGCGATGGCGTCCGGTCTCCCGGTGGTGGTCACCGATGTTGGCGGCGCGCACGAGCTGGTGCGATCCGGCGAAGAAGGGTTTCTGGTTCAGGCCGGTGATCAGACGGGGCTGGTGGAGCATTCGGTGGCGTTGTTGAGTGACGCGGAACGGCGCCGGCAGTTCGCCCGAGCGGCACGGGCGCGGGCGGAAGCCTTCGCGCCAGCATTGATGATCGCCGCAACGCAAGATCTCTACGCGCAGGTGATGCAACGGCCACGCTCATGAGTTCATTTCCGTTCGTGACGGTGATGATTCCGATGCGCAACGAGGCGGCGACGATCTCGGCGTGTGTGGACTCCGTGTTGGCGCAGGACTACCCCGCCGACCGTTTCGAGGTGTTGGTGGTCGATGGCGATTCCGCGGACGACTCGGTGCGCGTCGTGGAAGGTTATGCGCAGCGAACGACCTGTGCGCGGGTCCTGCGCAACCCGCAGCGGATCGTGCCGACGGCGCTCAATATCGCCATTCGCGCGGCGCGCGGTGACGTCATCATGCGGGTCGATGGCCACACGCACATCGCTCCGGACTACATGCGGATCGGCGTCGAGACCTTGCAGCGCACCAACGCCGACAACGTCGGTGGGCCGATGATCTCGGCCGGTGGTGGGGTGATCGGTGAGGCGATCGCGCTGGCGACCGCCTCGCGCTTCGGCATCGGTGCGTACTTTCACTTCGGCACCGAAGAGGCCGAGGTCGATACGGTCTACCTCGGCATGTATCCGCGCTCCGTGTTCGAACGCGTGGGTCTGTTCGATGAAGAGATGGTTCGCAACCAGGACGATGAGTTCAACTACCGCCTGCGCAAAGCCGGCGGCCGCATCGTTCTGAGCCCGCGGATGCGCTCGACGTATCAGAATCGCCAGTCGCTGAAAGCACTGGCGAAGCAGTACGTTCAGTACGGTGTGTGGAAGGTGCGGGTGTTGCAGAAGCACCCGCGACAGATGAGCTGGCGCCACTTCGTGCCGCCGACGTTCGTGCTGGCGCTCGCCCTCGCCGCTGTGTTCGCGCCGTGGGTGCGCGGCGCGGCGTTGCTCGCACTGCTGACTGCCGGACTGTACGGCGCGGCGGTGTCGGTGGTGGCGGCACGGCTGGCGCGTGCGGCCGGCGGGTGGCTCTGGCTGCCGTTGGTTGCGGCGTTCGCGACCTTGCACGTGAGTTGGGGCGGGGGGTTTGTGGCCGGGTTGCTGTGGTTTGCGCCGCGCTGGTTTGCGGCGGATGCGCCGCCACCGCAATTGGCGCCGCCGACTGGTGATGTTCGAAACCTGGGCTGGTCGCAGCCCGCTGCTGAGACGTGAGCATTGTGCTTCGGAGGACGGTATGAGAACGCGCGAGAAGCTGACGATCGAAGAGAAGGTCGCGCTGGCGTTGGAGTTGATCAAGCGGGACCGAACGCTTGATGAGATTCGGATGTACTACCGGGTGAGTCACACCACGGCGTACAAGATCCGCAACGCCTTCCTGGCCGGCGGACGCGCCGCGCTGAGCAGCGAGCGTGAGCGTCGGGCGCACGATCTCGAAGCCCGGGTTGAAGCGCTCGAAGAGCTGGTCACCGGCGGCGGCGAACCGCCGCTTATGAGTCGCCGCGCAGTCATGGCTCGCTAGCCGGACACTTGGTACACACGAACATAGGAACGAGGAAAGGATCGACATGTATTTGGTGACTGGCGGGGCAGGGTTCATCGGCGCGAGTTTGGCGGAGGCGCTCGTCGCCAGTGGCGAGCGCGTGCGCATCTTCGATAACTTCAGCACCGGCTCGCACGAGAACCTGAAGGGGTTCGGCGACAAGGTCGAGATCGTCGAGGGCGATCTGTGCGATCTCGAGGCCGTCCGCCGTGCGATGCGCGGTGTCCTGTACGTCTCGCACCAGGCGGCGCTGCGCTCCGTGCCGCGCTCGGTGGACGACCCGCTCAGCAGCGATGCGGTGAACACTCACGGCACGCTGCACGTCTTGATGGCCGCGCGCGAAGCCAAGGTGCGCCGCGTGGCGTACGCGTCGTCGTCGTCGGTGTACGGCGACTCGGAGGTGCTGCCCAAAGTGGAAGATCTGCCGACCGTGCCGATCTCGCCGTACGCGGTCTCGAAGTTGGCGGGCGAGCTGTACTGCCGGGTGTTCACGCGGCTCTACGGTTTGGAGACCGTCGGCTTGCGCTACTTCAACGTGTTCGGGCCGAAGCAAAGTCCGGAATCGAAATACGCGGCGGTGGTGCCGCTGTTCATCCGCGCCGCGTTGCGCAACGAGCCGATTGAAGTGCACGGCGACGGCGAGCAATCGCGTGACTTCACCTACATCGACAATGTCGTGCAGGCCAATCGCCTCGCGTTCACCGCGCCCCAGGCCGCCGGCGAGGCGTTCAACATCGCGTGCAACGAGCGCCACTCGGTGCTCGACATCGCTCACACCATCCAGCGCTTGCTCGGTCGCAGCGTGAAGCTCAATCATACCCCGACGCGCGCCGGTGACGTCCGCCACACGCTGGCCTCGATCGAGAAGGCCGAACGCTTGATGAACTACCACCCCACCGTGAACTTCGAAGACGGCATGCGCCGCACCATCGAGGCGCTGAGAGTCAGTCTCGCCTAGCTTCCCACCTGTTCGTTCGGTTGCGCTCGTTCTGAGTGTAGCCTCTCCCCATTTGTGTTCGCGCGGAGATCGCTCCGCCCTTCGCTTGACAGCCCGGTGATCGATCTGGGAGACAAGCGGCACAATGCAGTGTCCACAGTGTCGAGCGGATAACGACGCCGACCTCAGTTTCTGCGAGTCGTGCGGCGCGAAACTGGCCCGACTCTGTCCGAGCTGCGGCCACGAGTTGAAGCCACAGGCGAAGTTCTGCGGCAAGTGTGGCGCTGCGACAGTAGGCAGTAGGCAGACGGCAGTAGACAGTTCCGATTCCGACCTAACAACCAACAACCCAACACCGAACAACCTGTCTTCGGGCGAGCGCCGCCAACTCACGGTCATCTTCAGCGATCTCGTCGGCTCCACCGCGCTCAGCGCGCAATTCGATCCCGAAGAGTGGCGCGAGATCGTTTCGCGCTACCACCGCGCTACAACCGAGGCCGTAGAGAAGTTCGGCGGACACGTCGCCAAGAATCTCGGCGATGGACTGCTGATCTACTTCGGCTGGCCGGTGGCTCGTGAGGATGATCCGGAGCGCGCGATTCGCGCGGGGCTGGCGATCGTCGAGGCTGTGCATGCGTTGAATGAGGGCCTCCTCCCTAACCCTCCTCCGTTGCCGGATGTGGCAACAGAGGAGGGAACTCGGATCTCCCCTGCGAGCGTGGTGGCCGATGAAACTCCGATCCCCTCCTCTGCGAACATTTCCGTGAGCGGAGGAGGGTTAGGGAGGAGGCCGCTTCTTTCCGTCCGCGTCGGCATGCACACCGGGCCTGTGGTGATCGCCGACGGCGGTGAGGTGTTTGGAGAGACGGCGAACATTGCTGCGCGTGTGCAGAGCGCGGCGGAGCCCGACACGGTGGTGATTACCGCCGCGACGCAGCGTTTGGTGGCTGGGCTGTTCGTGGTCGAGGATCGCGGGCCGCAAGAACTCAAGGGCGTGCGCGAGCTGGTGACGCTCTACCGCGTCGTGCAGCCGAGCGGGGTGCGCAGCCGGCTCGATGTTGCGGCAGGACGACTGACGCGCTTCGTCGGCCGCGACATCGAGCTGGCCACATTGATTGATCGTTGGGAGCGGGCAGCGGATGGCGAGGGGCAGAACGTCGTCGTCCTCGGCGAGGCGGGTGTCGGGAAGTCACGGCTTGTCTACCAACTCCACGAGCACCTGGCGGCGGTGCCGCACACCTGGCTCGAATGCGGCGCGTCGCAGTACACGGAAGGGACGCCGTTCCATCCGGTGATCGCGCTGGTATCGCAGGGGCTGGCGTTCGCTCCCGAAGACACCGCCGCGGAGAAGCTCGCCAAGCTGGAGATCGGACTCCGCGCGCTCGCCTCAGCGGAGACCGTGGCCCTGCTCGCGGACTTTCTCGGTCTGCCGCCGCCCACGCGGCTGCAATTCAGTCCCGAGCTGCAGCGTCGCAAGACAATCGACCTGCTGGCGCAATGGAACCTCGCGCTCAGCGAAGTGCAGCCGCTGGTCCTGTTTATCGAGGATCTACACTGGTGCGACGCGTCCACGCTGGAGCTGCTGGGCCACCTGATCGCGCAGAGCCCGACGGCGCGCGTGCTGCTGCTTGCCACGGCACGCCCGGACTTCACCCCGCCCTGGCCGGCGCGTTCCAACCTGACCACCGTGCAGCTCGCACGCCTCACCAAGCGCCAGGGGCGGGAGATGATCGTGAGGCTCGTGTCCCTCGATACGCGGCCGGAGAAGATGGCCGCTACTCGGGAAAACGGGCAAGAGGCCGGCGGCCATCCCTCCGGTTCCCCGAGTAGCGACCCTGCTGTTGGGTCGCGTATCGAGGGGCTCTCGGACGCGGTGATCGATGCGCTCGTCGCCCGCGCCGACGGCGTGCCACTCTTCGTCGAGGAGCTGACCAAGACGCTGCTGGAGTCGGGCACCGCGCGGAACGTGAACGCCATCCCGTCCAGCCTCGCCGACTCGCTGATGGCCCGGCTCGATCGGCTCGCGACGGCGAAGGAGATCGCGCAGACCGCGAGCGTGCTCGGCCGCGAATTCTCGTACGGGTTGTTGCAGGCACTTGTAGGGGCGACGCATGCGTCGCCCTCCGTCTCCGACGCAGCCGACGCAGGTGATGTGCGGGCGAGGCATGCCTCGCCCCTACACGAAGAGGACTTGCAGCGGTCGTTGCGCAGACTCGTCGACGTGGAGATCCTCTTCGCGCGCGGGGAGCCGCCCGCGGCCACGTACACCTTCAAGCACGCGCTGATCCAGGAGACGGCGTACCAGTCGCAGCTCAAGCGCACGCGCCGGCAGCTGCACGCGCGCGTCGCCCAGGTGTTGGAGGAACGCTTCCCCGAGCGCGTCGCGGCCGAGCCCGAGGTGATCGCGCGGCACTACGACCAGGCAGGCTTGGTCGCGCAAGCGAGCGCGCACTACCAGCGGGCGGGCGAGCGCGCCACGCAGCGGTCGGCGTACGAGGAGGCCATCGCCCATCTGCGGCGCGCCCTCGATCTCGTCGCGACGCTGCCGGAGACGCGCGAGCGCCATCGGATGGAGCTCGGGTTACAGATGGCGATTGGAGCACCGCTCATAGCGGCCAGGGGAATTTCGCATCCGGAGAATGAGCAGGCTTACGCGCGGGCGCGCGAGCTGGCGTCCCAGGTCGGGGAGTTGCGCGAACTGCCGCGAGTGTTCGTGGGAATGGCGGATGCCTATCTCGTGAAAGGTGACCTCGCGACCGCGGCCGAGGTCGCGCAGGATGCCCTGGCAGCCGCTGAGCGGACGGGAGATCCGTTCGACCTGCTTTCGGCTCACTACCAAGTCGCCATCCCATTGTTCTACCAGGGCCACTTCTCGCGGGCGCTGTACCATTTTGAGCAGAGCGTCGGCTTGTACGATCCCAGCGCGCACGGGTCCCTGGCGTATACGATGGGAATCGACCGTGGCGTCCAAGCCCACGCGGCTGCGTCCGAGTGTCACACGTACCTTGGCCATCTCGACCGGGCGCTGGCTCTGAGCGAGGAGGCGGTGGCGCTGGCGCAGCGCGTGGCGCATCCGGTCAGTCTGGCGCAGGCTCTCTTCTTTGCTGGACTTGTCCATATCGAGCGCGCCGAGCTCGACCGGATAAGTGAACGCGCCGAAGAACTTGTGGGTCTCTGCGAACGGCTCGGGATTCCGTTCTACCTGGGACTGGGAAGGTGGATGCGAGGCTATGCCCGGATCGAGTTGGGCGAGGGCGAGGCGGGCATCGCGGAGATGCAGCAGGGGTTAGTCAATCTGGCTGAGATCGGGAGTGGGGTTGGAGCGCCCGGGATTCTCGCCAAATTCGCGGAGGGCCTCCGGAAGGTCGGGCGCCATGACGACGCCCTGGGCGCGGTCGGACTCGGGCTCGCACAAGCCAAGCAACAGGCACAGCACTTCTTCGATGCCGATCTACACCGGTTGCGGGCGGAGATTCTCGTCGACATAGACGGCAATGCGGCCGAGGAGCCGGAGGCGCTCTTCGGCCAGGCGGTGGAGATCGCCCGGCAGCAGGAGGCCAAGACGTTCGAGCTGCGCGCCGCCACCAGCCTGGCGCGGCTCTGGCAACGCCAGGGTAGGCGCGCCGCCGCTCGCGATCTGCTGGCGCCGGTGTACGAATGGTTCACCGAAGGATTCGACACGCGTGATCTGAAGGACGCAAAGGCGCTGCTCGAAGAGTTAGGTTGTTAAGCCGTTGCGTTGCTAGGTTGCTCGGTGCATTCGATGTCTCTACCACTCGCCGGGGTGCGCGTCATCGATCTGTCTACCGAGATCGCCGGGCCGTATTGCACCAAGTTGCTCGCCGATGCGGGAGCGGATGTGCTGAAGGTCGAGCTGCCCGGCGGCGATCCGCTGCGCCGCTGGACCGCGTCAGGAACGCCGCTTGCGCCGGGTGAGGACGGCGCGCTCTTTCGTTTTCTCAATACGTCGAAGCGCAGCGCCGTCGTCGACTACACGAGCGCGAGCGGTTGCGAACAACTGCTGGCATTGGCTGCGCACGCGGGCTTGGTGATTGAGAGCACGACTCCCGGAACGATTGAATCGCTCGGGCTCGAACCGAACGCGATCTGGCAGCGCAACCGCGCCGCATCGCTCGTGTCGATCTCGCCGTTCGGAGGCGCTGGGCCGTGGAGCAATCGGCCGGCGACGGAGTTCACATTGCAAGCGTTGTGCGGTTCGACGGCGGCACGCGGCACGATGGATCGTCCGCCGATTGCAGCGGGCGGCAGGCTCGGTGAATGGATGGGCGGTGCCTACGCCGCGGTTGCGGCCCTCACTGCGTACTATGGCACGCGGCGCAGCGGACGCGGCGAGCATGTCGATCTGTCGCTGTTCGAAGTCATGGCGCTGACGATGGCGCCGAATCTCACCGTTTGGGAAAGCCTCGCGGGACAAGCGAGTCAGTTCAGTCGCACCCTGGAGATTCCGTCGATCGAATCCGCGAAGGACGGCTACATCGGCTTTTGCACGATCACGGGCCAGCAGTGGCGTGACTTCCTTGTGCTAGTCGAGCGCCCGGATCTGCTCGACGACGAGGATCTCGCGCGCTGGGATGGGCGACTGCGTCGCGCGGATGAAGTGCATGCGTTCGTGCAAGCGTGGACGAAGCAGCACACCGTCGATGAAATCATTGAGCGTGCCGCCGCGTTGCGCGTCCCGGTCGGCGCGCTGGGCACGGGCGAGACCGTACCGCGTTTCGATCACTTCGTCGCGCGCGGCGCGTTCGTTCAGCATCCGGGGACGAACTTCGTGCAGCCGCGGCCACCGTATCGGATGTCGGACGCGTCGCTGCGTCCATTCTCGCCGGCGCCGAAGTTGGGCGAGCATGCGGCGGCATGGCAGGACACATCTCCTCATCACATCCCCCTCACCCAAGCCCTCTCCCGGGGGGAGAGGGGGCGGAGTGGGGCGCTCGCGGGATTGCGTGTCATCGACTTCACCGCGTTCTGGGCCGGGCCGTTCGCGACGCACTATCTTGCCGCGATGGGCGCCGACGTCATCAAGATCGAATCGATCCAGCGCCCCGACGGCATGCGTTTGCAGAGCGTGAAACCGCCGACCACCGATCAGTGGTGGGAATGGGGCGCGCTCTTTCAAGGCGTCAACCTGGGCAAGCGCAGCGTTACGCTCGATCTCACGCGGCCGGCGGGCGTCACATTGGTGAAACGTCTGCTGGCCCAATCGGACGTGGCGATCGAAAATTTTTCACCGCGAGTGATGGACAACCTCGGCATCGTCTACGACGAACTCGCGGTGGCGAATCCGCGTCTGATCATGGTGCGCATGCCGGCATTCGGTCTCGACGGGCCATGGCGGGAGCGCGTCGGCTTCGCGCAGACGATGGAGCAGATCTCGGGCATGGCGTGGCTGACTGGGTTTGCCGACGGTGCGCCGGTGATTCCACGCGGACCATGCGATCCACTCGCCGGCTTGCACGCCGTCGCCGCGTTGCTGGTGGCGCTCGAACATCGTGAGCGTAGCGGGCGCGGTCAGCTCATCGAAGCGACGATGGTCGAGGCCGCGCTCAATGCCGCTGCCGAGGTCGTGCTCGAACACGGCGCGTATGGCGTGCAGCTCACGCGCGACGGGAACCGGGGGCCGGTGGGCGCACCGCAGAATCTCTACCCCTGTCGCGGCGGTGATCGCTGGCTCGCGTTGGCGGTGACGACTGATGCGCAGTGGCAGGCGCTCGTCGAGGTGATGGACGCGCCGAGGTGGGGGGGTGCCGCCGATCTCGCGAGCGCCGAGGGCCGGCGCGCTCAGCACGACCAGATTGATCGTAACATCGCTGCCTGGTGTATTGATTGCGATGCGGAGACGCTCGCCGAAGCGCTCCTCGCGCGTGGAGTTCCCGCCGCGCCGGTGATGTCAGCCGCGGCGCTCGGCCGAAATCCGCAACTGCGGGCGCGCGGCTTCTTCGAGGCGGTGACTCACTCAGTGGTCGGCAAGCACGAGTTTCCGACGTTGCCGGTGCGGCTTCCGTCGGATCGCGCAGCGTGGTACCACCGCCCGTCGCCGACACTGGGCGAACACAGCGAGGAGATCCTTCGCGAGCTACTCGGGCTCAGTGACGCCGAACTCGCAGCGTTGCGCGCCGATGGCATCATCGGCAATCGACCTACGGGACTGTAGGGAATCTGATCGGAGGGGACGCCAATGAACTATCGTCGATTGGGGAAGGCAGGGATCAAAGTAAGCGAGCTGTCGCTCGGAGCGTGGGTCACCTACGGCGGACAAGTCGGCGAAGACGGCGCGCGCGAGTGCATGACCGCTGCCTACGAAGCGGGCGTGAACTTTTTCGACAACGCCGAGGCCTACGCGCGCGGCAACGCGGAAGTCGTGATGGGCAACGTCATCAAGCAGCTCGGATGGCGGCGCGAGAAGCTGGTGATTTCGACGAAGCTGTTTTGGGGCGGCAATGGGCCGAACGATAGTGGCCTGTCGCACAAGCATCTCATCGAGGGCACGCACAAGGCGCTGAGGCGTTTGCAGACGGACTACATCGACTTGCTCTTCTGCCATCGACCGGATCCCGATACGCCGATCGAGGAGACCGTGCGTGCGATGGACGTGCTGATCAAGCAGGGCAAGGTGTTCTACTGGGGAACGTCGGAGTGGAGCGCGGCGGACATCATGCGCGCCGACACGATCGCGCGCCAGTACGACTTGACGCCGCCGAGCATGGAGCAGCCGCAGTACCACATGTTCCATCGCCGCCGCGTCGAGAATGAGTATGCGCCGCTGTACAAGGAGCTCGGCTACGGCACGACCATCTGGAGCCCGCTGGCGTCGGGGTTACTCACCGGCAAGTACAACGATGGTGTTCCGACCGACAGCCGCGCGGCGCTGCAAGGTTACGAGTGGCTCAAGGAGACCGTGATCACGCCGGAGCGCGTCGCGAAGGTGAAGCAGCTGCGACCGATCGCCGGTGATCTCGGCTGCTCGCAGGCGCAGTTGGCCTTGGCGTGGTGTCTGAAGAATCCGAACGTCAGTACGGTGATCACTGGGGCGAGCCGCGCATCACAGGTGCACGAGAACATGAAGGCTCTTGATGTCGTTCCGAAGCTGACGGCAGAGGTGATGGGGCGAATCGACGCGGTGCTCGGGGATCGATCGCGCGACGACTGAGCGCTACATCTCACCCGGCTTACGCCCGAAGGCCGGGCGTTTCGGTTTCGCTGGCACAGCGATGGTCTTGTCGGGATACGGACAACTGTCGGCGATGGTGCACGCGGGACAGTTCGGCTTGCGCGCGAAGCACACCCGCCGCCCGTGTGCTTGAATCAGGTGACAGAATTTGACCTGTTCCTTGGTAGGGACCAGCGCGGCGAGGTCGCCCTCGATCTTGTCCGGGTCGGTCTGCCTGGTGAACCCAAGGCGTTGCGACAAGCGCGACACATGCGTGTCGACGCCGATGCCGGGCACTCCGAAGGCGTTGCCCAGCAAGATGTTAGCGGTCTTGCGGCCGACCCCGCGCAGCGTCAGCAGATCTTCGAGCCGGGTCGGAATTTTCCCGTCGAAGCGCTCGATGAGTTGCTGGCAGCAGGTACGCACCGCCATCGCCTTGTTGCGGTAGAAACCAGTGGATCGGATGTCTTGCTCCAACTCCTCCTGCGACACCCGCGCGTAATCGGCGATGGTTCGATACTTCTTGAAGAGGAGCGACCCGGTGACTTCGTTGACCTTGGCGTCTGTGCATTGCGCCGCCAGGATGAGGGCGACCAGCAGTTCGAGCGGCGAGGAAAAGTCCAGGGCGATCTTGGCGTCTGGGTACGCCTGCTTGAGCCGCAAGATGATGGTAGCCAGCCGGCGTGATGGCGGCACGGTCGGTGTTCTGCGCGGTGTTTTGGGCAGTGTTTTAGGCGGTGTTTTAGGCATGGACGGGCGCATACCACGCGCCGGACAGTCTTTTCTATGGTATCGCGCGGGGTCGCTGATCTTGACAGATCGGGGAGGAATCTATATTAGACCTCCTAGGTCTGGATTCGCTGCTCGCGTCGCGCCAACTCAACAATCGATGAACCGCTAATAGATGAGTTGGCGCAGAAGCGAAGCGATGATGGAGCGATAGGGTCTGGCTTTTGGAAGGAGATTGCGATGAGTCGCTTGGTTTACATGGACAATCACGCCACCACCCAGATGGATCCGCGGGTGCTGGAGGCGATGCGGCCGTACTTCACCGAAAAGTTCGGCAACGCGGCGAGTCGCAATCACGCGTTCGGTTGGGAGGCGGAGGCGGGCGTCGACCACGCACGCGATCTGATTGCCAAACTCATCAATGCGAAGTCGAAGGAGATCATCTTTACCAGCGGCGCCACCGAGTCCGACAACCTCGCCATCAAGGGCGTGGTGGACTTTTACAAGGAGAAGGGCACTCACATCATCACGGCGGTCACCGAGCACAAGGCCGTGCTCGATACCTGCAAGATGTTGGAGCGGACGGGCAGGGCGCAGGTCACGTATCTGCCAGTCGATCAGTATGGAATGGTCGATCCCGACGCCGTGCGCAAGGCGATCACCGACAAGACCATCCTGATCTCGCTCATGTTCGCCAACAACGAAATCGGCACGATCAATCCAATCAAAGAGATCGGCAAGCTCGCCAAGGAGAAGGGCATCCTGTTTCACTCTGATGCTGTGCAAGCGATCGGTAAGGTGCCGGTGGACGTGGAGGCGATGGGCATCGATCTCATGTCGCTGACCGGCCACAAGTTGTATGGGCCCAAGGGTTGCGGCGCACTCTACGTTCGCTCGAAGGGGCCACGGGTGCGGCTGACGCCGATGATGGATGGTGGCGGACACGAGCGCGGTATGCGCTCCGGAACGCTGAACGTCCCCAGCATCGTCGGCTTCGGCAAGGCCTGTGAACTCGCCGGTGCCGAAATGGAAACCGAGCAAGGCCGCATGCTCCACCTGCGCCAGCGGTTGCACGAAGGCATCTTCTCGCAGCTCGATGAAGTTTATCTCAACGGCCATCCCACCCAGCGGCTGGCGGGCAATCTCAACGTCAGCTTTGCGTTCGTCGAGGGCGAATCGTTGCTGATGGGCTTGAAAGACATCGCCGTGTCGTCGGGATCGGCATGCACCTCGGCGACGCTCGAACCGTCCTACGTGCTCAAGGCTCTGGGGGTGGGGGAGGATCTGGCGCACACGTCGATCCGTTTCGGTCTCGGTCGCTTCAACACCGAGGAAGATGTCGACTACGTTCTTGAGCGCGTCGTGCACGAAGTGCGGCGGCTGCGCGACATGTCGCCACTGTACGAGATGGCGAAAGACGGGGTCGATCTCAAGTCGTATCAATGGCAGCGAGAGTAGTCTCGCCGGGGCAGCGAGAGTAGTTCACCGAATCGAGGAGGATGCTCATGGCATACAGCGACAAAGTCATTGACCACTACGAGAACCCTCGCAACGTGGGCTCGTTCGGCAAGGACGAGGAGAATATCGGCACGGGTATCGTCGGCGCACCCGAGTGTGGCGACGTGATGAAGTTGCAGCTCAAGATCAGCCCGGCCGGCGTGATCGAAGATGCGCGCTTCAAGACGTTCGGCTGCGGCAGTGCCATCGCCAGTTCAAGCTACGTCACCGAATTGGTGAAGGGGAAGACCACCGACGAGGCGCTGCAGATCAAGAACAGCCACATCGTCGAAGAGCTGAGCCTGCCGCCGGTCAAGATTCACTGCTCGGTGCTGGCCGAGGACGCGATCAAGGCAGCCGTCCGCGATTGGCAAAAGCGCAAGGGCGAGACCTCGATCGAACCCGCACGCGCCGCCGCTGGCAAATAATTTCAGGAGGACGAGCGTGGCCATCGCGTTGAGCGAGAATGCGGTGAAGAAAATCCAGGCGCTGTTGGCGCAGCAGCAGAAGCTCGACCACGGATTGCGTCTCAAAGTGGTGGGTGGCGGCTGCTCCGGCTTGCAGTACAAAATGGATGTCGACACCGAACGACCCGGCGACAAGACTTTCGAACGCGACGGCGCGAAGGTGTTGGTCGACCGCAAGAGCTTCCTCTACCTCAACGGCACCGAGCTCGACTACGCCGATGGGCTGATGAACGCCGGCTTTAGTTTGCACAACCCCAACGTCAAACGCTCCTGCGGCTGTGGCTCATCGTTCACAGTATAGGGCACGAATCGATGACCTCGCATCCTTCCGCTCCAGCCGCGCGCGAGGGCGCGGAGCCGGCCCGTTGTTGGCAGTGTGGCAAAGTCCACGCCCCGAGTCTGTTCTGCCCGTCGTGTGACGCCATCCAACCGCTGCCGGCGCACACGGACTACTTCCAGATCCTCGGGGTCGAACCCCGGCTCGTCATTGATCGCGGCGCGCTCGAACGCCGCTACTTCGACCTCAGTCGCCGGCTGCATCCCGACAAGTTTCAAACTGGTCCCGCGCCGGCACGCATCGCCAGCTTGGGCAATACGGCATCGTTGAACCGCGCCTACCGAACGCTCCGCGATCCCATCGAGCGGGGACTCTATTGGCTCAGCCTGCAGGGCGAAACACTGGGCAGCAACAACAACCGCGTGCCCGCCGAACTCGCAGCGCTGGTGTTCGAGGTGCAAGAACAGCTCGAAGCGCTGCGTGAGGACGCGCACAACGTGACACTCCGCGATGAAGTCTGCGCGCGGCGTACCGATCTCGGGCAGCGCGCCGAGGTGTTGCGCGCTCAATTGGACGACAACTTCGCTCGTTGGGATGCGGCGGGTGCGGGCGCGGCCAGTCTGACGCAAGAACTCAAATCCATCCTGTCCACCCTGAAGTATCTGCGCACACTGATGCGCGACGTGGACAAAGAGTTGGAAGGGTGATGGACCGGATTTTCGGGATCGACCTCGGCACTACGAACAGTCTGATCGCGTATCTCGATGGTGATAGGCCGCACGTCATCCGCGATTCGCTGACCGGGTCCGCGCTCGTTCCGTCGGTGGTGGCATTTCCCGAGCCCGGCGAGGTCGTGGTCGGCACGGCGGCGCGCGAGCTGGCCGCACGCGTCCCGCGCCTCACGATCGCGTCGGTTAAGCGGTTCATGGGGCTCGGTCTCAACCACGTCACTGACGAAGATCGCGGCTACTACACTTTCGCTGAAGCCGATGGCGCGGATATTGTTCGCTTTCAGATTCATGATCGCAGATACACGCCACCGGAGATCTCCGCGTTCATTCTGACCGAGCTCAAGCGGCGCGCCGAAGCAGCGCTCGGTGAATCGGTCACGCGCGTCGTGATTACCGTTCCGGCGTACTTCAACGACAGTCAACGGCAGGCGACCAAAGACGCCGGGCGCTTGGCCGGACTCGAGGTGCTGCGGTTGGTGAACGAGCCGACCGCCGCGTCGTTGGCGTACGGACTTGATCAACGCCATCAGGGGACCATCGCCGTCTACGATTTCGGTGGCGGTACGTTCGACATTTCGATTCTCAAATTGCACGAAGGGATCTTTCAGGTGTTGGCCACCAACGGCGACACGCGACTCGGTGGCGACGACTTGGACCGCCGCCTCGCCTCGCTGCTGCTCGAGCTGGTGGCGCCCAATCTGCGCGACCATCCCGAGGTCGTGAGCAGCGCGACGCGCGCGACTGAGTTTGCCAAGATCGCGTTGACCGAAGCGATGGAGACCACGCTTCGGTTGTCGTTGCCGGCACTGCGACTCGACGTGTCCCGCCGGCTCACCCGCGGTGAATTCGAGGCGCTGGTTGCCGATATTGTCGAACGCACTATCGTGCCTTGCCAACAAGCCTTGAAGGATGCCGGACTCAGTCGGGATGCGATCGACGAGGTGGTGCTTGTCGGCGGGTCCACGCGAATTCCGTTGGTGCGCCGCAAGGTCGAAGAGTTCTTCGGGCGCCGTCCTCACACGGAACTGAATCCAGACGAAGTCGTCGCGCTGGGGGCCGCGGTGCAAGCCGGCGTGTTGTCAGGTCGTCGCAGCGACATGCTGCTGCTCGACGTGGTGCCGCTGTCGCTCGGCATCGAGACGATGGGCGGAGTGATGGAGCGCATCATCGAGCGCAACACCACGATCCCGGTCATCGCCCGACAACAGTTCACCACCTACGTCGACAATCAGACCGCGGTCGATTTCCATGTGCTGCAAGGTGAGCGCGAACTGGTTCGCGACAACCGCAGCCTCGCGCGGTTCAAGTTGCACAACATCGAGCCACTCCCGGCCGGTGTGCCGCGGCTCGAAGTCACGTTCATGATCGACGCCAACGGCATTCTCAACGTCACCGCCCGCGACGAACGGACCGGGCGCGAGCAATCGATCGACGTGAAACCGTCGTACGGCCTGACCGACGAGGCCATCGAACGGATGTTGGAGGAATCGATCGACTACGCCGAGACAGACGTCATCGCTCGTTTGCTCATCGAGGCCCGCAACGACGGCGCAGCCCTCGTGCGCGCCTCGCGCAAGCAGATCCCCCACGCCTTGAGTGCGGAACGCCCGGCAATCGACGCCGCGATCGTCAAGCTCGAGACCGCGCTGCAGGGTACGGATTACAACTACATCCGCGATGTGACCGAGGAACTCAACCAAGTGACAACCCCGCTGGCAGAGCGCTTGATGGACGCTTCGATCAAGGAAGCGCTCGAACACAAGCGGGTTGAGGAGGTCGCGTGATGGGTCTGAAATGGACCGATAGTGAAGACATCGCCATCGCGCTGCTGGAACGCCACGGCGACGTCAACCCGATCGGGGTCCGCTTCACCGACCTCCATCGCTGGGTTACCGAACTCGATGCCTTCGAGGATGACCCGAAGGCGTCAAACGAAGCGAAGCTGGAGGCCATCCAGATGGCGTGGCTCGAAGAGTACGGAGAGGCCAATGGCTAGGCGGGCCAGTCTACGGAGGGTAGTCACGTGTCCATGATGCAGGTCAGTCGCAAGGTCGATTACGCGCTGCGGGCGGTGATCTATCTGTCGACGCGGCGCGCCGGGGAGCCGGCCTCGGTGAAGGAGATCGCCACGCGCCGGCGTGTACCGCAGAAATTTCTCGAAAAGATCATCAAAGACCTGATTCGCCACGACTTGGTGCACTCGTACCGCGGCGCCCATGGAGGCTACACGCTGGCCCGGCCCGCTGAACAAATCTCGTTCCGCGACGTCATTGAAGCCGTGGAGGGACCGATTTCGTTGAACGTTTGTGTGAGCGAGAAACGTGACTGCTCGGTGCTGGCAAGCTGTAATATGCAACGGGTGTGGCAGGAGGGGCAGCGGCGGATGCTCGAGTTCTTTTCCGACACGACTTTGGCGGATCTAACTCCAGCAAGCAGCTTGAATATGAACCAGGAGGCCGTCGTCTAACGGCCGAAGGAGCGATCATGCGAGAGACTATCGTAGGCGAACGTGATTCGCGGCTGTTCCAACCGGACGTGCTGCTGCCGTCGCAATATTTTGCCACCTTGCGTCGCAAGCAGATCCAGGAGCCGGAGAAGCGCCTGGTCGTCGCCATCTTGGAAGACGCGGTGGATTGCTACCGCAAGCACCTGTTCGCACGTGAGCACAAGGCACGGCAACTGTTCGAAGATGCCGAGAGCTGGATCGTCGCGGAAGATCGCGAGTGGCCGTTCTCCTTCGAGAACATTTGCGAGTTGCTGGATCTCAATCCGGAATACCTGCGGCGCGGCTTGCTCACATGGAAAGAGCAGCAGCTCGCTGAGCGATCGCGGGGCAAGATAGTTCATCTGCAATCGTACGCCACCTCAGAGTCCGATCGCGCCCGTGTGGCGTAGGGCGACCACGAACTAGCGTACCCCGTGACCCTGGCCCGCGAGACGGTTCCCCCCCTCCTCCGTCTCGCGGGCTTCCCCCCGTGCCTTTTCCCATCTCGCTCTAGCTGGTAAGAGCCCCGCGTGCCGCGCGCCATCACGGGATGAGCGCGTGTGCGCGATCGTGCTAGAAAATTCCAATGCCTCTGACGCAGCACATCGATTGCCCCGCGTGCGGCGAACGTCTGGTCCGCAAGCCCGGGGGGCACTGCCCGCACTGTGGTGCCGACGTGCGGGAGCATGTCGCCGAGGAGCGCGAACGCGAGACGCGCATCGATCAAGTGGTTGCGGTCATTAGCACGATCTTGGTTGTCGGTTTGGCGCTCTTCGTCGGTGGCTGCAATGTCGTCGAAGGCGTGCTCGTCTATGCCGGCGCTGGCGCGTTGGTGTGGTTCTTGGCGAAGCGGACGTTTTGGTAACGCGACCAGCCGACTCTCGTCACTCATGCAAGTACGGTTGCCCGAGCGCGGCTGGCGCGCGGGTGTGTCCGGCCGAGATTGCCAGCGCGAGCAACGTTGCGACGTACGGCAGCATGAGAAAGAATTGATAGGGAATGGGCAACGCGAGCGCTTGAAAGTGGAACTGCAACGCCGTCGCCAAGCCGAACAGCAACGCGGCGGCAAGAATGCCCCACGGCGACCAGCGCCCGAAGATCACGATCGCTAACGCGATGAAGCCCCGACCCGCGGACATCCCTTCGATGAACGTGCGCGCGTACACCACCGCGAGGTATCCGCCCGACAGGCCCGCCAGCGCGCCGCACGCCAGCACCGCGAGCATGCGCACGCGCGTGACCGACACCCCTTGGGCGGCCGCGGCGTGCGGATTCTCACCGACCATTCGCAGGACGAGTCCGGGTACGGAACCCGACAGCACCAACGCACACGCGGGCACGAGTGCGAAGGCAAGATAGCCGAGCGCGGTTTGCGCAAACAGCGCTCGACCGATCACCGGCAGTTGCGACAGGCCCGGGACGACGACCGGAGCCATGCCGTCGATGGTGAGTGCCGCGCCGGTCACGCCGAACACGGCGCGATAGGCGACGCCGGTGATGCCGACGGCGAGCAGATTGAGCGCCACGCCGGCCACGACTTGGCTCGCGTTGTGTCGCACCACGGCGAAGCCGAACAGCGCGCCGAGAGCGGCGCCGCTCACGACCGCGGCCACGACACCGACAAGCGGCGAACCGCTGAAGGACACGGTGACCATCGCGGCGAACGCGCCGGTGAGGATCATTCCCTCCAACCCGACGTTGATGATGCCGGCCCGCTCGACCACTAGTTCTCCGAGCGCCGCCAGCAGCAGCGGCACGGCCATGGTGACCGCGGAGTTGAGCAGTGCGCCCGCAAGGTCCATCGTGCGATCTACTCCGCGCTCACGATCGCGCGGCTCGGTAGCCAACGCCCGTGCTCGGCGGCGACGAGAAACAGAATCACCGTTGCCTGAATGATCGATACCAGCACCGACGACACACCGGCGTCGCGTTGCATCGCATTCGATCCCGCTTCCAGCGCCCCGAATAGCAGCGCCGCGATCAGAATCCCTACCGGTGTCAGGCGACCCAGCAGCGCGACGGCGATCGCCGTGAAGCCGTAACCGGGGGAGAAGCGCTCGTACAGGCGAAACGTAATCGCGCTCACTTCGATTCCGCCGGCGAGCCCCGCCAGCGCGCCACTCACGATCATCGCGCCCACCATGCGACGCGCCACGTTGATCCCGGCGAGCCGCGCGGCGACGGCGTTGAGCCCGGCGGCGCGCATCTCGTAGCCCGCCACCGTTCGGTAGAGCACGACGTGGAGCCCGCCTACCGCGAGCAGCGCCAACACCAGTCCCGCGTGCACGCGCAACGTCGGCAGCAGCCGCGGCAGCCGCAGCGCCGGCAGCAGCGCATCGGTTTGCGGATAGCGCCCGCCGGTTTCCATCAGCGGTCCTTGCACGAGGTAGCCGATCAGACCGAGCGCGATGAAGTTCAGCATGATCGTCGAAATAACTTCGTTCACCTCGCGGCGGACTTTGAGTCCGCCGGCGATCGCGGACCACGCCGCACCCGCCGCCGAGGCGCCGATTAGGATCAACGGCAACGCCACCGGCGCGGGCAAATCGAGCCGGCTGCCTAGCCATGCTGTCGCCAACGCGCCCATCAGCAATTGACCTTCCGCGCCGATGTTCCAGATGCCGGTCTGAAACGCGAGCGCGACTCCGAGCCCACAGAGTAGCAGCGGGCAGGTCTTCACCAACGTCTCCGACCAACTGTCGGCACTGCCAAACGCGCCGTCGAGCAACGCGGCGAACACGCGTACCGGGCTGCCGCCGGTGGCCGCAACCACCACGGCGCTAACCAGCAGTGCCGCGGCCAATGCCGCGAGTGACGGCAGCACGCGCGACGCCAGCGCTCTCATTGCGAGGCTCCCGCCATCAGGCGGCCGAGCACATCGGGCGCGACAGGCGGCGCGAGTGGAGCGCTCAGTCGTCCTTCGTACAGCACCGCGAAGCGGTGACTGAGATCCAGCACTTCGTCGAGATCGCTGGTAATCAGCAACACCGCGCGGCCACTGGCCGCTACCGCGTCGAGCGCGTCGTACACGCTTTGCGCCGCGGCGATGTCGAGGCCGCGCGTCGGATCCACCGCCACCAGCACCTCCGGCTGTGGCGCCAGTTGGCGGCCGACGATCAGGCGTTGCTGATTGCCGCCGGACAATGCTGAGGCCGGTGTGTCAAGAGTATCGGTGCGCACGTCGTAGCGCTCGACCAACTCGGCTGCGAAACGCGCGACGGCCGCGGGTACGAGAAGAACTCCATTGCGCAATGATTCCAACACTCGGCGATTGAGCACCGCATTCTCCGCGATGCTCATCGCCAGCACGAGGCCGTCACGCTGGCGATCGGGGGGAATGAGGCCGATGCCGGCGTCGGTCGCCGCGGCCGGTGAGGCGAGGTCCACTGTCCGCTCACCCACGCGCACGCAGCCGCTGCGCGAGGGACGGAGTCCGGCGAGCGCTTCAAACAGTTCCTGCTGTCCGTTGCCGGCGACACCGGCGATGCCGAAGATCTCGCCCGCGCGTACGGACAGCGTGAGTCCGCGCAGCGCGCACGCGCCGTCGGGCGCGGTCGCGAGCGCGTCAAGTGCGAGCTGTACTGGCGCGTCGCTCGCAATCGGCCGACGTGGCCGCCGCTGCGGGGCCGGCGCACCGATCATCGCTTCGGCCATTTCCGCCTCACTCGTTTCGGCCAACGTGCGAGTATTGATCACCCGCCCGCGGCGCATCACGGTGACGCGGTCGGCGAGTTCGCTGACCTCGCGCAACTTGTGCGTGATGAACAAGATCAAGCGACCGCTTGCGCGGAGCTGTCGCAGCATGACGAACAGTTGCAGCGTCTCCTCGCGGGTGAGCACGGCGGTCGGTTCGTCGAGGATCAGGACGCGCGCGTCGCTGGCGAGCGCCTTGACGATCTCGATCCGTTGCCGCAAGCCGACGGGCAATGTGCCGGCGATGGCCGTGGGGTCGCCGATGTCGAGTCCAACTCGTTGCGCCAAGTGGCGCGCGTGCCGCGCGGCATCACCTGCCGAGAGCCAGAAGCGTGGCCGATCAGGCAGGCACAACACGAGGTTCTCAGCGACCGTGAGCGGCTCTACCAACGTGAAGTGTTGGTGGACCATGCCGATCCCGGCGCGTTTCGCGACCAACGGCGAGCTGAAGCGCACGGCTTTGTTGTCGATGCGAATCGAGCCGCGATCGGGCTGATAGCGGCCCGCCAGCACGTGCATCAGCGTTGACTTGCCGGCGCCGTTCTCGCCGAGGACCGCGTGAATCTCACCGGCGGGAAATGCCAAAGTGATATCGGCCAGCGCCTGCACGCCGCCGAAGCGCTTGCTGATGCCGGTTGTGCGGAGCAGCGAGGTGTCGTGCGCGCTCAGGGTCGGCCTCTGTGCCTGTGCAGCAATGTTGCGCCGCTCAGAATTCTGCCGTCGGTACGTGCAGCGTGCCGGCGAGAATGGCGGCGCGGGCTTGTTCGACGCGTTCCTTCGCCGCGGGCGGAATCTTGTCGGCGAGCTTCGGGTTGATCTCGAACGTCACCACGCCGTCCTTCATGCCGAGGCGTTCGATCTTGCCGACGAAGGTCTTCGCCTTCACTTCCTTGGCCACCTGCAGAAAGCCGCGCGGAATGTCGGCGATCGCGCTGGCGATGACGACATCGGGTGCGACATCGTTCTGGTTCTTGTTGCTTCCGAATGCGTAGACGTGGCGTTCTTGCGCGGCTTGAAACACGCCGAGGCCGGCGGCGTCGGCATTGTGGAAGACAAAGTCGGCGCCCTGCTGGACTAACGCGAGCGCCGCTTCCTTTGCCGCGCCGACATCCTCCCAGTTGCCGATGTACGAGGTCGACACCACAAAGTCGGGGCGCACCGACTTCGCGCCGGCTTCGAAGGCGAGGATGGTGGTCTTCACCGACGGCAGCTCCATCCCGCCGACCGCGCCGGCCTTGCCGGTCTGCGACATCAGCCCGGCGAGCATGCCTTGGAGATAGGTCGCCTCTTCGAGCAAGAAGCGCAGCGGCGCAACATTCTTGCGCACCGTATTCCCCGAGGTCGTGATGAACACGGTGTCTGGAAAATCCGGGCTCACCGCCGCCGCCGCGTCCTGAAACTCGAAACCGTGGCCGATGACGAGATTGAAGCCGCGCTTGGCGTAGCTTCGGAAGCCTTCCTCGAACTCCGCCGGCGTCTTGGTTTGAATTTGACTGATCTCGGCGCCGAGTTGGTCGCGAATCAGCAACAGCCCTTCATACGCGAGCGCATTCCATCCCGCATCGCTCACCGGGCCGGGGCTGAGCAGCGCGACTTTGAAGGCAGCCAGCTGCGCCGTGCTGGCCGGCGGGTCGGATTGCGAACACGCCGTGATCGCGCACAAGAGGAGCGCGAGAAGTAGATGTCGAGGTGAGAGACGACGCATCGGCGACCTATACCCAAGGGCCGCCAGAGCGGCAAGGCGGACTGCGGAATTGCGGAATGCGGATTTCGGATTGCGGATTTGGAATTGTGCGGGATGCGGAATGGGGAATGGGGGATGAAAATCAACAATCCTTCAATCGCCAATCCGCAATCCGCAATCAGGTGGCTTCCAACTCCGTGTAGGGGCGACGCATGCGTCGCCCGCGCATTGACGTGTGGGTTGCGGAGAGGCCGGAGGGGTCTCGCACACGAAGGCCCTCGATATGATCGCTGCGCAATCTACTTGGGCAAACGGATACTCAGGGGATCGCGAAAGAATATCCGCTCCCGCGAGTAACTGTGACCGAGTAGAAGTCGAAGGCTTCGTATCGAGGGGCCATCTCTTGTGCAAGCAGTCTCCGACTGCAGGGGGCGCCAAGGGCCGGTTGCTTCCGGCTACCCCCGAAATTGGGTTCATTTGCTTTTGGATGGTTCACGGACTAAAGCCCGCGTCGTTGTCGCAAACCAGCAAACCTACCGGTGGCATGCTGAGCAAGCTATCGCGGCACGCCCAGACCACGGCGACGCTGATCAGTGTGCCTTTGGCCGCATATTTCTATCTGCAGGCGCGAGAGTATCCAGAATTGGCGTACTTCGTGAGTCCAGTTAAGGCGATCGTCGTGCGAAAGGGCCAGGCATCAAGCTTGATCACAAGCCGCAACGGAAAGACAATCGAAACCGACGTAACGACGGCGCAAATTGCCATTTGGAATCGAGGTAAGAGACCCATCAGGAGCACGAATGTTCTGGCTCCGATTGTTGTGCAAATCGAGGGCGACTCGGCCATCCTCGAAGCGAGCGTCAGGAAGCGAAGCCGAGATGTAACGCGCCTGGCGCTGCACACGGATCAGTATCCAACCGAGCGGGTCGCATCCTCTGGGACATCCTAGAACAGGACGACGGAGGCGTAATACAAGTCACGTATGAGGGGTCCCCCAATTTGGCAATCACTGTGGCTGGCGTCGTTGAAGGTCAGAGAGAGATCAAAAAGTTTAGCTATTCTGAGAAGATTCAATCAGCCGAAGAACAATTCGCGTCCCTGCGACAGCAGAGCCTGGGAAGGGGATGGTACCTCGTCTTCATAGGACTGCTGGGGACGGTGATGGCGGTTGACGCCATGCGATCCAACGGCATCAAGCCTCACGACTTCGTGATGACGCCCATACTTCTGGTGTCTATTGCCTATGGCGTTTGGGAGATTGTTAGATCGTTGGACACGGGACCGCCGTTCGGATTCTAGGATGGTAAGGAGCGGCTGACAAAGCGACACCTCTCTTCGGTGCTCGAGGACGCAGTACGATCGCTTCGGCCCCGCATGGTGCGGCAGAGCGATGCCGGCCTCGATCAGTCAGAACTGGGTCTACGGTGGCGCTAGTGAGCAGTTCCGGTGCGGGCACTCTGTCCGCCGACAGCGTCCATGGCGCTTCGTTGACGGGATACTACGTCGTGAGCCCGTTCAACTGGTAGGGCCATTCCCATACCGCTGAGGAAACTCTGACGATGCGTTTGCTCCAGGTGTTTACTCATGTCTTCGGTATCGTCTTTGGTGTCTATCTCTTCTTGTGCCACGAAAAGCTTGCTCAGGCTGCGGTGGAAATGCAGCGCTCCAGAGGCGTGAAGGTAGCCGAACGGTTTCACAAGGTAATTCTAAAGTATGGCAGCTTGGGCATGGTCGTGAACGGGTTGTTACGACTCCTCGCAATGATCTGGTGAAAGGGCGCAAGGGTGAAGATTGCGCGAGGGCAAAGATGGGAGTGGCGGGCCTCCGTGCCCGCCGGACAGGCACAGAGGCCTGTCCAAACCAGGCCGCGAAACCGATGCGGCGCAGCAGGTCAGAAACCGCCGAAGACCCGGATCGGGAAGGCAACGCAGGGGTGCCGGGAAGCGGAGGTGCAGGGCGATCTCGACTGGCCTCCCTGCGGCCCTGCGCCGCTGCGTCTCCGCGTCGAGTTCCGATCCGAGTTGCCACGGCTCCGCAGGTAGTGTCCTTATTTGGGACCGTGGTGCTCGCGGTCCTACTGTTTGGTTGTCAGTATCCCCTTGCGGTTACTGGATGTAGCCCAACATTGAGAATGATACCTGCGCCGCAGGCTCGTTCTTTTTCTTCTCCGGTCCCGCCAAATTCGCCGCCAGCCGGTCGTGAAACGTCTTGGTCGACTGCTATTCCAGCGATACGGAGAGCGACAACCAATTCCGGCGCGGCGCGTTGGGCGAGCCTGTCTGCATTTGGAGAGAGTTCCACCCACAGTCCAAGCCTGATCGTATGGTCTATGCGCGTTGCGAATGCTGGAAGCCAGCCGATTTTCCTGAATAGCACGCAAAGGTCGGCCGCAAATTCAAGCGGCTCCGCATCACCTTTCGCTGTGGGGATAACTCCGATTTCAACAGGCGCGAATGCTCTCAGCCGCGACTCAATGATATTGAACTGCTCCATGGACAATCGCCTAGGCGCGCGTCGCTCTTCAATCTCGACACGCTTTAATCGTTCCGTCTCAGCCTTCAGGTTGACTTCTGCAATTGCCGCAAGCTGTTCATTGGACTCCTTGTCGGAGAGGTTCTGCTCTCGCTTGGATGCTCGCACATGGAACCTGTGGATCACGAACTCTCCGAGCACTCCAAACGCAACAAGACTGGCTGCGCTGCAAAGCGATGGCATTTCAAGAAAGAGTCCGAACGCTACGGCTCCGATGCAAACAAATTCGATCTCTTCGAGAATCCGAAGCTGCTTTCGCGCCGCAGCCTTATCTAAATTTCGACCAGTAACCCTATCCGCCGTTGCCCTGTATATCTTGATTAGGCTTCGCATCTACTTCCTGCGCAAAAGGCTAAGGGAGTTGTCGTGACGGCGTATCCGGCTCATCGTCCCGTTTGGCATCGTCGGTGCGGGCCGCTGAATGCGCCCACTAGTCTTCGGCGGGAGTTGCCTCCCGAAGCCCGACCGATCGCAACCAGGCTGACACCTCTAGCCCGTCGCGCTCTGCGCGCTCTGCAAGCATCCGCTTTTGGTCTTCGGTTACGCGGACCCGGATGGACTGTTCTTTTCGTTGCGCCTTTGGCTTCCGTCGTTTCATGCGCCAAATGTAGCACCATTGTAGAATCCTTGCAACCCCCATTGACAGGGGACGCTAAAGGGGCTACATTAGTCCCCATGGCAAACGTACTCAAGGCAGACAAGCAGGTTGCGGTGATCACGGCACTGCTGGAAGGCAACAGCGTGCGGAGCACCGAACGCATGACCGGCGTGCATCGGGACACGGTGCTACGGGTGATGAACCGCGTGGCGCGCGGGTGCGCGGCCTATAGCGACGAGATGCTGCGCAATCTCAATTGCCATCGCATCGAAGTCGACGAGATATGGGCCTATGTCGCCAAGAAAAACAGGAACGTCGACGAATCCGACGACTGGTCGCGCGTAGGTGACCAGTACACCTTCGTTGCGCTTGACGCGGAAACCAAGTTGATTCCGTCCTACAGAACCGGCAAACGCACGGTCTACACCACCATGCAATTCATCAACGACCTGGCGAGCCGACTCCAAGGCCGCGTGCAGATTTCCAGCGATGGCTTCGCGCCGTACCTGCACGCCATCGGAGAGGCGTTTGGTCGAGACGTGGACTATGCGACGATAATAAAGGAATTTGCAGAGACGCCGGCCGGCCGAGGCCGCTACAGCCCTGCGCGCGTCGTGAGCAGCGAGAAGAACGATCTCATCGGCTATCCCAACATGGACTTGGTTTCGACTTCCTATGTCGAGCGGAGCAACCTCAGCATTCGGATGCACTGCCGACGCCTGACCCGACTGACCAACGGGTTCAGCAAGAAGCTAGAAAACCTCCAAGCATCGATGGACCTCTACTTCTGCTTCTACAACTTCGTGCGTTTCCATCGCAGCTTGCGTTGCACGCCAGCGATGGAAGCCGGCGTGGTGACGAGTCCGATGACGGTGCGCGATCTGGTAGAAATGGCCATATGACCAAGATTCGGCGCTTACAGAAGGTGATCCGCGATCTGCACGGACTCGATAGCGAGCACGTCGAGTCCGTGCCCGTGAACGAAACGATCAACGGCGAGCCGGTGTGGCAAGGCATTGTGGAAGTGTTCGCCGTGACGGGGCACGCGAAAGCGAAAACCGTCTATGCGTGGAGCTATGAAGCCGATTCAGGTGAACGCCGCCATGTGGCGGTCCTTGGCGTGCCTCCGGTGAACAGCGCAGTGGACGCCGTCCGCATCGTCGTCGTCAATGAAATCCGCAAGCAGAGCGGGCGGAGCTAGTCGTGGGATTTTCAAATGAGGACACTACCGCTCCGCACAGTTGCGTTGACTTGGCGGGGACGGCCCAGTATGCGAGGGCGCTTGCGCGTTCTGCGCGCGTTCTGCGATGGTTGGCTGCACAAGAGAAGCGGAAGAGAACCGCTGCCGATGGTTATCGTTCGCTTCGCGGTGGTCGGCGGGGCTGCTGCTCGGCGTCGCGAGTTCGGGCTGGGCTGCGACCACGGTCGTGGCGACGGTCTTTCCGCTCGCCGATATCCTGCGGCAGATCGGCGGCGATCGCGTCGCGGTTCACACGCTGTTGCCGGCTGGCGCGAACCCGCACACTTTTGAGCCGACACCCGAACAGTTGCGTCTCATCGGTGAGGCGGCGCTGGTGGTGCGTGTCGGTGCTGGGCTCGACGAATGGACGGATGGTCTGCTCAGAGCGCGCTCGACTCCGCCGTGCGTGTTCACCGCCGTTGATGGCGTGGCCTTGCTCGGCCCCGCCGATTCGAAACACGGCGACCCGCATGTGTGGCTCGATCCGATTTTGGTGCGCGACGAAATTGTCCCGCGACTGGTGCGTGCGCTGAGCGAAGTCGATGCCGCGGGGCAGGGCGACTTCGAGCGCGGCGGCGCCGCGTTTGCGGCGCAACTCACGCAACTCGATCGCGACATCAGTGTGGGCTTGCTATCGTTGACGCAGCGCGGATTCGTCGCCGTCCATCCAGCGTGGCGTTATTTCGCGCGCCGCTACGGACTCGACGAGATCGCGGTGGTCGAGGACTCTCCCGGCAAAGAGCCGTCGGCACAGACCATCGCGGCAATCGTCCGGCGCGCCCGCGCGCAGCACGCGCGGGTCGTCCTGACCGAGCCGCAACTGAGCCGGCGCATGGCCGATGTGCTGGCGGAGGAGATCGGGGCGAGCGTGGTAACGGTCGATCCGCTCGGTGGCCCCGCGGTGGCGGGACGGGACAGCTATCTCGCGCTGATGCGCTATAATCTGCACGCGTTCGAACAGGCATTGCGATGAGTGAGTCCTTGACTGAATCCGTAGTCGAACTTCACGACGTGGCGGTCAGCATCGATGGGCGCCCCGTACTGTGGAACGTCTCCTTCTCGCTAGCGGCCGGACATCTGCTCGGCATCATTGGCCCGAACGGCGCCGGCAAGACCACGCTGCTGCGGGCCATCCTCGGCTTGCTGGAGCCGACGCGCGGCACGGTGCGCGTGTTGGGTCGCGCGCCACGCCAGCTCGGCGCGCGGGCGCATCAGATCGGTTACGTGCCGCAACGCCGCGACTTCGATCCGCGCTTCCCGGTGTCGGTGCGCGATGTGGTGATGATGGGCCGTGCGGCGTCGCGCGGCTTGCTGCGGTTCAGTCAGCGGCTCGATTGGGAAAAGGTCGACACGGCGATTCGTCTCGTGGGCTTGGCGGGTCAAGCCGATCGGCTCATCGGCGAGCTGTCGGGAGGCGAGCAGCAACGGGCGTTCCTCGCGCGCGCTCTCAGCGCCGATGCGCGACTGCTGCTGCTCGACGAAGCGACCACCGGTCTCGATCTGCCGGCGCAGCACGAGCTGTACAATCTGTTGCAGCGATTGCGCCGCGAATTGAATCTGACCGTGATCGCCGTATCACACGACCTGCTGGCGTTGGGTGTCCATGCCGACGAGCTGCTGTGCATCAACGGCACCGGACACATCCACGGCAATCCGCAGACCGTGTTGCAGAGCCATCAACTCCGTGAGGCGTATCGCTGCGAGTTCGATTTTCTTTCCGACGAGGCGCGCGAAGGGCACGCGCACGAGTCGCCAACGTCTCGAAGGTCCGAATGATGGCGGCGGTCGCGGAGATGCTCAGCTACGGGTTCATGCAGCGCGCGCTGGTCGCCGGCGTGCTCGTCGGTCTGTTGTGCGGCGTGCTGGCGTTCTTCGTCGTCCTGCGGCGGCTGTCGTTCATCGGTGTCGGGATCTCGCACTCGGCGTTCGGCGGGGTGGCCATCGGCGTGCTGACCGGGCTCGATCCGTTCATGTTGGCGGCGGTGGTGTGCACGCTGGTGGCGTGGGCGATCGGCTGGGTGAGCCGCCGCGGGCGATTGCATGAAGACACGGCGATCGGGATTTTGTTTTCGTCGGTGATGGCGCTGGGCGTCGCGTTGATCAGCCTGTCGCGCGACTATCAGGTGGATCTGTTCGGTTATCTGTTTGGAAACATTCTGGCGGTGGCGCCGCGCGATCTGTGGCTGCTACTGGGTGCGACGCTGGCGGTGTTGACGGTGATCGGGGCGTTGTTCAAGCCGTTGCTGTTCGTGGCTTTCGATGAGGAAGTGGCGCGGGCGAACGGCTTGCCCGTCGATGCGTTGCAGTACCTCCTCCTCACCTGTCTCGCGCTCGCGGTGGTGGCGGCGATGCGCGTGGTGGGGATCATCCTGGTCGAAGCGTTGCTCGTGATTCCGGCCGCGATCGGGGTGCAGGTGGCGCGGCGCTATCGCGCCATGCTGGCCGTGTCGGTGCTGAGCGCAATCGGATCGGCGCTCAGCGGCCTGTGTCTTTCGTATGTCTTGAACGTCGCTGCCGGCGCCATGATCATCCTCGTCGCCAGCGCGCTCTTCGTTGTGGCGCTGGCGATCGGACGCGGTCGGCGCGAGCGCTCACGCGCGGCTCTGGCCGTCGCGCAGGGCGCGCCCACCGTAAGCTAGCGGGTCTTGCGCGACGCGATTCGAACCGGCTTCTTCGCCGCGACCACTTTGGCTTTGGGGGACGGGGACGAACCCGGAATGCGCAGCACGCGGCCCGCGGCCACGCGACGGGCGTCGCGGATTCCGTTTGCTTTCTGCAACGACGTCACGCTCACGCCGTGCTGCTTGGCCACCGCTGTCAGGGTATCTCCTTTGCGCAGCTTGTGCGTGCGAGCCACTCCAGTGCGCGCAGCAACCGTACGCGCTGGTACGACCTGGGCGGCGTCGTAACGCATGCGCGCCAGCGCCACTTCGACGATCCCCTTGGTTCCCTTCGGCACGCGCACCGTGTAGCCCTGTGGCGGCGTGACGCCGCGATGCAGGGCAGGGTTGAGTTCCGTGATCTCGTTGACGGACGCGTTGCTGAATTTGGCCACCGTCTTCAACGACACCGAATGATTCACGCGCACCAAGTCGTAGTGCAGCTCTTCGTCCTGTGGTGCATCGAAGCCGTAGACCTCTGGGGCGTGCGCAATCTGCACCGCCGCCAGAAACTGGGGGACAAAGTCGCACGTTTCCGACGGCAGGTAGCCACGCGCGCTCATTTCCCAGTAGTCGTCGGCCCGCCCGCGTTCGAGGATGCGCGCGATGTTCATCTCGCCGGTATTGTAAGCAGCAAGCGAGAGATGCCAGTCACCGAACTGGGCGTAAAGATCCTTGAAGTAGCGGGCGGCTGCGTGCGTCGATTTCACTGGATCGCGCCGCTCATCGACATAGCTATCAATACGCAAACCATAACGGCGACCTGTCGCGAGGATAAATTGCCACGGTCCGACCGCGCCCGCGCGCGACACCGCGTGGGTACGGAACCCGCTCTCGATGATCGGCAGGTACGCGAGCGCGCTCGGTAGATTCTGGTCGCGCAGGACGCGCTGCATCTTCGGCATGTAGCGACCACTACGGTCCAGCGCGCCTTGGTAGAAGCCGCGCTGGCGAGTCTGAAACGTATTCACAAAGCTATCGACGCGGGGGTTGGAGAACTCGAACTGATCGCCCGCTCCCTTGGGTGCGGCACTGATCGGCGGACCGTAGAGTTGCGGATCGGCGATGCTGTAACGCGGACGAGATATGGGTTCAGTCGAAGAGGAATCGCCCCATGAGAATGGGCTGAGGCCATCGACCGCCCGTTGGGACGATGCGCAACCGGCCAGTTGCCATGTCGCGGCGAGGAGCAATGTCACCCCAGCCCAGTGCCGAAGTGCTGCTCCATCCGTATGCTGCCGCATGGGTTCCTCCCTCCCAATTCGGTCGTCTGGGTGGGAAAGAGCGTAGGCGCCCACAGACGACCGAATCAATGATCTATGCAACCGCCATGCTTGCGAGTCGCGTCGTCGAACCCGCCCCCGGTCTGGCCCACGAGCATGTACGCGGGCTCGTAACACAGCCGGGAGCTGGCAACAAGGTTTGGGAGCACCTTTTTGACCAATGATCCGATCCAGCGATCGCCGGTATCCGTCGCTTCAATCTTGTCGCCCCAACTTGCTTGTCGCTTCACCTTGACAGCGCGATGGCCGACACTCAGGATGAGCCGGCGCGGTAGACTTCGCCCGGCGCTCGTCTAAACTACTCGCCTCATGCGTTTCATGCGCTCGCTTCTCGTGCTGTCTCTTGTCGCCGTCGCTGGGCTCACGGTCATCGAGCTGCGCCCCTCAGCCGAGGAAACCGATGAGCCTGAGCTCTCGAAGGTGAGCGACAGTGAACTGCGGACGTTCATTGGTGTGTACAGCGCCATGCAGTTGGATCACGATCTGCAGATCGAACAGGCGATCGAGCCATACCACCTCACCGTGGACGAGTTCCGCCAGCTCGAACGCCGCGTGCAAGCCGAGCAACGGCTCGTCGACAAGGTACGGCAGGCGCTGCTGGCACAAGCCAACAGCCGGCCCGCGCTGGCGAGTGGCGCTGTCGACACTCCCATCGAGACGCCTGCACCGGCACCCTCGCCCACGCCACGGCCGAAGCGCCAGCGCTGATGCACGTCGATATCACATGTAAGAAGTGCGGGGCCCGCAAGCGAGTGGATGTGGGTGCGCCCGGGGATCAATCGCTGGCGGAATTCGTACGCTTGCTGAATGATCGCCTCATCCATCGTCCCAGCTTTGAGTGCTTCGGCGGCCACCTCGAAGTTGCCCCGCCAGTGCCGGGCTTCTGGGATGTTCACTGGGATACGTTGGGCGACTGAGGGCTGAGCGACGGTTCTCACCGCCCGGATTGCACTTGCAACCAACAAGGCGCGCGGGCACACTGACCAGGGCTCCGTTGCCCGGAGGAGGACGATGGCTGACGAGCACGAGGATACGGTTTCGATCGATTCTCAAGAAGTAGTCCGCATGCTGGATGATGTCCGCAGCCGCCTGCGCATCGCGATTTGGGCGCTGCATGGCATGCACCAAGACATGACGGCGCTGACGATCGACGACCTGTCGGACATCGAGCACCTGCTCAGTGAAACCGTCGATCGCGTCCTGGCTCCGGCCAGCGAGGCGCTGACCCAAATCCTTGAGGTGAACCCCGGCGGTCCGTTGACGACGCATTGATCCGCACCGTCGTGTGGCAGTCGCCACACGACACACACGTCGTGAGCACTGGCGATGGCTCGGGAGCCACAGGCGCTGGTCGCGCTGCATAGCGAAGTGGTTGCCTGCCGCGATTGCCCGCGCTTGGTTGTGCACCGTGAACGGGTGGCGATCGAGAAGCGACGCCAGTTTCGCGACTGTGCGTATTGGGGCAAGCCGCTGCCAGGGTTCGGCGATCCGAACGCTCGTGTACTGCTGGTCGGGCTCGCGCCGGCGGCGCACGGCGGGAATCGTACCGGCCGGATGTTCACCGGTGATCGCAGCGGCGACTGGTTGTTCGCGGCCCTGCAGCAGGCCGGTTTCGCCAATCAAGGTTTGTCGGTGAGCCGAGATGATGGGTTGCAGCTCACCGACGCTTACATTACGGCTGCAGTGCGTTGTGCTCCGCCGGACAACAAGCCAACGCGTGATGAGATCCAACGCTGCCGGGAGTTTCTGGTGCGCGAAATGCGTCTGCTGCCGCGGATCGAAATTGTGGTAGCCCTTGGCCGCATCGGGATGGATGCGTACTTGGCGGCACGACTCGCCAACGGTCAGACGGTGCCGCGTCCTCGGCCGGCGTTCGGCCACGCGACGGTGTGCGATCTTGGCGACGTGAAGTTGGTGACGTCGTATCATCCGAGTCAGCAGAACACGCTGACGGGCCGGTTGACGCGGCCGATGTTCGCGAGGGTGTTTCAGATCGTGCGGCGCTTGCTATGAGATGGCTGAAGGTACATTGCATTCGCGCGAAGAGTTTGTCAGGGATGCGACGGATGGCGAAGGTTTGGTTTGTGCGTCGGCGAGGCGCGGAGTGGATTGCGCCAGGAGGGACTCCGGCGCACGAGGCGCCGCTCGCCGAGCTGGTCTTCAAGCTCGACGTCGGACCGCAACGTTGGTTGTCGTGGGAGCGGCC
The DNA here is from genome assembly GCA_016178705.1 of Deltaproteobacteria bacterium. Classification (NCBI taxonomy): domain Bacteria; kingdom Pseudomonadati; phylum Myxococcota; class Myxococcia; species Deltaproteobacteria bacterium. The sequence goes on along the minus strand of JACOST010000009.1, from coordinate 123,640 downwards.
AGTACGAGCTGCTGAGTTACCGCACGAGGAATCGGCTCAGCTTAGCAAGGTGATCGTCGAAACCAGCGCGGCCGATCTTTCTGAGCAAGATTCTACGACGTACAAAGTGGGATTCTACGACTCGCCGTACCCACCAGCCGAAGCCGCGCGCCGCCTCAGTATTCAGTCAGCAGTTGCGAGGTAGGGTGATGGCGAAGCGCATGGTGACGAATTTCTCGCGGGCGGGATTCCCAAGCTACGAGCAGATCGACGAAGAGGGGCAGGCGAAGCCGTGTGTGTACGGGGTACCGTGGGTGAACCCTGACACGATTGCGACGATCCGCCGCCACGGCGCGCAGCGCAGCGATGCGAAGGGCGATCCGATCCCACAAGCGACGCCGCAACCGCGTTGACACGTGGCGCGGCCGCTGCGATGGCTGACGGTGCCGACCATCCTGCTGCAGACTGTGAGCGCTACTGTGTGCGCTGCGGCGGCGCCTTGGCGCCGCGTCAGCTCAAGGCCGTCGAGCCACTGCGGCTGGTGTGCGAGTGCTGCGCTTACGTTCACTATCCCGATCCGAAGGTCGCTGCCTGCGTGATCTGCACAGTCGACGGCAAAGTTGTCTTGCTGCGCCGCGCAATCGAGCCGAGCTACGGCCAGTGGGTGTTTCCCGGCGGCTTCCTCGATCGCGGTGAAGAATTGGAAGCCGCTGCGGCGCGCGAAGCGCACGAAGAAGTCAACGTCGTGGTGCAGGTGCGGCGCCTGCTCAATGTCTACTCGTATCCCGGCCATCCCGTGGTGGTGGTCGTGTACGTCGCCGACATCGTTGCGGGCGTGCCCAGTGTGGGGGATGAGGCGCTCGAAGTCCGAACCTTCGCGCGAAGCGAGATTCCGTGGGGCGAGCTGGCGTTCCCCAGTACCCGTCAGGCGTTGCGCGACTACTTCGGTGTCTCATCCGATGAGTGATCTGCCGGTCCTGCGGGTTGATAGCTGGCGAGGTATTCCCGGACTGACGCACGGGTTTCTCGGCCGCCACGGAGGTGTGAGCCGCGGCGACTTTGCCAGCCTGAACCTGTCCCAGCGCACGGGTGATGACCCTGCTGCGGTGGTCGAGAACCGCCGCCGCGTCGAGGCGCTGCTCGCGCGCGGAAGCCGGTTGGTGTCAATGGAACAAGAGCACGGCGACCGGGTCGTGGTTGTGCAAGCGCCAACGGACGTTGTCGGTCGGGCCGACGCCATGGTCACGGCCACGCCCGGGGCGTTGCTGAGCGTGTTGACTGCCGACTGTGTCCCAATTCTCTTGGTGGCGCCAGCGCGACGCATCGCGGCTGCCGTACACGCGGGTTGGCGTGGTACGCTGGCGGGGATCGTCACTCGCGCGGTGGAACTACTCCGTCGGCAGTGGGAAATCGCACCGGCTGAATTGGCGGCTGCCCTGGGCCCGGCGATCGGTGGGTGTTGCTATGAAGTGGACCGCGAGATCGGCGAACAGCTCGTCGCGCGATGTGAGACCCTGCCGGCCGAGGCGTGGTCTAGCCATGGGGCAAAGGGCATGCTCGACCTGCGCAGCGCGAATCGCCAGCTGTTGTTGCAAGCCGGCATTCCCGCGGCGGCGATTCATTTGGTGGGGCCGTGCACTCGCTGTGCGATGCAGAACTACTTCTCTCACCGGGGCGCTGGCGGGAGCGCCGGCCGGCAATTGAGTTACATCGGATGGGAAATCGGAGTTGTCAGCGCGCGGAAGGCTTGTTAGAGTACGAACGCGAAGGGAGATTGCGATGAAGCGACTAGTTGTGATTCTGCTCACCGCGTTGGTCCTGACTGGTAGCGCGACTGCCGCTCGTGCGGAGCTCCGCCCGGCGCCGGCAACCGACGACTACGACGACTCGCAATCGCATCCGCTGCGAGTAGTGGCGTACCTGTTGAACCCCGCGGGGTTCGCCCTCGAGTGGCTGGTTTTTCGCCCGTTCCATCGCTTGGTGTCGCAGCCGAGTTTGGCGCCAATGTTCGGGCATCGTGACCACACCGACGACAGTACGATCGGCACGCGCTGACGCGTCCTCGTCACGACAGCTTTTCAAGTTGCGCGAAGCGCTGGATCAGCTTCCGGCTGCCGCCGCGATCGAATAGCACCGTCACCTTGCACTGGTCGCCGCTACCTTCGAGCCAACGGATCGTTCCATCACCGAAGTCCTTGTGACGCACGCGCGCGCCCAACCGGAGACCGTTGGTGTCACGCGGCGGACGAGGCAGCTGCGGTCGCTGCGGGGTGTGGACGGGCCGGTCGAGTTGGGAATACGAGTAGTCGATTCTCGGCTCGTCATGATCGTCGCGCGTCGGAGTGAATGTGTCGCTGCGCCGGTCGAGCAGGCGCTCGGGAATCTCCGCGAGGAAGCGGGAGGGCAGGTTTTCCTGGGTACGGCCGAAGACGTGTCGCTGTCGCGCGTGAGTAACGTAGAGCCGCTGACGTGCGCGGGTCATGCCGACGTAACAGAGGCGGCGTTCCTCTTCGATGGCCTCGGGAGTTTCGAGCGAGCGCTCATGCGGAAACAATCCCTCCTCGGCACCGATGATCAAGACTATCGGGTATTCTAGCCCCTTGGAGTTGTGGAGGGTCATAAGGGTGACCCGATCGGTGGCCGTATCGAGGCCATCGAGGTCGGTGACGAGAGCCATTTGTTCGAGGAATGCGGTGAGACCTGGCTCGGGTGCGCGCGCGTCGAAGTCTTCGGTCACGGTGAGTAGCTCGCGGACGTTGTCGGCGCGTGATTCGGCCTCGGGCGTACCTTCTAGGTCGAGGCGATCGAGGTAGCCGCTCTCGTCGATGACGCGGCGCAAGAGCGGGGTCACCGCGGCGCGGTCGGCGCTTTGCAGCGGTTCGATGAGGGCGCCGAAGGCGGCCACGCGCGCTGCCGCTCCGGTGCCGAGCTTCGCCGCGCTGGTATCGCGCACGACATCCCACAACGGTCGGCCCACGGTCCGGGCGGTCACCTCGAGCGTGTCGATGGTAGTGCTGCCGATGCCGCGCGAGGGCGTGTTGATGATACGCAACAGACTGATCGAATCGAGTGGGTTGGCGATCACGCGAAGATAGGCGAGCAGATCTTTGACCTCCTTACGTTCGTAAAACTTCATGCCGCCGACGATGCTGTAGGGCAGTTGCGCATGCGCCAACTCATCTTCGATCGCGCGCGACTGTGCGTTGGTGCGGTAGAACACCGCGACGTCGCCGAGCCGGCCGCCGTCTGTGTGCAGCTGTTCGATCTGTTCGCAGACGAAGCGGGCTTCGCTGCGTTCATCGTACGCGGTGAAGAGCGTAACTGCAGCGCCTGTACCGTTCTCGGTCCACAACGTCTTCCCCTTGCGGCCGCGATTGTGGGCGATCACCGCGCCGGCGGCATCGAGGATCGTCTGCGTCGAGCGGTAGTTCTGTTCCAGGCGGATGATCTGAGCGGTTGGAAAGTCGCGCTCGAAATCGAGGATGTTGCGCAGATCGGCACCGCGCCAGCCGTAGATCGATTGGTCGTCGTCGCCAACCACACACACGTTGCCGTGCGCGGCGCCGAGCAGGCGGAGTAACGCGTACTGCGTTTGGTTGGTGTCCTGGAATTCGTCGACCATGAGGTAGCGAAAGCGGCGCTGGTAAGACTCGCGGAGGTCGCCGTGGGCGCGCAACAAGTCGAGCGTGCGCAACAGCAGATCGTTGAAGTCGAGCGCGGCGTTGGCGGTCAGCAGTTCCTGGTAGCGCTGATACGCTCTGGCGATGCGCTCGTTGTAGGTGTCGGTCGCGCGATCGAGGAGCTCGTCGGCGCGCACATCGTTGTTCTTGGCTCGGTCAATCAGGTGCAGCACGCGAGCCGGCGGGAACAGTTGTTCGCTGAGATTCAGCTCGACGAAGACGCGGCGCATGAGCGTGCGTTGGTCCGTATCATCGTAGATGGCGAAGTCGCGGGGCAGACCCAGCCGCTCGGCGTGGCGGCGCAGCAGCCGGGCGCAGAGCGAATGGAAGGTGGCCATCCACGGCACGGCCGCGCCGGCGAGGAGTTGCTGGACCCGCTCGCGCATCTCGCCGGCGGCCTTGTTGGTGAAAGTCACCGCGCAGATCTCGTCGGGACGAACTCCCGTTGCCGCCACGAGATACGCAAAGCGATGCGTCAGCACGCGAGTCTTGCCACTGCCCGCACCGGCGAGGATTAGCAAAGGGCCTTCGACATGCAGCACCGCTTCCCGCTGCGGAGGATTGAGTGAGTCCAAGTTCATGGTGGCGGCGCACTCTACCAGTCGTCGAAGAGGGTTCAAGAGGCCTCGGCGCGCGAAGGATCAAGCGCGCCAGCGTTGGCCGAAGCTTGAATCGCGACTCGTGCTGCTGGTAGCGTCGCTCTCGTGTATCAGCGCAAGGATGCCTTCTACGCACGCGCCAAGGCGGCGGGATATCGGTCGCGAGCCGCGTACAAGTTGATCGAACTTGATCAGCGTTTTCACCTCCTGCACTCGGGTGACCATGTCGTCGATCTCGGCGCGTGGCCGGGTGGATGGCTGCAGGTGGCCGCCGAGCGAGTGGGGCCGCGTGGCGTGGTTGTCGGCGTCGACTTGAAGCCGATCGATTCGTTGTCGCCCCCGGTTGTGTGTGTGGTGGGCGACGTGCGTGAAATTGCGACACTGGACGCCGTGCGGCGGCATTGCGCTGATCGCGTTGACGCTGTGCTCAGCGACCTGGCCCCGAAGCTGAGTGGAGTGCGCGCAACCGATGCGGCGCGCGCTGCCGAGTTGGGGGATGTGGCAATGGGGGCGGCGGAGTCGCTTCTGTGCCCGGGTGGGCGGTTGCTGATGAAGCTTTTTCAAGGTGCTGAAACGGCCACTCGATTGCGTCGGTTGCGCGAACGGTTCGGGTCAGTGAAGGTGACGCGTCCTGAGGCGACTCGTTCGGGCTCGGCGGAGATCTACGTTGCAGCGCTCGGGTTCCGCGCGCAGCCACTGTCGGTGTGAGTCGCTGCTACACTCTGCGAGCGTCGGAATTCGTGCACTCTGCGTTCAACTTTGCCGTCGGCGCGGCGGCTGCTTGCACCCCTGGCGTGTGTTCGTGGTCGAAATCGTAGTGGCGTGAATCTGGCACTCACCCCCGTCAGTCGATCACGAATGGTTGTCGCCATGCGATGTGGGGGGAGAACTAATTGTTGACAAGGCGGACGGGCCTGATCAATACTCCCGGCGGCAACGGCAAAACTTCGTTGTCGCACAGGGGATACTGTGCGGGCTGTTAGGATTGAGGGGGGACCATGGCTGGTAGCGCAGACTGGAAAAAGCGGATAAGCCGCTTATTTACCGTCTCCCTATCTGACCTCAATCCGCTCAAGGGGGACGAGCAGTACGTCAGCGTCGACATCGGATCGAGCGCGATCAAGATCGTCGAAGTCCGCTCTGGCGGGGGTAGCCTGCGAGTACTGGCGGCGGGTTCGCTCCCGATGCCGAGTTCGGGCATTCAGAACAATATGGTGAGCGACCCCGCTGCGGTCGCCGAAGTTTTACGCGCGCTATTGGAAAGCAAAGGGATACGCAGTCGTAAGGCGATCACCGCCATACCCGGTCCCGCCGTCATCATCAAGCGCGTCACCCTCCCGAGTCAGACGGCCCAAGAACTTGAGAACACCATTCTCTTCGAGGCCGGCAACTTCATCCCCGAAGACCTCGAGAACGTGAATCTCGACTACCAAATCACGGACTACATCGAAGAGGGCAAGCGGATGGATGTCCTATTGGTGGCCGCCAAGAAGGACATCGTGAGTAGCTACGCCGAGACGGTGCGGGCGGCAGGCCTGATGCCCGTCGTCGTGGATGTCGACTATTTCGCGTTGGAGAATATGTTCGAGCTCAACTATGAGCCGCCGCCGAATCAGGTGATTGCGTTGGTGAACGTCGGGGCGCGTTACTCGTCGATCAACATCCTTCGCAACGGGCGGTCCACCTTCACGGGCGACGTGCCCGTGGGCGGTCGCGACATCACCGACGCGCTCGTACGTGATCTCGGCGTCGAAGTCGACGTCGCCGAGCGTCTCAAGGCGGGCGAAACGGTTGCCGGCGTCGATGCGGAACAGGTCGCGGTTGCGATGGGGCCCGCCGCGGACACCCTTATTGATGAGATCCATCACGCCCTCAGTTTCTTCTGGACTGCGGCGACTGACGAAACGATCAACGAAGTGTATCTCAGCGGCGGCGCTGCGCGCATGCCTGAGCTTGGCGACCGCCTCAGTCAGCGCATTGAAGTGCCGGTGGCTGTGGCTGATCCGTTGGCGCGCGTGACGCTCAGTTCCACGCTCGAAGCTAGCGGCCTGCGCCAGCAGGGACCCGACTTTGCCGTGGCGATGGGCCTCGCGGTGCGGCGGCCGGACGACAAATGATCCACGTCAACCTCCTGCCGCTGAAGGAAACTCAGCGGGCGCTGGGGGAGCGCCAGCAAACCTCCCTGGCGTTGCTCAGCTTCAGTGTCGCTCTGCTCATCATGGTCGTTCCGTACGTTCTACAGGGCCGCCGACTTACGCACCTCGATGAGGAGATCGACGGAATCCATAAGGAACTGCAGCAACTCAGCGAGCAGACGCGTGAGGCGAAAGACCTCGACAAAAAGAAGAACGAACTGCTGGCCAAGCTCAAGGTGATCGATGATCTCAACCAAAAGCGCGTCGGCCCACTCCACGTCCTAGAAGGCCTGAGCGCCTCATCGCCCGAGAAGTTATGGCTCGTAGAATTCAACGAGTCGAAGGGTGTCGCGCAACTGACCGGAATGGCGCTCGACAACCAGACGGTCGCCTTGTTCCTGCGCCAACTCGGCCAGTCGCCATACTTCGTCAATGTTGACTTGGTCGAGGCGAGCCAGAGCCAACCGTCGGCTGGGGCAGACCCCTCGGCGTCCGGGTTCAAGAAGTTCATCATCAAGACCGGCATCGACTACTTCGGTCGGGCGGGCAAGCCCGAGGCGCCCGCCAACGCGGCAGCACCGGGGAGTGCACCCTCTGCGCCCGGGAAGCAACCATGAACCAGCTCCTCGCGCAGATTTTTGAACTGCCCGCGCGCCAGCGGGTATTACTCTTGGTTGGTGCCGTGGGGCTGCTCTTCTTGGTCTACGCGTGGTGGTTCTACTGGCCGCGCGCGGACGAAATCGCCTCGAAGGAAACCCAACTCGAAGAGATGACCAAGGAGCGTAACCGCAAGGCCGCGCTCGCGGCGAATCTGGTCGTTGCGCGCAAAACGGTCGCTGACCTCAACGCGGCGCTCAAGCAGGCCGTGCAGCAGTTGCCTGATACCAAGGAAATCCCCGATCTGCTCAGCAATATATCCTCGGTCGGTCGGGAAGCCGGTCTCGAAATCATGCAGTTCCGCCAGAAGGAAGAACAGCCGATCGACTTTTATGCCGAAGTGCCCGTGGAGATCGCGGTGAAGGGAGGCTACCGCCAGATCGCGTCCTTCTTTGACCAGGTCAGCCGCCTCACGCGCATCGTCAACATGTCTAGCATCGTCATGAAGACGCCGGCGAAAATCGAACGCGATCAAGTGATTCTCGACACCTTCTGCACCGCCACGACGTTCCGTTTTCTCGATGAAGCCGAACGTGAGCGCATCGCGAAAGAACGCGAGAAAAAGGCCAAGTGATGATGCGCTGGGTTGCAGCGACCGTTGTAACGCTCAGTCTGACGCGGATCGTAGCCGCGCAAGCCCCGCCGCCTGAGGTGATGGAGGAAGCGAAATTTGCCCCGCGCCCAGTGCCGACACCGGGCGCGCTCGATCTTGCCGCCCTGCGGGACCCCTTCAGGCCATTCATTCTCGACTTGCGTGAGACCGGCAAGACTAGTGAGCCGCAGACGCCGTTGCAGCGATACGATATCGGCCAGCTGACTGTGGTTGGCATTCTGTGGGAGATCAGTCCGCCGCGCGCCATGGTCGAGGACAGTATCGGGATGGGCTACATCGTGACCGTTGGTACGCCCATTGGCCGGCGCAGCGGAGTGGTGAAAGCCATCGAACCGGACCGTCTGGTGGTCGACGAGCGCGTGATTGATTTCTACGGCCAAGAGCAGGTCGCGGAGGTGGTGATGGAGCTGCCGAGCGACAAGGGAAACAAGCCTACGGGGCGGGAGTGACCATGATGCGAGGCAGACGCTCAATACACGTTGTCTTGGCAGGGTGGCTGTGCGCGCTCGCGGCCGGGTGCGCGCGCTCCCCGGTCATCGAAACGATCCAAACCTCAGAAGCAACGACAGCCGCTCATCCCGGTGAGGTGTTGAGCGAGGCCATCCCGCCCGCACCCGCCGCAGGAGCAGTCGCACCGATCGGGATCGCCGTGCGCGAAATCAAGGTGATCGAGGACAACGGCCAGCGAGGGGTTTTCGCCAAGCTCAGTCGGCCACCCGGTACCCTCAATCACTTCGCCCTCGAAAATCCCCCACGCGTGGTGATCGACATCGTCGGCGCGGCCGGTACGGTCACCGACGCGCAGCGATTTCCAGTGACCGATGCGCTGGTGGAACAAATTCGCCTCGCCCAACATGAAGGGAACCTGCGACTCACCATTGAGCTGCGCGGTAAATCCGTGCCCGCTTATACGGTCAACGATCTCAACGACACCGTGATCGCCTTCCTCGGCGAGCCACAAGGCAATGCCGAGCCCGTACGCGAACAGGTTGTCTTCAGTCAGCGCGCAGCTGAAGTCGCGGCCGCCTCGGTCAATGAGCCGCACACCGTTCCGAAGCCGGCTTCCAAGCCTCCCGCGATGCGGGTCGCGGATGCTGAAGCACCGTCTGGATCGAGTGACCCGCTCGAACGACTCACCCAGCCCCGCAGCTACACTGGCCCGCACGTGTCGCTGGATCTCAAGGACGCCGATGTCCACAACGTGATCCGGCTACTCGCAGAAGTCAGCAAGCTGAACATCGTGGCCACTGAAGATGTGAAGGGCAAAGTGACCTTGCGGCTCTTTGATGTGCCGTGGGATCAGGCGCTCGACATCGTGTTGAGCGTGCTGTCGCTCGAGAGCGTGCAAGAAGGCAACGTGATGAGGATCTCCACTGTGAACCGGTTGCGCACCGACCGCGAAGATCTGCGCAGGGCGCAGGAAGCGTTGCGCGCGGTGGAACCGCTGCGCGTCGAGTACATTCATATCAACTACGCCAAAGCGGTGAAGTTGGGGGATATTGTCGGCGGCACCAACCGCTCCGGAAACGCGCGCTCGGTCGAGTCCGGCACGGGCATCCTCACCAACCGTGGTAGCGTGGTGGTCGACGAATTCACCAACACGTTGATCGTTCGCGATGTGCAGCGCGGTATCGACAACGCGCGCGAGTTGGTGCGCCAACTGGACGTTCAGACCCCGCAAATCCTCATCGAGTCCAGCATCGTCGAGGCGACGTCGGACTTCGCGCGCTCACTCGGGGTGCAATGGGGCTACAAGGCTTCGATTGGGCCGCAGACTGGAACCACCACCGGCGCCAATTTCCCCGGTACCATCGTCGCGGGCGGAGGCGGGCCCGGAGGCGCCGCGTTGGGAATTCCGCTCGTTGCCGATTTCCCTGCCGGCGGGAACTTTGGACCGGGCTCGGCCGGCTCGCTCGGGTTGCTGTTGGGATCTCTCAACGGAGCCTACGCGATCGATGCGCGCATCACCGCGCTCGAAGATCTTGGCAAGGCCAAGATCGTCTCGCGGCCCCGGGTGGTGACGCTCAATAACGTACCGGCGACCATCAAGAGTCTCACCATCATCCGGGTGAAGTTGCCAGGCACCGGTACGGTGATCAACACGGGCGCCGGAGGTGCCGCCGGTGGGCAAAGTACTGCGACGGAAAAAATCGAGACCGGCATCACCCTGGTGGTGACGCCCCAGGTGTCGTCCGATGGTTTCGTCCTGCTCGACATGTTCGCCAAATCGAGTCAAGCCGACTTCACGCGTACCGTGGACCAGATCCCGACGGAGATCAGCCGTGAGGCGAACTCGCACGTGCTCATCAAGGACGGCCAAACGGTCGTTCTCGGTGGCATCTACCGCGATCAGCGCAACGATGCGGGGCGCTCCATGCCGTTCTTAGCTGACATTCCGGGACTCGGCTGGTTGTTCCGCAACACCACAAAGACCGATCGCCGCGAGGACTTGCTGGTCTTTCTGACCCCCCGTGTGTTGGGTGGCGCTCATCCGGGGCTGCCGTCCAGCGAGGACCTGTGGCAGCACCGCGGTGAGGCGGGCGTGCAGTAAGAACAGGTCTTGCCAATGGCCAACGGAATTCGAATGGGATTCATGGACTCTGCGGAAACAGTGGTCCGACGATGGCGGATCGAAGACGGCGTCAGTGCGATGGATTTGTCGGGATGGAGTGAGCGTGACCGCGACGGGCAACCAACCGAGTGAGGCGGGCTCATACGTGACGAACACCACCGTCACTGTCGACCTCCACGAACGATCGTACCCGATCGTTATCGGCGTCGAGGTATTGGCCAGCCTAGGCGAGCGGCTGCGGGCCATGCAGGTCAGTCGCACGGTGGCCATTGTCACCAATCCGATCGTTCGCCAACTCTATGCGGACGCTGTCGTCGGGGGGCTGACTGCGGCCGGGTTTGCGGCCACCATCATCGAGATCCCCGCCGGCGAAGAGCACAAGAATTTCGCCTGGCTCACCTTTTTGTATGATCGACTGCTCGAAGCGCGACTGGATCGCAACTCGGCGGTTGTGGCTCTCGGTGGTGGAGTGATCGGCGATCTAACTGGGTTTGCCGCCGCGACCTTCTTGCGCGGTGTGCCGTACGTTCAGATCCCGACGACGTTGCTGGCGCAGGTCGACTCGAGCGTCGGTGGCAAGACGGGCGTGAACCATCCGCAGGGCAAAAACCTCGTCGGCGCATTCTACCAACCGCGATTGGTTCTGATCGACACGGAAACTCTGCACTCGTTACCACGGCGAGAGTTCATCGCCGGGCTCGCGGAGGTCATCAAGTACGGCGTGATTCTTTCGCCCGATCTTTTCGCGCTGCTGGAGAGTGACCTGGCGCGAATTCTCGCGTTGGATTCAACGGTGCTGCGCGAGATTATTCGTGTCAGTTGCACACTCAAGGCGCTGGTGGTCGGGGAGGATGAACGGGAGAGGGGCGTGCGCGCCATCCTCAATTTTGGACATACGCTAGGCCATGCGATCGAGAGTCTAACCGAATATAAGCGATACTTGCATGGAGAGGCGATAGCTATCGGCATGGCGTTTGCTGCTCGATTGTCGAAGGTACGAGGGCATTGTTCGGAAGAGACGGTCACGCGGGTGGTGAGGGTGCTCAAGCGGGCGGGGTTGCCAGTGGAAATTCCGCGCGAGGTAGTGGGACGACACCTCGCGTTGGCGATCGAGGGCGACAAGAAAATGTCGGGTGGCAAGATCAAATTCGTCTGCATCAGCGAAATCGGTCGCACTCTGTTTGACCAACTCGGGGCCGCCGAAATCGCCCAATGTGTGGCGCGGTGAGGCGGGAAACTCAGCGGAGGGGCTCATGAGGTGGGTGTACACAATAGCAGCAACCATTCTGACGGCGGCGCTCGTGTTCGGCTGCGGTGGCAGTGCCGGTGATTCGCTGGTCTTGCAGTTTCAGAACTTTGCCGCCCCCCTCAACAGTCAGTTCGACTCAGTCAATCAGACCAGTGCCGAAGTCGACGTGGCATCGCACGTCTGTCCGAGCGGCCTCGGCGAGCCAATCGAAGAAACGCATGCCGTGGCTGTTTTCGTCAACCGCGAAGGGGCTGATATCGTGCTCGATACGATTTCGATCAACAATCAGGTTGCCGGGGCGGCGCCAGTGACACGCCACGTGTCGTCGCTCGTCATCGGCGGGCGCTGCGGGGGTAACCCGAGCCAACAGTGTGCGCTCGATGGTGACTGTGGCCTCGGGGTATGCCAGCACAGCGAGACGCAGGTCTCGTTTCTTCTGTTCGATTTCGAGACCAAGGCGACCGTCAGTACCGGCACGTTCAACATTCCGATCACGTTCTCGGGTATCGACTCACGCAACGCACGCTTCACGGTCAACACCAGCATGACGGTGACCTTTGAGGACTTTGATCATTGCCCGAGCACGGGGGGCGGGCAGTAAATGGAGACGCGGGCGGGCGGTCGAGGTCGCGAGGAGCAGCCGATGATTCAACGGATGGTCCAGGCCGTAGCGCTCGCGCTGCTGGTCACGTTTGTCACCGCCTGTGGCGGTGGCGGTGGTGGCGGCGGTGGCGGTGGAGGTGGAGATCCGACTCCGTCGGACCGGCGCAACCAAGTCACCGATTCGACCGGCCGACTCACGCTGACGGTCGGTACCGTCGCCCTGACTGCCGGCGACTCCACTGCGTTCGTGGTCACGGTACGCGATACACACGGGCATCCTTTGCCCGGTGCTGCGGTTGCCGCCGATGGTGGCCCGGCCCTCGGGGTCACCTTCCTGAACAACATCACCGACCAGAACGGCCAGGCTCGCGGCTCGATTTTCGGTGTATCGCTCGGATTGTCGAGCCTCGCGATAGAGGTGCCCGAAGAAGGGTTACACGTATTCATCAACGTGCGCGTGTCCCCGGCAGCGCCGATTCCAGGGCAACCGACGCCAACCGAACTGCCTGGCCAGCCGACGCGCACGCCGCTGCCGGCGGCGTTGGTGCGCACGATCGTGATGGAAACCGAGCCGTTCTCGATCAGCGCGGCGACCGGCGGTTCGATCACCATCACCGCCATCGCCTTTGACGCGGACAACTCGCCGGTCAACAACGTCGAGATTCTGTTCGACTTCGAACCCAAGCAGGGAGTCCTGCGGCCGCCCACGGCGGTAACGAGTACGGTTGATGGGCAGGTCGGCGTCGCTCAGACCACGATCACCTACGATCCCAGTGTCGCCGCCCCCGGCACGGTGACCGTCACCGCGACGGCCGCGAACATTTCAGGTCACGTGACCTTCAGTATTCTGTCGGGCACCAGCCCGAAGCCGGCGGCGACGCTGTTGCTGCAGATCAGCACCAATAGCATTGGCACCGAGAGCGGCGGCCAAGCCGCCCTTACGGCGACGGTCTTTGATGCGGACAACGTTCCGATCAACGACGTCAACGTGCTGTTCCTCACCACTATCGGTGAAGTAATCCCACTGACTGACTCGACGAAGACCGTTGGCAGCCAGGGCGGCGTCGCGCGCGCGACCCTCAACGTTCCCGCCGGCGCCGCGGTGAAGGTGACGACGGGGGGACTGATTTTGCCCTACGACATTTCCGCGCGGGCAGGTGGAGTCACCGGTACCGCCGAGATTTTCGTAGTGCCGGGACGCGGCGTCGGTATCGGCCTCGGGCAAGGTGGTAAACCTGGTGAGCCCACGAGCATCACGCTCGGCGCCAGCCCTAGTCGCGTGCGCGCGCGGGGCACCGGTGGTCCCGAGCTGTCCAACGTCTCCGCGACCGTGTTTGACAACAACGGCCAACGCTTGAAGAACATCGCTGACGGGCCCGACAAGAAGGACGTCAAGGTCACCTTCAGTATCGTCCAACCCAGCGCCACGGGCGCGGGGCTCGTCCCGAACAACGACGGCACGTTGACGCAGCCCGCCGATGGTGCCGGCAATGCGCAGCTCCAGTTGCGCGCCGGTCATGGCCTGGGCACGGTTACGATACGGGCCGAAGTTCCAACCCTGCTCGGAGTCGGAACCGAGGATTGTCAGGCGCCGGTCAACGCCGGGTTGCAGTGCATCGCCGCATCCAAACCCTTGGTAACCGTTACAGCCGGCACCTCTGGGCGCGTGAGCTTAGTCATCAACGACGTATCCGTTGATCTCAATGATGGCTCGCGACTGACCACACTGTCGGCGATCATCACCGATGAACAAGGAAACATCGTCGAGGACGGTACCCCCGCTTTCTTTGAAGTCGTCACCGATCCCAGCGATCCGACCGATCCGGCGCGGCGCCTTGGCATCCAGGGCTTCTCGGCCACGAACGACCCGCCGCCCTGCGACGTCGCCCAGTTCGTTCCGCAAACTGGACGGCCCGTCACGATCGAACCGGGCGATGCCATCACGTGCTTGAAATTCCCCGCAAACATGGCCGGCGCCAATATCCGGCTGCGTGCCGAGTCGCGCGGCGTGGAAACAACCGAGACATTGACGCTACCGGGTGTCGTTGCGAATCTGAGTTTGTCGCCGCGGCCGAGCCGGGTAGTGGTCACCGAGGATCAGTCGGCGACCGTGCAGATCACGGCCGAAGCGTTCGATACCAGCGGAGCGCCGGTTCGCAACGTCCGCATCCGTTTCTTGTCGACGGTCGGTGATTTTGAAGACGGCGCGTTGGCGCTCACCGACCGCGACGGACTCGCGAGTGTTCCGTTGACGATTCCAGCTGGGACGCCGGCGGGCAGTGCAACCATCGAAGCCTTCGGTGGTGGTATCCCGAATGGGCTTGGTCCGATCAAGATCCTCAGCATCGTGAATCAGACCGGGCCAGTCGGCCCCGCTGGAACGCCGCAGAGCGTGACGTTCGTGGGTGCGTCGCCCGACACCATTGGCGTAAAGGATTCCGGTTTCCCGCAGCAATCGGTGGTCGCCTTCAAGGTCATCGATAGCCAGGGCACGCCGCTCAGCGGTGTGTCGGTGCATTTCAGCATCACCCACCTCGGTGGCGAGACCCTCACGGAGATCGAGGCCACCACCGACGGCTCGGGTATCGCGCAAACCTCGGTCATCAGCGGCACCCGCGCCGCACCGATCCGCGTCACCGCGTCCGTAGACCGCGACAACAATGGATCAATCGATCTGGTCACACAGTCGGATGCAGTGAGTGTCATGGGCGCGCCGCCGACGTTCAACCGCTTTAGCTTGGCCGCGCAGTTCCTCAACGTCGCGGGCCGCGTGAAGTTCGGTTACGACGATCAAATCTTCGCCTTCCTCAATGACCGCTTCGGCAACCCGGTGCCGCCGGGTACCGCGGTGAATTTCTACACCAACGGGGCCAGCGTCGGGAGCGTGCTTCCGACCAACAGCACGGGCCGCGCGGAAGGCACCCTGATCTCCGAAGGGAAGATCGAGGGCATTCCGCCGACCGGGATTGTCACCACCCTGGCCGTGACCCGCGGCGAGGAGCCGTTCGTCGATACTAACGGCAACGGTGTGTACGATCTCGGGGAACCGTTTACCGACGTCCCCGAACCGTTCATCGATTTCAATGGCAACGGCCGCTTTGACGCGCCGGAACAGTTTACCGACACGAATGGCAACGGCCGCTACGACAGCGGGGAACCGTTCACCGACAGCAACGGCAACGGCCAGTACGACGATAATCGCTTCGAGATGTTCATCGACGTGAATGACAACGGCGTCTGGGACGCAGCTCAGAGTCCGGGTGTGTGGCAGAGTGATGCGCTGATCTTCGCGGACATTGACGTGACATTTTCTGCCCGCACGGACGCCGTGCTCACGCCGACGTCTTTCTCCATCGCCGACGGTGGAAGCCAAGCCTTCTCGCTGCTGGTGGGGGACTTCACGCACAACCCACTGGTTGGTGGATCCAGCATCAATATTTCAATCGTCGGCACAGATGCGAGGCTCGTCGGTATTCAGCCGTCGACCATCCTTCCCGATGGGGAGTCTTTCAACGCGCTCATCCACAATCTCAACCAGTTCGACTTCCAAGTGGTCGACAACAACCCGGGCAAACGAACCGCACCGCAGGCGCTCACCGTGAACGTGAACATCGTGTCCCCGGTCACCAGCGCCGCTCCGGGAGGCAATGAGGATGTCTTCCTCACCGCTAACGGTGTGCTGGAAGCCGTGGCGACGGCAGTACCCACGCCGACTCCAACCGTCACGCCGACGCCGACACTGACGCCAACACCGAGCGCGACATCGACACCGAGCGCAACGCCGACCAATACGTTGACGGCAACGCCAACCGTTACCCCGCCGCCGCGCGCACTCATCTTTGTCAGCGCTGAGCCAGCCGTCATCGGCGTACAAGGCTCCGGGCTGGCGGCGCAATCGACGCTGACGTTCAAGGTCACGGATGCACAAGCGCACCCCATTCCCGGCGTCGCGGTACAATTCAACCTGACCTCGTTGGGCGGTGAAAGCGTTTCGCCGGCGCAAGCGGTCTCGAACGACTCAGGTCAAGTGCAGACCGTGCTCACCAGCGGTCAACGCGCCGTGTCGGTGCGGGTGACCGCTTCAGTGGTGGGTAGTCCTGGAGTCACTACGCAATCAACGCAAGTGAAGATCGTCGGCGCCCCACCGACCTTCAACCGCATGAGCGCCGCCGCGAAGTTCCTGAATATCGCGGGCCGCGTCACGCTTGGTCTCGAAGACCAGATCACCGTCTTCCTCAACGACCGCTTTGGCAACGTGGTCCCGGTCGGTACCAGCGTGAGCTTCTTCGCCAACGGCAGCAGCGTCATCAGTGTCACATCGACGGATGAGCAAGGCCGCGCTACCGGCATCCTGGTCAGCGAAGGTGGCTCGTTGCCGCCGGACGGTGTGATCCGTGTGCTCGTAGTCACGGGCGGGGAAGAACCTTTCATCGACACCAACGGAAACGGCGTGTACGACGTCGGAGAACCCTTCACGGACATCGCGGAACCGTTCATCGATGTGAATGGCAACGGGCAGTACGACCCCGACAATCCGTTCGAGTCCTTTATCGACACCAACCAGAACGGTGTCTGGGATCCGACGCAAGGTCCTGGCGAGTGGAACGGCGATGCGTTGATCTGGACTGTTGTGCCAGTGACGTTCTCGGCCCGCACCGTCCTCGAGGTGTTGCACGAGGATACGCCGGACAATTTCGTATCCGGCCCGTTCTCGATTTCTGATGGCGGCAGCATCCGCTTCCGCGTGATCGTCCGCGACAAGGACGGCAATCCGATCGTTGGCGGATCGAAAGTCGCGATCCAGCTGACCGGGAGCCTAGCCCTGCAGGGGGTTACCTCGCCGATCACGATTCCAGATGGAGAGACCCTCGATCCGTCCGACAAGCTGCAGGAGGGGCTCAATCAATTCACCTTCTCTGTTACCGACACGCAGTTGGGCAACTTCACTGATGAGGCCGTCGCCGTCGCCGTGACTGTGACCTCCGATGTGACCGCGGTTGCTCCCGGCGGCAACGGATCGGTCAATCTTTCCGTGAACGGCATCAGCTTCGCCGTGCCCACGCCGACTCCGATCAACACGAACACGCCAGTACAGACCCGTACGGCTACGTCGACCTCTCCGCCGACGAATACGGGGACGATCACTCGAACCCCGACGGACACGCCGACCCCGACGTTGACGGTGACTTCGACTGGTACACCGGTGGCGCGCTCGATCTCGTTCGTCAGCGTCGACCCTGCCAGCATCGGCGTCAGCGGTTCGGGTCTTCCCGAGCAGTCGACTCTCACCTTCCGTGTCACCACGGGCCAGGCGCAGCCGGCCGGTGGAGTGCTGGTGCAGTTTGCATTGACCGGCTCGAACGCGTTGGGTGGAGCGAGCCTTGATCCGATCCAGGCGATCACTGATAGCGCCGGCCTCGTGCATACGGTGCTCACCAGCGGCAATCGCGCGACCAGCATCCGGGTTACTGCATCGGTCGCTTCGAATCCGACCATCACGACGCAATCGACGCCAGTGAACATCATTGGAGGCATCCCTGCCGCCAATCGGTTCAGCTTCTCCGCGCAGTTCCTCAATATCGCCGGCCGCGTCACCTTCGGCCTGCAAGACGTCGTCACGGCGTTCGTCAACGACCGCTTTGGCAACGCAGTGCCAGCCGGAACGGCGGTAACGTTCCAGAGTAACTTCGCCAGTCTGGTCGACGTGAGTCCGACCGATGCGCAGGGCCGCGCCCGCGCAACGCTACTCAGCGAAGGCCAATCGCCGCCGGACGGCATCGTCACGCTGCTCGCGTATACCCGTGGCGAGAAGCAGTTTGAAGATCTCAACGGAAACGGCGTGGCGGATCCGGGTGAACCGGTGACGCCGCTGGCCGAGCCGTTCTTCGACGAGAACGGCAACGGCATTCGCGACGCCGGTGAGAATTTCATCGACGTGAACGGCAACAATATCTGGGACGTCGATCAGGAGCCGGTCGGGCAGTTCAGCGCCGATGCGTTGGTGTTCGATACCGGACGGTTGACCTTCTCCGCACACACACAGCTGAGCATGCTGCCGGGTGGGTTCAGTATCCCTGATGGCGGTACCCAGACGTTCGAAGTTCGGATGGCCGACCTCGACAACAACCCGCTGGTTGGTGGCACCACCGTCAACATCAGTGTGAGCGCCGGTCTCTCGTTGCTCGGACCCGCGAGCTTCGTGCTGCCGGATACCGAAACATTCGGCGCCACGGTCGACGGCATCAACCACTTCTTCTTCACCGTGGCAGATGCGCAACCGGGTCAGGGAACGTTCATACAGCCGGTGTCGGTGACGGTTTCGATTGTCTCTCCATCGAGCGGCACGGCTCCGGGAGGAAATGGCAGTACGAGTATATCCAGCAACGGGTCGCTGCTGCCGTTGCCGACCCAGACGCCGACGATCACGCCGACGAATACAGCACTTCCGACGGCGACGCCGACGCCAGTGCCACCGGCGATCATCCCGAACCAGAGCACCCTGTTTGCCGGCAGTGGTGCGCCGCCCACCGCGTGTAACGGTGCGACGCAGACCTTCGTCGTGACCGGTGGCGCTCCGCCATTCACTGTGTTCGCCAGCGGCGGTTGCGCCAGCGTCGCCAGTGTTCCCACTTCCGGTGGCTCGTTCGTCTTCACCGCCGGCAACACCCTCGGTGACTTCACGGTGACCGTGACCGATGCGATCGGACGCACGACATCGGCAGGGGTCCATATCCAGGGACAGCCCACGCCAACCGATACGGTGACCCCGACGGTAACCAACACGTTGCCGCCGACGATTTCGCCGACGCCAACGATCACGGCCACCCCAACGCCGGGGGCCGAGTTCATTCAGTTGGATCTGGTCGAGGACCGCGCCAGCAACAACGGCGACGGGACGTTTACGACCGCGATCAGTGCGCTCGTGACGACCTCAACTGGTCAAGCGATCGGGGACGGCGTCGCCGTCCAGTTCAGCATCTTGACCCCGATCGCGGGCGTCTCGGTAACCAGCCCAGGCCTGACGGGCCAAGCGGCGCCCTGTACGCTGGGCTTCGTCGTCGTATCGCAGCCTGGCGACGCGTTGTCGTGCATCAAGTACGTACAGGCCTTGGCGGGTACGAGTATCACGGTGCATGCGGCCGTGATGAAGTCCGACGGTACCTTCGCAACGCGCGACCGCGTGATCGTGCTGCCTGACCTGCGTCCAACGGCTACGCCAACCAAGACGTTGACGCCGACCATCACCGGCACACCAACCAACACGGCGACGATCACGGCAACGGTGACCAACACCGTGACCCAGACGGCCACGATCACGCAGACACCAACCCGCACCGCCACGCTGACCAAGACGCCGACGGCGACGCCAGGTGCGGCAAACATCCTGGTCGATTTGCTGGACAACCAGGGCAGCAACAACGGCGACGGTACGTTCTCCACGGTGGTCAGCGCCGTGGTCACTGATCAATTCGGCGCGCTAGT
Organism: Deltaproteobacteria bacterium; assembly: GCA_016178705.1. Lineage (NCBI taxonomy): Bacteria > Pseudomonadati > Myxococcota > Myxococcia > Deltaproteobacteria bacterium. The sequence continues at coordinate 104,071 of JACOST010000009.1, read as the reverse complement.
CGGCGACGGGATTCCGGTCCAGTTCAGCGTCGTGACCCCGGTTGCCGGCGAGGGCGTGACCAGTCCGGGCCTCACCGGATTTACGCTGGCGGCGAACCCGCAGCCGTGCTCCGTTGGCTTCCCAGTGTCAGCGCAGCCCGGTGACGCACTGGCTTGCGTGAAGTATGCACAGAGCCTGGCGGGTCAGTCGATCAAGATCATGGCCCAAGTCCAGAAGGCCGACGGTATGTTCATTTCGGCGATGGTGCAGTTCACGCTGCCCGACCTGCGGCCGACGCCAACGCCGACCAAGACGTTGACGCCGACAGTCACCGGGACGCCGACCAATACGGTGACGGTCACCGCTACTGTAACCTCCACGGTGACCCAGACCCCGACGGTCACGCAAACGATCACGCGGACGCCGACGAATACACCAGGAGCGGCGAACGTCGTGGTCAGCTTGGCCACTAGTCTGAGTACAGACAACGGCGACGGGACGTTGACGACCATCATCAGCGCGCTCGTCACCACCAGCACCGGTGCGGTACTCAACGGCGTATCGACGACGTTCAGCCTCACGATCCCGGCGCAGGTCATGCCGCCAGCGGTCGGGAGCGTGTCGGTAACCAGTCCGAGCATCACGGGCGCGGCGCCGCCATGCGATGTGGGAACACTGACGATCACCGCCCAGCCCGGAGATGCGTTGACCTGCGTGAAGTACCTGACCGGCAACGCGGGCAAGCTGGTATCGATCACCGCCACCGTTCCGGCGGCTGGCGGCGGAACGATATCGAGCGGGGCAACCACGATTACGTTGCCACCGCCACCACCATGAGGAAGACCTCCGCAGGCACGCGCCAAGCGGCGCGTGCCTGCTTCATCTTCTTCCTCGCCGGTGCCTTGATTCCACGCGCACACCGCGCGTGTGGGAAGCGGAGAAGCGGCCGTGGTGGGTGAGTCGAGAAGTCGCGCGCGCTCTCTCCTGCTCGGAGTGTTAGCGGCCGCACTGCTCGTCAGCCTGCCGGCTCAGGCAAGCCATTTCCGTTACGGACACTATTCGTGGAAGCCCAGTGGGCTCGGCCGGATCGACTTTACCATTCAGAATGCGTTTCGTCGTGACGGCTACGCGTGCGTCAGCCGAAGCGGCTTGTTTCCGACGAGCTGTTCGAGCGCCGATGGGTTTCCGGGGGTCGGCGATCTGTTTGTCGAGGACATCGGCGGCACGCGCTTCGATTTTGGCGATGGCAGTGCCCCGGCAGGATCGAGCCGGGGACCGCTCGTGTACTTGGTGAATTCGATCGATCCCGACAACAACACGATGTCGGGGTTGGCGATCGACGCGTCGCGCTTGCCGACGGTGCGCTCGATCATTTCCCACATGTATCCGCGAGCCGGCACGTATACCGCCTCGACGGAGAGTTGCTGTCGTATCTCCCCAACCGATGGTGTGAATGCGCACATCAACAATCCCGACGGTTCTTATCGAGTGGAGACGACGGTCAACGTCGGCACGAGCGACAGCTCGCCCGTCAGCGCCTTGCCTCCAATCGTGCGCTGCAAGTTCGACAGCGTCTGTTCGTTTCTCGTGCCGGGCTTTGACATCAACAGTGACCCGCTCCAATTCCGCTTGTCCACTGCAAGTGAAGCGGCCGGCGCAGGCAGCACTTTTGATCAACCGGGTCCACCAACGGCTGCCAACGCAGCGACTGTCGATAGCAGCACCGGTCGCTATACCTGGGACACCCACGGGGCAACCATTGCGTCCGCCGCATTCAACACGTTGTACTCGACACAGGTGACCATCGAAGAAACGGATCCGAACACCGGAGCCAGGCGGGCGAAGGTTGCGGTCGATTTCTTCATTCAGCTCGTGCCGCCGTCCACCGGCGTCGAACCGGTGTTCGGCAGTGGATGCGGGTCGACCCTGACCGCCATCGCGAACAACGCGCTGGAACTCCGAGTCGACGTGGTCGATCCAGACAGCGGCGATACGGTGACCCTGAACGTTGCCGGTCTGCCCGATGGTGCGGTGTTGACTCCCACTCTGCCGGCGTCGGGCAATCCGGTGAGCACGGTGTTCTCGTGGGTGCCGAGCGAAGACCAAGAGGGGGCCCAAGTAATTACCTTCTCGGCGACCGATCAAACCGGCAAGCAGTCCCTCTGCTCTTACAACATCAACGTCTTCGCCGCCGCGCCGCCGGCACCGGCGACGGACACGCCGACTCCGACGCGGACGCCGACTAGAACCAACACGCCAACGCGTACGTCAACGCCGAGTCGCACACCGGTCAACACAATCACCCGAGCGCCCACCGCCACGCAGACGCCGACCTTGACGGAATCGCCGACGGCTTCGCCCAGTGGTACGCCGACCGCCACGCCGACCGATACGATGACCGACACTCCCACAGTCACGCCGACCGACACCGCCACCCCCACTCAGACTGTCACGCTAACGATCACTGCAACTCCAACAGACACATCGACCCCGACGAGCACCCCAACGTCGACGGTGACTCTGACGCCGCTCCCAACGTTCACGCGGCGCTTCACGGCCACCGGCATTCCGACGTTCACTGCAACGGCGACGCGTACGCCGACCTCGACGAGAACGTCGAAGCCGACCCAGAGCGCGACAATCACGAAGACGATCACGGCCACCGAGCGGCCAACCTCGACGCGGCGCCCAACCGCGACTGTGACGCCGTCCGGCATACCGAGTGCGACGTCGACCGGCACGCCGACAATTACACCGTCTTTGAAGCGCACGGCGACCGCAACGAAGACGATAACTCCGACACGGACAGCGAGCGCAACCGCCACTGGGAACACGCCGACACCCGTTCCGTCGGCGACCGCGATCGCGACGCGTGTGCCGACCCGCACTCCGTTCAACACGAGGACGCCAACCACTGGGTCCGATGGTGGAGGGGGTTGTGGGATCGCGGCGAACTCTGTGGACGGGTCAAGCCCATGGCTGGTGATCTCGGCGCTCTTGTTGTGGGGAGGCCGGCGACCGCGTCGCCGTGACTAACAGGCCACCGCCCCATGCCTACGAAGCCTCGATCCCGATCGCGTACCGCCTCGACGTGGAGAGTGTTGGTTGTTCACGGTCCCAATCTGAATCTCATCGGCACCCGCGAGCCCGACGTATACGGGCGCGAGACGCTCGCCGATATCGAAACGCGATTACGAGAGCTGAGCGCCGAACTCGGCGTGACGCTCGAGACGTTTCAGTCCAATAGCGAAGGCGCGCTCGTCGACCGCATCCACGCGGCGCGCGGTGCCGCCGACGGCATTCTGATCAATCCGGGCGCCTACACCCACACCAGCATCGCCTTGCGCGATGCCCTGCTCGCGGTCGAGTTACCCACCGTCGAGGTCCACCTATCCAACGTACACCGGCGCGAGGAGTTCCGCCGCCTGTCGTTGATTGCCCCAGTGGCGGTCGGTCAAGTGCTCGGCTTCGGCGGCAACAGCTACCTGCTCGGGTTGCGCGCGCTGGTCGGCGAACTCACGCGCGCGCCTCAGCGCAGGGCCGGGCGATAGAACGTCTGCAGCTGCTGGCGCCGCGCGTGGCGCTCGATCGCCAGATCGAGCAAGCGTGAGATCAAATCGGTGTACGAAAGGCCGGACACTTCCCACAACTTCGGGTAGACGCTGATGTTGGTGAAGCCAGGGATGGTGTTGAGCTCGTTGACGTAGAGCGTTGTCTGATCTTCGCGATCGATGAAGAAGTCGACGCGCGCCATCCCTTCGCAACTCAAAACTTGAAACGTGCGTACGGCGAGGTTGCGCACCGCGGCGGTCTGCGCGACGCTGAGCTTCGCGGGGATCTCGAACGTTGCGCCGTGTTCGTCGATGTACTTGGCTTGGTACGAATAGAACTCGGCCTGCGGGCACACTTCCGCGGGGAGTGACGCCTCCGGCGTTTCGTTGCCCAACACCGAGCACTCGATCTCGCGCGCATCGAGACCCTTCTCGATCAGGATCTTGGTGTCGTACGCAAACGCAGCGGTGATGGCATCGGCGAGTTCGGCATCGTGCTTCACCTTGCTCACACCCACCGACGAACCGGCGTTCGCCGGTTTCACGAACACCGGATAGCCGAGGGCGGCTGCCGCGCGGCGCGCCTCATCCGGTGCGGACTGCCACTGCCGCTGCGCGATAGCGGCGAACGGCACGACCGGAATTTTCGCGTCACGCAGCAAGCGCTTCTGCACGTCCTTGTCCATGCCGATCGCGGAACCCAGTACGCCGGCGCCGACATACGGGATGTTGGCCAGTTCGAGTAGACCCTGCACGGTGCCATCTTCGCCGAAGGCGCCGTGCAAGATCGGGAATACGACGTCCAGATGATCGAGCGGCGTGCGCGGAATCATTTCGAGCAATTCGCCATCCGACGGGCTCGGCGGCAGCATGACTTCCGGCCCGCCGTCGGTTAGCGCGGGCAGGGTCGCGTTGGTGATCGCGAGGAATTGCTCATCGCTGAGGACGTGCCAGCGCCCCTGGTGATCGATGCCGATGAGCGTCGGCGTAAATCGGCGGCGATCGAGCGCCTGGACGACAGAGCGCGCCGAGCGCAGCGAGATTTCATGCTCGCTCGATCGTCCGCCGAAAAGAATCCCTACCCGTAGCGTGCCCATGCCCCTCCCGCCGTGCGTGCCGAGCTATAGCACAGGCGTCGACGGTCCTCACTTGGGGGATCAGATGTGCGTCGGAAGTACGCGAGGCTGCCAAGCGACTCAGCACGTCAATGGGCTGGCTCTACCGTTACGTGAATCGGCCCTTCACGCTCCGCAACGGTCGCCAGTTGCCCGTCAGTGCGGCCCGCATGACCGGCGCTGCGTTCAGCGCGTCCTGGTCGAGCTATACCGGCCGAGTCATCACCACCCCCGACGGCGACATCGTGGAACACGCCATCGCGGCCTCTGCCGGCAAGTATACCGCCACCGCGTCGCTCAACAGCGGCACCCGGCTGCTGCAACTCACGGCCTTTGCCCCGGCTCCGTAGCGCCAAGCCGACGCTGCGGGACTTACCTCGAACTACGGCCCAGCGCGGCGCGGTGAGCACGGCGCAGCTTGCGATCGGCGGCAGGGATGGACAATCGGTGGACAAGTCTCGCGCTGGTGTGCCCGATCACCAGTCACATCAAAGGGTACCCGTTCGAAGTCGGGATCCCTCACGGCTTACCGGTGTCCGGAGTCGTATTGGCGAACCACGCAGAGAGCGCCGACTGGCAGGCGCGGGCTGCCCATTTTTCGGCAAGGGCGCCGGAGCACGTCATGGCCGAAGTGACCGCAAAGTTGCGTCCCTTGCTCAGAATGTGACGCGACGCGGAAGTGATTGAGGCAAAAATCGTCGTTCCGGTGTCTTGGAAGTTGGTTCCAGCTTCGGTGGCTGACCCTGCACAGGTTCGCGTAAAAGATGACGCGATCGGCGATGCCGATTGCGCGTGGCGTCGCACTGAGGTCGCTGATCGACGCACTGCTGCATCGCGCGGTGGTTGCCGCGTCGGCGGTCAGCTTGCTGCCCGCCCAGGAAAGGCGGGGGCGGTGAGTTCGATCCCCTGATCCGGCGCGGTGAGGTCGCAGTGAAGCGCGTAGCGCGTGAGCTCAACGCGGTTTCGCACGCCGAGCTTGCGAAAGATGTGGTTGAGGTGGGTCTTCACCGTGAACTCGCTGACGAACAGCTTACGGCTGACTTCGGTGTTGCGCAGCCCGAGGGCGACGTGGTGAACCACCTCACGCTCACTCGGCGTCAGCGGATCGGCAAATCGCTGGTGAAGAGTTTCGAGCACATCTGACTGGAGGCCCGCCGGCAACCACGTGTCCCCTTTGACCGCTGCCTCGATGCTGGCGAGGAGTGTGGAAACTGCCTCGTGCTTGAAGACAATCGCCCGAGCCCCCAGGCGTAACGCCGTCAACGCTTCGCCCGCCTCTTGACTGGCGGTGACGACAATCACCACCGTGCGCCGAGATAACGCGGCGAGGTCGTCGAGCGCGTTGCGCTCCATATGGAGATCCAAGAGGAGTAAGTCGCACGAGGTGCGGCTCACCAAATCAATCAGCCCGTGCAGGCGATCTGCTTCGGCGACGATCGAAATATTCGACCGCGAAGACATGAATGTCACAAGGAGCTGGCGGAACAGAGCATGGTCGTCTGCAATAACCATACGAAGCGGGGCCTGCTCCGGTGCGTCGCTCGATACTTCAGGCGGCACCGAACTAGATGGCGGCAGATTACGCCCTGCCCCTCTTCGATGAGACGGCTGCCGAACGGTTTCGGTCTTTGGCGACATGGCGGCTCTCCCAAGAAACGGCAACTCAACCTATCGAAGCTGGTGTCAACCTAATCGCAGCCATTGGCCGCGTGTGTCAATTAGGGCATTCCCTTAAGGCATCTCGGCAAATCCCGTAAATCTCGTTGCAGAGGCTCTTGACGATGGACGGGCGTCCAGCCGACTTCACGGCGTGTGAGGCCGCCACCCGCAGCGTGAGAGGCGCGGCAGGGAGCGGGCGAGTTACCGGCGCGGGCCGTCGAGGGCGGGAATCAGCGCCACTTACCCGAGGGCTCGTTCTGCATCGGGGGTTCCGCATCATCACTCTGAGTCCCGTTGCTCAACCGGCTGACAAATGTCACCGAGAATACAACTTTAGGCGTATAGACACCCGCGCGTCGCTTGTGATCGCCTAGAGCAGGTAGTGAAGGGTGAGGTGGATGGGCTGGTCCGAATCGACAGGAGGTCGCCATGGTAACGATTCGCTGGAAAAAAATTGCGATGTACGCCGTCATTAGTGGGCTGATGATTGCGCCGTCTGGACCAGCGTTGGGCGATAGCACGGGTGAGCGACCTCCGACATCGGAAACGGGCCCCTTTACCAACGCAGCCAATGCCGAAGCGTGCAGCGGCGGCACCGCAACGGCCACGGGTAACGGTAACCAGCCCACCGATGCCGAGACGTACTCCGTCTATGGTTTGAGCTTGCCGAACACACTGCCGGCGCCAGTCGTGACCGGTATTCAGGTGCGGGTGCGGGCGAACGATAGCACGAAAAACAATCGCAAACTCAAAGTGAGCTTGTCGTGGAACGGCGGGACGACGTTCAGCGATATTTTCGGGGCTGGCATTGGCTTGTTGCAGACGAAAAATTTCCGCCGCAATCAGCCGCTGAAGGATTACGTACTGGGCGGCGCAACGTTCCTCTGGGGCCGCACGTGGAGTGCGAGCGATCTCTCCGACGCTAACTTCCGGGTGAAGGTCTTGCCGATCCGTGCAAACTCGGCCGATCCCATCAACCTCGATTGCATCCCGGTGATCGTTTACTACACGATTCCGGGCGCACCGAGCCTCGACGTGTCCAAGACGGCGAGCCCCGATCCGGTCGGACCGACCGGCAACCTGACCTACACGCTGACTTACAGCAACACGGGGCAGTCGACGGCCACCAACACGATCATCAGTGACGTCACTCCTACAAACACCACCTTCGTGTCGGCAAGCCCAGCCCCGACGACCGCGCCGGCCGTTGGCCAAGCCGGAACGGTCACCTGGAACGTCGGCTCCTTGCCGGTGAGCGGCAGTGGCGTTGTGACGTTGACGGTAAAAGTCAGCGCCAGCGTCGGCAGCACGATCGACAACACGACGTACAGCATCAGCAGTGACCAGAATGCGCCGACGGCCGGCAGCTCGGTGTCGACGAGCGTAGCCAATGCGGTACTCACCCTGAGCAAATCGGCTTCGCCCAATCCGGTCGCGCCGGGCGGCACCTTGACGTACACCCTGACCCTCCACAACGGCGGGAGCGTGACGGCGAGCAACGTCGTGGTCAACGAGGGCTACGACGCCAACGGGGTCTATTCATCGGAGTCCACCTCGCCCTCGGGTTGCGCCACTTTCGGCGGTGCCCCGGACAATGACCAATGGACGATCAACTCGTTTGCGGCCGGGGCAACGTGCACGATCACAATTGTGACCACCGTCGCCACCCCGCTCGCGGACGGAACAATCCTGCTTAACAACGCCGACGCCGGCGACGATGCCGGCGATAGCGCCAGTGCCGGCGCGTTCAGTGTGGTGAATCAGTGCGCCGGGCAGTCAGACGGCAGCCCATGCAACGACGGCAACGCGTGCACGACCAGCGATACCTGCAGTTCACAGGCGTGTGCCGGCGGGCCGCCACCGAACTGCGACGACGGCGATGTGTGCACCGACGATAGCTGCAACTTCACGAACGGGTGCACGCATGTGAACAATACCGCCCCGTGCGACGACAGCAACGAGTGCACCACGACTGACACGTGCAGCGGCGGGGCCTGCATTCCTGGGCCAGCGCTTGACTGCAACGACAACAACGGCTGCACCGACGATAGCTGCAACCCCAACAGCGGCTGTGCCTACGTGAACAACAATGACGCGTGCGACGACGGCGACGCCTGCACCACCAACGATGCCTGCAGCGGCGGACTCTGTCTGCCTGGGGCGGCGCTCGACTGCAACGACCACAACGTGTGCACCGACGATGGCTGCAATCCCGCCAGCGGCTGTACCTACGTGAACAATACCGCACCGTGCGACGACAGTGATGCCTGCACCACCGGCGATGTCTGCAGCGGCGGTAGCTGCGCCCCCGGCGGGCCGACCAATTGCAATGACGGCAACGTGTGCACCGGCGATTCCTGCAATCCGGCCACTGGCTGCGCGCACTCCGGACTAGCCGGCTGCTGCAACGTGGACGCCGACTGCAACGACACCGATCTGTGCACCACCAACGAGCGCTGCGTGGATCACGCGTGTGTGAGCAATCCGGTGGACTGCAACGACAACAATGGGTGTACCGACGATGGCTGCAACCCTAACACCGGCTGCACGCACGCGAACAACAACAACTCGTGCGACGACGGCAACGCCTGCACTACGGGCGACACCTGCGGCGGTGGGTCGTGCGTCGGCGGGCCGCCACCCAATTGCAACGACAACAATGTGTGCACTGATGACAGCTGCGATTCGCAGACCGGCTGTGTACACAGCAACAACGCGGCGTCGTGCGACGATGGCAACGCTTGCACCACCACCGACACCTGCAGTGGCGGGACCTGCGCCGGCGGCCCAGCCGCAGACTGTAACGACAATAACGGGTGTACCGACGACGGCTGCAATCCGGCCAGCGGCTGTACGCATGTGAACAACAATGATCCGTGCAGCGACGGCACCGCCTGCACCACCAACGACGCCTGCAGTGCCGGCGCCTGTGTCGGCGGGCCGCCGCCCGATTGCAACGATAACAACGTGTGCACCAGCGACAGCTGCAATCCCGCCAGCGGTTGCGAGCACGTGAACAACAACAATCCGTGCGACGACGGCAGCGCCTGCACCACCAGCGATACCTGCAGCGGCGGTAGCTGCGTCGGTGGCGCAGCGCCGAATTGCGACGATGGCAACGGCTGCACCGACGACGGCTGCAATCCCAACTCGGGTTGCGTCCACACCGACAACACCGCCGCGTGCGACGACGGCAACGCCTGTACCACCAACGACACCTGCAGCGCCGGTGGCTGCGTCGGCGGAACGGCGCCCAACTGCAACGACAACAACGGATGTACCGACGACGGCTGCAATCCGGCCAGCGGTTGTACGCATGTGAACAACAACGATCCGTGCAGCGACGGCGACGCCTGCACCACCAACGACGCCTGCAGTGCCGGCGCCTGTGTCGGTGGGGCGCCGCCCAATTGCAACGACGGCAACGTCTGCACCGACGACAGTTGCAACCCCACTTCGGGGTGCGTCAACAGCAACAACACCGCCGCGTGCGACGACGGCAATGCCTGTACCACGGGCGATACTTGCAGCGGCGGCAGTTGCGCCCCCGGCGGGCCGACCGACTGCAATGACGGCAATGTGTGTACCGCCGATTCCTGCAACCCGGCCACTGGCTGTGGGCACTCCGGGCTCGCCGGCTGCTGCAACGTGGACGCCGACTGCGGCGACACCGATCAGTGCACGACGAACGAGCGCTGCGTGGCTCACGCGTGTGTGAGCGATCCTGTAAACTGCAACGACAACAACACGTGCACCGACGATAGCTGCAACCCGGCCTCGGGCTGCGTGCACACCAACAACTCGGCTTCGTGCAACGACGGCAACGCCTGCACCACCGGCGACACCTGCAGCGGTGGGTCGTGCGTCGGCGGGGCGCCGCCCAACTGCAACGACAACAACGTGTGTACCACCGACGGTTGCAACCCCGCCAGCGGGTGCACGCACGCGAACAACGCCAATTCCTGCGACGACGGCAACGCCTGCACCACCAGCGACACGTGCAGCGGTGGGTCGTGTGTCGGCGGGGCGCCGCCCAACTGCAATGACAACAATGTGTGCACCACCGACGGTTGCAACCCCGCCAGCGGGTGTACGCACGCGAACAACACCAGTTCGTGCGACGACGGCAACGCCTGTACCACCGCCGACACATGCAGCGGTGGGTCGTGCGTCGGCGGAGCGCCGCCCAACTGCAACGACAACAACCCATGCACGACCGACGGGTGCAACCCCGCCAGCGGGTGCTCGAACCTGGCGAACAACAATGCGTGCAACGACAGCAACGCGTGCACCACTGCTGACGCCTGCAGTAGCGGTGCCTGTGTCGGCGGAGCGCCGCCCGACTGCAACGACAACAACGTGTGCACGAACGACAGTTGTAATGTGTCCACCGGCTGCCAGACCGCTAACAACACGGCACCGTGCAACGATGGGAATACGTGCACGCAAACGGACACCTGTCAGAACGGTACGTGTTCCGGCAGCAACCCGGTCATCTGCACCGCGCTCAATCAATGCCACGTAGCCGGCACGTGCGACACCGGCAACGGGTCGTGCTCCAACCCGTCGAAAGCCGACAACACGCTGTGCAATGACCAAAATTCGCTGACCTGCAACGACGTGTGCACGGCGGGCACGTGTGCGGGCACGAGCGACCCCATCTGTCTGGCCAGTCAAGGCATTTGCACCGTGCTCCCGATGACCGGCTGCCGGCACCCGACGAAGCCTCGTGGCTCCTTGCTGCAACTCAGGAGTTTCTCGGACGTGAAGAAGAATGGAGCCCTCTGGCTGTGGAACAGTGGCGAGGCTACCGACAAAACAGCCTTCGGTGATCCCGTCAATTCGACGGTCAACACCTTCTGCGTGTACAGCGAAGTGGCGGGTACGCCGAATCTGGTGATGACCGCAAGTGTGCCTCCGCTGGGTGACTGCAACAACCGTCAACCATGCTGGCGTAACACGAGGTTGGGTTATAGGTTCTTGGATCGAACCGCTTCGACGGCGGGTGTCCGCCTCATCTACCAAATTGGAGGCGCAGCGGGTAAAGCACGGCTCATCGTGATAGCCCGCGGCTCGCAGCTCAACCTACCGTCGTTGCCGCTTTCGCAGAACCCGAAGGTTACGATGCAGTTGCAGAACAGCATCGGCGAGTGTTGGGAAGACCGATATAGCGCTCCGGCTCTTGTGAACCGCCTGAGGGGCACAACTGGGCTCTTCGTCGATCGGGGCGACTGAGTAGACGTGCGTGTAGTAGGGCGGTGGCGACTACACGGTGCCACCGCTCTACCGACCTGTGTGCTCGCCATGCAACCGGATCCGTCGAAGGGCACCGAGTAAAGAGAGCGCGTTGCTGCGCTGCCTGCACCGCGGCGACGACGCTGTCGAAGGTGGCGGACAGCGCGTCGCCGGCCACCGGCTCGGCGCGGCCGTTGTGCTCGCCGACGATCCCCTGCGCGATCGAACTGCAGAAGATGAACCGCGTGCGCCGGTTTTCGCGACGAGGCATCGCAAAACCCGAGTTCAGCAATTGGAGGGCGAGAGAAGGTGGCCGAGGGTGACGTCGCACTTTTCCACCCACCACGTTCAGCCGCGCTCGGCCCCGACGGCGACCTCGTGGACCACACCATCGCGGCCTCTGCCGGCACTTACACTGCGACCGCATCGCTCAACAGCGGCACCTGGGTGGTGCAACTCGCGATCTTCGCGGCGGCTCCATAGCGTCACGCCAGCGCTCCAGGGCTACATCGAGCAACCGCAGAACGCGCCGTGCGCAAAGCGCAGTTTGCGGTCGGTGGTGGCGACGTATATCCACCGTGTATCCTGGCGCGGGGGGGTACGATGCGTTCACAAGTGGCCAAGTGGGGCGACAGTTTGGCGGTTCGCATTCCGAAGGCGATTGCACGAGAGGCCGGCTTGGTGCCGGGAACCACGGTCCAGATGACGGCGGCCGAGGGGCGAGTGTTGATCGCACCGGCGGCACCACACTACAATCTTAGGGGATTGGTCACGCGCATCACGTCGAAGAACCGGCATCGCGAAACCGACTGGAGCCTGACGGAGCTTGTCTTGGCCGAAGTGACCGCAAAGTTGCGCCCCTTGCTCGGAGTGTAGCGCCAAGCGGAAGTGATTGGGACCGTCGTCGACGCAATGCACGACCCGTCGCTGTTGGGCGTGGTTCGTCGGTCGCCCGAGTTGACGCGCGTGGTGTAGTTGAGTCATTGCCATGAGCAACGTGAGTCTCGACTGGAATGCGATCCGCCCACTGAACGGGTCGAAGGCAAACGCATTCGAAGAGCTTTGCGCCCAGCTCGCCCGCGCTGAGAGCCCCGCCGGTTCGCGCTTCGAACGCAAGGGTACTCCGGACGCCGGTGTCGAGTGTTACGCGATCCTTGGCGACGGCAGCGAGTGGGGATGGCAGGCCAAGTACTTTGATACTCTCGGCGACTCGCAGTGGCCTCAGCTCGACGCATCGGTCAAGACCGCGATCGAGAAGCACCCGCGGCTCGTGCAGTACTTCGTCTGCATTCCGCTGGATCGTCCCGACGGTCGCGTCCAAGGCCGACGGTCAGCGAAGGAACGCTGGGATGAACACGTGAAGAAGTGGACAGACTGGGCAGCGGCGCTCGGCATGACCGTCGAGTTCGTCTACTGGGGCAGCCATGAACTTCTTGAGCGTCTGGCCCATTCCCAACATGCAGGCCGGCTCCGCTTCTGGTTCGACGTTCCAGGGTTCGACGGAGCTTGGTTCACGGCTCGTTTGGATGACGCGCTGAAGACTGCGGGTCCGCGATATACGCCAGAGATTCACGTCGGCTTGCCAATCGCTGCCGAACTTGAAGCCTTCGGACGCACGGAGCGATTCTTCGATCAAATCAAGGCTCGGGCTCGGGGCATCCGCGACAAGCTCCGAAGCTTCGAATACGCTGAATCGAAGTGCGTCGAGCAAGCACCCAATGGTGCCGCTTCCGCGGTGTCGTCGAAGGTCCAAGCGATCCTCGTTGAACTCGCCGCCGTGAGCGTGCAGCCGGTAGGCGCTCTGCCCTTCAGTCGAATTGCCGAGCAATTGGCCGCTTCGGATGCTGCCGCCGAGAAACTAGAAGCGTGGTTGTTGGAGAGCGAGCGGCAGCAGCACACCAAGCCTCCGGCGACCGAGAAGAGCGGGGCGACCTCGCCCTACCGAAACAACCCGTTCACGGAGCGCCGTTACCGGATTAGGGCGCTGTTGTCCGAGCTTCAGGAAGCTCGCGAAGCTTTGGTGCATGCCGAAGAAGTCGCGCGCGGAAGTCTGATGCTCCTCAGTGGTGCCGCGGGTACGGGCAAGACGCACCTTCTTTGTGACGTCGCCCGACAACACGTTGCGGCCAATCGTCCGACCGTGCTTCTCATGGGACAGCAGTTTGTTAGCGCGGAGGCACCTTGGACCCAGGCCCTTCAACAACTCGATCTTCCGGGAATGTCTGCCGAGGAGTTCGTCGGTGCGCTCGAATCAGCTGCACAGGTAGCGGGGTGCCGCGCGCTCGTATTGATCGACGCCATCAACGAGGGGACTGGAAGACTCATCTGGCCGAGCCACCTGGCGGCCTTTCTCGCGCAGCTTGAGCGATCACCGTGGATCGGCGTCTTGCTCACCGTTCGATCATCGTACGAGGACATCGTCGTGCCGGAGGAAGTTCGTGCCCGTGCCGTCGCCGTAACGCACCACGGCTTCGCAGATTGCGAGTACGATGCGACTCGAACGTTCTTCGCTCACTACGGGCTTGAGCTACCATCGACCCCACTGCTGGCGCCGGAGTTCGGCAACCCGCTGTTTCTCAAGACCCTTTGCAGCAGCCTCAACGCAAACGGTGAGCGTCGGTTGCCTCGCGGGTTTCACGGGATCACCGCAGTATTCGACCTCTACCTCGGTGCTGTCAATGATCGCCTCGCCTCTGCGCTCGGCTTCAACCCTAAAGGCGTGTTGGTGCGCCGGGCTGTGGAGGTGTTCGCGAAGAAACTCCTCGATTCAGGAGAACGGTGGCTGACGCTGACCACGGCCGAAGAGGTTGTCAACGCTCTGCTTCCGGGGCGCGAGTTTGAACGGTCTCTCTATCGCGGCTTGGTATCGGAAGGCGTACTTGTCGAAGAAGCGGCGTGGCGCCAGGCTGCACCCCGCGAGGAAGTTGTCTTCATCGGCTACGATCGTCTCGCCGATCACCTCGTCGCCAAGATGTTGCTTGATGCGCATCTCGATGCGGACAACCCGGCATCTGCCTTCGCGGCGGGCGCGCCACTCGCCTTCGTTTGCGACAAGAGCCATCACGTTCCGCCAGGTCTCCTTGAAGCCCTGTGCGTCCAGATTCCCGAGCGCACTGGCCGCGAGCTGATCTCGCTGGCTCCGGAAACCGGAGACCGCTGGGGAATTGGCAATGCTTTCCGGCAGAGTCTTGTCTGGCGCGCGATCACGGCGTTCTCCGAGGAGACACGCGACGTGTTGAACAGCCTAATCCGAACCGAACACGACTCGGACGATACGCTAGATGTCCTTCTAACCGTTGCCACGCTGCCCGAACACCCGTTCAACGCGAGGTTTCTTGATCATCGGTTGCGCAGAGACTCGATGCCCGAACGCGATAGATGGTGGAGCATCTACTTGCACGCCGCATGGCGGACGCATGGAGCGGTCGATCGGCTGGTGGACTGGGCCTCGTCCGTGACTCCCAGTACCGCCCTCGATGACGAGACGGTCAACCTGTGCGCGATCACACTGTCGTGGATGCTCACCACCTCGAATCGGTTTCTTCGTGACCGTGTTACCAAGGCTCTAGTGAGCCTCCTGACAGATCGACTTGACCCTGTCGTGCGTCTCATCGAGCGCTTTGCGGACGTCAACGATCCGTACGTCGCAGAGCGCCTCTACGCCGTTGCATACGGGACGGCCATGCGGAGCCATGACTCTGCTGAGGTCGGTACCGTCGCAACCTGCGTGTACGCTCGCGTGTTCGCGAGCGGTACACCTCCCGCTCACATCCTGCTTCGCGACTACGCACGCGGTGTGGTCGAGCGCGCGATTCACCTCAGAGCGAATATCGACATTGTGGCCGAGCGCATTCGACCGCCGTATTCCAGCTGCTGGCCGGCCATACCGACGGAGGATGACATCAAGACGCTCCTCCCCGACTGGTCTCGAGGATCCCATGACAGCGGAGACATCGAGTGGGCGCGCAACCGCATCGGAAGCTCCGTGATGGATGACGACTTCGCTCGATACGTGATTGGGACGAATTTTTCGTCGAGGTCGAGCAACTGGCTAGCGCTGAGGCTCGACGAGCCGGCTTGGGAAGCGCCTGAGCGACCCGAAGTTGAACTGCGCGCCCTCGTCGCCGAATTGTCCGACGACGAGCGAAAAGCCTGGGACACATTCGACGCAGCAGAGAACGAACTCCAGGAAGCCTCACACTCGTTTGTAGCCGATTGGTTCGATCGACGGGACAAGGACTCGGGGAGCGGTTCTAGAGTCTCGGACATTGATGCACTGAAGCAGGAACTCGAGAAGTCGCGTCCTCCCGAGATTGCGGTGCCGGAGGCGAAGAGAGAGCAGACGCTCGGCGCGCTCGATTCCGCACTCACAAAGGAGCATGCCGAGAGGCTAGAGAGAGTCTTCGCGGCGAAGGAGGCCGATCACGACGTGCGGCGGCCTCCGCGGTTCGATCTCCGCCACATTCAGCGATACATCCTTCGACGTGTCTTCGACCTTGGATGGACCACAGAGCGCTTCGGTCACTTTGACCGCTTCTCGATCGGGTACGGCGGTCGTGAAGCGGGGAAGGCCGAACGCATCGGCAAGAAGTACCAGTGGATCGCCTACCACGAGATCATGGCGTTACTGGCTGATCACTTTCAGTACCGGGAGCAGTTCCGTGAGGAGGAGGGCGACCACGCCTACGAAGGTCCTTGGCAGGACAGCTTTCGCGACCTTGATCCGTCGTGCACCCTACGGGCCACTCCCGGAGGGACGGCTTGGCATGGCCACTCGGCGGCATGGTGGGGTGCGGCTCGCCACGAGAACTGGGGAGATCCGAGCAGTCCAGAGCAATGGGTGATGCGCTGCGACGACCTCCCGAAGGTCGAGGATCTATTGAGCGTTGTTCATCCCGACGATGCTTCTCGGTGGCTCAACCTTCAAACTTACTTCAACTGGCAGCAGCCACTAGCGGCAGATCGCGAGTCGATCGACGTCGAGCGGCGGGAACTCTGGTACCTCTGTACCGGCTACCTGCTTCGCGCCAGCGATGTCGGTGCGTTCATGGCGTGGGGCGAGACCGTCGACTTCTGGGGTCGTTGGATGCCGGACCCACAGGAGGTCCACCGGATGTTCCTTGGCGAGTATGGGTGGTCGGCCGCTTTCCGGTACTTCCAGCAGCCATACTTCGGCGACGATGGGTGGATACAGCCAAGCCACGGTTGTCCCGTCAGCGTGCGGCCGGCCGCCTTCGAGTACTTGCGAGAAGGTAACGGGTTCGATTGCTCGGTTGACGAGAGCTATACGCTCCGACTTCCGGCGAGCGAACTCGTGACTGGTCTGGGGCTGCGATGGAGCGCCAACGGAGCGGACTACCTCGATGTTACGGGCCGCCTTGCCGCGTTCGATCCCACAGCGCATGCCGATGGACCGAGCGCCCTTCTGCTGCGACGAGACTCTCTTACGGAGTTTCTTGCGCGCGAAGAACTCGCGATCTGTTGGGCAGTCCTTGGGGAGAAACGCGTTCTCGGGCCCGGGTTGGATCCAGCATACTACGCGAGGCTCCGGATATCGGGTACGTACATGCTGAGCGACAAGGGTCCGGTCGGATTCTTGAAGCGCGCGCTCGACGGTCGGGAGACGGAGCGTCATGAGACATCTTCGAATCCGCTCACCGATGTTAAGACCTGATCTTGTCGCGATGAGCATCAGTGGCCGGTGGACCACCACCATGTTCGACCGCTACAACATCACGTCGGACGACCACCAGTGCGAGGCGCTGCGACGGGTGCACGGGCACCTGAGCAATCAGCCGAAGACGGGGACGGTCGTGGCGTTGCATCGGGTGAGCGGGTGAGCAGACGCCGACAGAACTGGGACACAACGCATCAAGGGGTCGACCCATGCTGGGTCAACCCCTCGATCTCCGAAACTCCCCGGGCCGGATTCGAACCAGCGACATTTCGGTTAACAGCCGAACGCTCTACCGACTGAGCTACCGGGGACCAGTGGTATCCGGTGTGGTACCAACCGGAGGCCCACGCTGCTACCACACGCCCCAGACCGCTTCAAGGTGCGGTCGCTGGCTGTTGACGATGATTTACGCGGCTTTGAGCTGACGTGCGTCGGCTGCTGCTGGGATACGGACACGCGCGGGCGGTTCGATCAAATCCCACGTGATCCCGACCCACGACAGCGCTTTGAGGATGTAGTAGCTCACGTCGATCTCCCACCAAAAGAACCCCTGTCGTACCGAGTTCATGAAGTGGTGGTGGTTGTTGTGCCAGCCTTCACCGAACGTGAGCAGCGCGAGCCACACGTTGTTGCGGCTGGTGTCGGCCGTGTCGTAGCGCCGGCTGCCGTAGACATGGGCGAGCGAGTTGATCAGGAACGTCGAGTGCCACAGGAGCACAGTGCTGACGAAGAAGCCCCACACCAGCCAGCTCATGCCGCCGAGCATGAACAGCGCGACCGCCAATGTCACCGGCGGAACCAGGTAGTGCTGATTGAGCCAGCGCAACTCGGGATACTTGGCCATGTCGGGGATGCGCTCGAAGAGGGTCTCGTCGTAGTCGGGACTGAGAATCCAGCCGACGTGCGACCACCAGAAGCCGCGCTGAATTGGCGAGTGCAGGTCCTCGGGCAAATCGGAATACTTGTGATGGTTGCGATGATTGGCCGCCCACCACAGCACGCCCTTCTGCACCGAGGTGGTGCCGAGCACCGCGAGCACGAACTGGAACGCGCGGCTGGTCTTGAAGGCGCGATGGGAGAAGTAGCGATGGTAACCCGCGGTGATCCCAAACATGCGCGTCCAGTACGTCGCCAGCCCGACCGCGACGGCGCTCCAACTGACCCCCGTGAACAACACCAGCGCGCAAGCGACGTGGACGAGCCAAAATGCGATTGAGTTGCCGCCTTGATAACCGTCTTGCCGCTTCGAGTCGTTGTCTGCCGTGATCGCTTTGGCCATTCTGTCCTCCGCTCGCAGGCTGCCCCTTGGGCCATGCCCGTCGTACAGAGTTTATAGCCTTGCCCGTGTCACCGGTTGGTCACGAGCGGATCATTTGTCAGTGATACGTTCAATCTTGCGAAGGAAAAAAGAGAGCTTCACCGCCGAACGCAGAGGGCGCCGAGTCGATGAGAGAGTGACATCCGCACTTTGTCGCAAATCTCGTTGGAGATGAGCTTTGGATCGTTGAGCGAGGGATGCGATGGGTCGAGTTTCTCTGCGGTCTCGGCGATCTCGGCGGTGAGTTCTATGTCAGATGCGTATGTCCGCCAACAGGCCGAAGTGGTCGCTGGGGAAGACGTCGCCTTGCGGCTCATCCAGCACCAGACGCACCGCATCGATGCGGCCGCGTGCGTGCATGTTGGCGAGACCAACGAAGATGTAGTCGATGCGCCGATTGGGTTCGAACATGATGGCGGCGAAGCGATTGCGATTGTCCCAGGTGAAGCCGGGGCCATCACCGGCCACGCGCCACGCGTCCTGAAAATAGGTGCTGCGACCTTCGAGGGCCGCCAGCCCGGCGAGGAAACGGATCTCGTTCGAGTCCGGTTCGGCGTTCATGTCGCCGACAAGGATCGGCTGAAACCCGGCGCCCTTGGCGAGACGGTTGGTGAACTCGGCGAGCGCGACGACTTGACGTTCGCGAATGTTGCCATGATGGAATTTCCAATTGAGATGGGTGGTGACAAACGGGATGGACCCGAACGGGGCATCGACCAGTGCCCCGAGCGCGCACCGGTACTCGTGGGTTTCCGATCCCGGCAGCGCCTGTACCTCGTGGTGCCGCAGCGGCCAGCGGCTGGCGATGAGGTTACCGAACGCGTGCGCGCCCGGATCAGTCGGCTGCGCAGTGCCGGCGTCGGTCCAATGAAACGCCGGGCCGAAGATCCGCTGGTAGCCGAGCCCGTCGAGAATGAGTGCGCCTTCATCCAAGCCGTCGGCGCGCACGATGATCTCCTGCAAGCCAATGAGATCGGGTTGTAACGACTCGATGCCGGCTCGGATGAGCGCGATGCGCTCGGCGATCGGTTCGGAGAGATTCCAACAATTGAGTGTCAGCACGCGCACGGTCGAGCGATCCATCGAGTCTCCTTGCGGTTCTCCTTGGCCTGCATCTGGCGACCCCTGGTGTGTGCCCGGCGAGCGCCTTGGCGTCAAATCACGCAGACCCAAAGCCAAGAGAAATTGGAACCGCCGATCGACGCCGATACACGCGGATCTGCGCTGTCTATCAAGACCGGAATCCGGCCTTCCCATTTGCGTTGATCGGCGTGCATCGGCGGTTTCCCCTCTTTTTTCGGATTGGGGCTAGCCATGGCCTCCGAGGCGGTGGTGATGGTAAGGTAGGCGGCGTGGATATGGTGCTGCATCGAGCGGGTACGGCGACCCGGCAGCCCCCGCAGTTGCGCGGTCGGCTGAGCACCGTGGGGCACGGGACTGTTTTTCGTGCGTTCGCGCGCGCCGCCAAGCGCAGCGGCATCCACTTCATGTTGATCGGGGGGACGTTTCGCGATGTCGCCGTACGCGCCGGCAGTACGCGCGACATCGATATCGTGCTCGTAGACCAGGACGGCTTGGATCGCGCCTGGATGAGCGAGGTGGGCTTCCTGCCGGTGCAGGGGATCCCCCATACCTGGCGCTATTTCGTCCGCGGGCGCCCAATCGATATCGAGGTCACCGCGGTGGCCTCCTCGCGCGACCCGCGCGACCCGTTCTCGGTGGCGTATCAACAGGCCGATAGCATGATCATCGAAGGCCGGCGCGTCGCGGTGCCGCGCATCGAGGACTATGTCATCCTCAAGCTGTGCGCCGCCGCCGCTGACCGCCGCCGTCGCGCCCGCGATCTGGCCGACGTGCAAGACGCGCTCGAAGCGTATCCCAATCTCCTCAAACGGAGCCTGTCGCTGGCGGCGATCGAAGCGCGCTTGCGCGAAGTCTACGCGCTGCCGGCGAAGCGACTCAAGGAACTGATCGCGCTGCTCAAGCGCGTGCCGCGCCCGCGCGGGTGAGGCGGCTCACCAACTACCGCCGGCGCCGCCGCCGCCAAAACCGCCGCCGCCGAAACCACCGAAGCCACCGCCACTGCCGCCGAAGCCACCACCGCCGAAACTGCCGCCGTAAAAGCCGCCGCGACGCGGTCCGCCCAGGAACAGCAGCGGCCACAATCCAGTGCGGGCGAGGAAGATCATCGCGATCACAAACAGCAAGACGATCGGGACGGGCAATCCGTTGCCGCGTCGCTGCGGATTGAATTGCGGCGGCGCCACGTCTGTGAGCGTGACGTGGTACTCGGCGGCGATGATCGCGGCCAGTGCCTTTGTGCCCGCGCGAATGCCACCGCTGTAGTCGCCCTGCTTGAAGTGCGGCACCACCACGCGATCGCGAATCTCGCCGACTCGCCCGTCCGGCAGCGCGCCCTCGATCCCATAACCCACGGCGATGAAGAGACTGCGATCCTTGATGGCGCTGAGGAATACGACCCCGTTGTCCTTGCCCTTGGCGCCGGGTTTCCAGGCCTCCGCGATTTTTATCGCATAGTCGAAGGCTGACAGCGGCTGAGTCGAGTCGACGGTGACCACGGCGATCTCGGCGCCGGTCTTCGCTTGCAGTTCGCGAATCACCCCGTCGAGTCGCTGCGCGGTCGCCGCATCGAGTACGTGCGCATAGTCGTTTACGAAGCCGTGCGCCGTCGGGATGCGCGGCTCTTGCGCGTGCACGACGCTAGTGGCGACGACGCCGACCAGCAGGGCGAACAGACTGAAGCCCGGTCGCAACCACCTGCTCCGGGAATCTGTGCGACAAGTCAGAAAGTCACCTGCATCGCGCAAAGGTGGAGCGATCTCGTCACTCGTCATTCCGGCGAAAGCCGGAATCCAAGTTCGAGCGCCGCGCCCCCGCCTGGATACCGGCTTTCGCCGGTATGACGGACCGACTGCTGGGATTTCTTGTGCACAGACGGTCACCCTGGGCTTCCCGGGAATTCGCTCACGTTTCGGTCGAGCTGGCGTCGGTTGGGAGCTGATCGATGTAGCCGATCAACTGCTGCACTTCGGCGAGGTAGCTGCGGAAGGTCGGGTCGCCGTCGTCGAGCCATTTCTCCTGGCCGAGCTTGATGCGCAACAGCCGCGCCATGGTCGGGAACGTACCGTGGAAGTGCTGCGCGAAGCGCACCAGCACACTGGCGTACGCACCCGGTTCGTGGATGCCGACCAATCGGTTGACGTTGCGCATGACGATGAGAAAGGTCTTGAGCGACTCGATCATCAGTCGCTGCAGGGCGCGGCGGTCGCCGCCGACTTCCAGGTACAGGCCGCCGAGGCGCAGCAGCTTGCCGCGCGCCTCGTGCTCACACTGATAGCGCAAGTTGTCGCGCCGGATCGCGAGTGTGGCAAACACATCCGTTCCGTGGAGCGAGCGATGATGATCGCGATGTCTTCCAACTCCATCGGGAACACATCCGCCGCGTCACGCAGAAACCGTTGATCGAGCAGCAGCGGCGTCGCCAGCCCCTGCTTGCGCCAGCCGCTGAACTCGGCTTGCAGTGCTTGCAGATCGGCAAAGCCGACCGTGTCGAGCACAACCACCAGGTTGAGGTCCGACTGCCCGGCGACGAAATCGGGGCCGACCGCGCTACCGTATAGCGCGACGGTGACGAGTCGTGCACTGAACAGCGCGCGCAGCCGTTCCGTTACCGTGGCAAGGACTTGCTCAGTTTTCGCAGCGAGCACGCGGTCACGCTATCGAAGCGTGCGGAGGGCCGCAACAGTGGGATAACCCTGATGTGACACAGACGGATTCACCGCGGAGCGCGCCGAGAGCGCCGAGACATGGGGCGGGAGACCACGAAGGAGCCAAACGAAAGCCTGTTGCCAATGAGGTTGACGAAAGTGCTCAAATGCTCTCGTGGCGACTCTCTCTCTCTGCGATCTCTGCGTTCTCGGCGGTGAGTCTTCTGTCACGTCAGGGTTAGTTCACGGATCGCCGGTGCTATCGCGGAGGGTCGCCGATTTGCGAAGGACTCGACGACGCCTCGGGCTGCGGAATCACGGCGCGTGGCAACCACACGGAGAACGTGGAGCCGCGGCCGACGTCACTCTGCACGCTGATCGTACCGCTCAACAGGCCGATGAGACGTTGCACGATGTACAGACCGAGTCCGACTCCGCTTTGCCGACCACTCGGCGGTGCGGAAGCCTGGCGGAACGGCTCGAAGATGATCGGCAGCGCCTCCGGGGCGATACCACTGCCAGTGTCCGCCACCGCGATGACCACGCCGCCGTCGCGTACCGAACTCTCAATCGTGACGCTCCCTTGCTCGGTGAACTTGATCGCGTTGCCGATGAGGTTTTTGAGAATCACCTTCAGCTTCAGCGGGTCGGTGTGCAACGGCGGCAGGTCGTTGTCAAGCGTCCAAGTGAAGCGCAAGCCCGACGCGCGTTGCTGCTCGCTCGTTTCCGCCGCCACCTCGGCGAGCACATCGGCCACGCGGATCTCGGCGACGTCGAGCGTGAACCGGCCGGCTTCGAGTCGACTGAGATCGAGCGTGGTGTTGATGAGATCAAGGAGTTGCTGTGAACTGGCGCGCAGGCGCGTCAGCACATCGGCCTGGGCGGGGGGCAACGCGCCGAAGTCGCCGTCGAGCAGCAAGTCATTGTAGCCGACGATGATGTTGAGCGGGGTGCGCAGCTCGTGCGACATGGTCGCGACGAATTCGGACTTCAGCCGATTGGCGCGATCCAGTTCCTCGACCAGTCGGGCGTTCTCGAGCGCCAGCGAGGCGAGCTGTCCGATGCCGCGCGCAATGCGCTCCTGGTGCGGCGAAAACAGCTCCGTTCGTGTGTGATAGCCGGCGGTGTGAAAGCCGAAGATCTCGCCGCGACGGCGCAGCGCCACGATGAGCGCAACAGTGGCCCCCGACACGGGTTCACCCGCGCGGGCGTCGGGTGCGCGCAGCGCGGAGAGCTGGGCGTTGACGATACCGTCGTGTTCCAAACGCTCCAGCAACGGCGCGATCCCGCTGCGGGCGAGTCGCAGCACGCGTATTGACTCCCACTGCTCGGGCGGATCGCCGTGTCCGGACACCGGCAGGAACACTTGCTCTTGTGGTTGCCACAGCCAGGTGTGGCTGAAGTCGCACGCGAGCACCTCGGTGGTGAGCTGACACAGTCGCTGCAGAACCACCGGTGTGTCCAATGATGCGATTAGTTCCTGTCCAAGGCGGGCCAGGGCGCTCGATACCATCGCCTCCTGTTGTTGTGTGCGATAGAGATCGGCGCTTTCAATGGCAACGGCGAGCTGCCGCGCGATGCCCTCGCACAGTTCGACTTGGTCGGTGTCGAACGAGTGCACGCGCGTGGACAATGCGACCAGTGCACCGAGCACGCGCCCGCGTACCAACAAGGGTGCAGCGACCAACGACTGCACTCGGTACGAACCGTCGGCGCGTGCCGGCAGCCAAGGCAGTCCGCCGGCATCGTCGATCACCACCGTTTCTCCGTTGTTGACGCGGCCGCCGAACGGTTCGGCGTTTTTGAAGACCAGTTGGTGCGCCGCGGCCACCAGATCGGGTGGAATGCCGGACTGCGCGATCAGGCGGGTCACTTGGTGAATCGGGTCCCAGTAGAAGGTCGCCACAGCGTCGCACGGCACCACGGTCGTCATGCGGCGCGCCGCGCGATGCAGCACCTCGATGAGGTCCAACGAACTGCCCAGGTCATTGACAACTTCAAGCACGGCGGCGGCCTTCTGCTCCGCCCGTTTGCGCTGCGTAATGTCGATCCCGGTGCCCACGACGTACTCGACGTTTCCGTCTACATCTCTGAGCAACGCCGCCGACCAGGCGAGCAATCGGCGGCTCCCGTCGCGTGCGAACCAATACGTCTCGTAGGTCGTAGGCCAATCGCCGGCGATCAGTCGCTCGAAGACAATACGGGCAGGCTCAATCTCGCCGGCAATCGGCATGAGATCCCAGAAGCAGCGCCCCTGCGCTTCGCCGAACGCATAGCCCAGCATCTGTTCGCAGGCCCGGTTGAAGCGCACGATGCGCCCCGTCCGATCGACCACGGCGATCAGGGCGCCCACCGTATCGAAGACGGTGGCGGCGAAGCTCCGCTCGCCGTGCAGCACTTGCTCGATGCGCTCGCGTTCGGCGACCTGCGCGCGCACGGCGGCTTGCGCCTCCGCCAGCGTGCGCGTGAGTTCGGCGATTTGCGCTAGGAGGCCGCGTTCATCCGTTGGTGGCATCAGTGCGCTTCCGCGGGGTCGGCCTACCATCGCCACCAATGAACATGAGCTGGCACAGTTACGAATTGTCGGTGCTTCGCCCCGGGGTGTCAAACCGACGGCTGGTCGGCCGCCGTCCGCTAGTGTTGTGTCTCACAATGCCTGCGACATGGCCTCGACCAGATCTACCGTTCCTCTGTAGGGGCGACGCATGCGTCGCCCGGGTCCATCGCGGAGAATACGGAGGGTGCATGCATCGCCCCCACGCCTCAGAGAATCCGTTGTGACTGACATTTGCGAGAGACGACACTAGTACAGCGGGAGTTGTTCTCCCGCCTGTGGCGGGCGGCGGAACGCGGCGGTGCTGAGCGATGGGAGCGGTCGGTCGAGGCCGGCGCGGCGCGCTGCGGTGCGGAAGAGGGCCGCGATCTGCTCCGCGTACACGCCTTCGCCACGCATGCGATGGCCAAAGCGACTGTCGCTGATGCGGCCGTCGCGACATTCGCGGATGCGACGCAGGACACGCTGACAGCGATCGGGGAAGTTGCGCACCAGCCACTCTTCGAAGAGTTGATCGACCGGTTTCGGAAGACGCACCATGATCCATGCCGCGCCTTGCGCGCCGGCGGCTGCGGCACGTTCAAGGATGACGGGAATCTCGCTGTCATTGAGTCCCGGAACGATGGGGGCGACGTTGACGCTGACCGGAATCGCGGCCGCGCTGAGCGCTGCGATCGCGTCGAGGCGCCGCTCCGGTGTTGCCGCCCGCGGCTCCATGCGGCGCGCGAGATCGGCATCGAGCGAGGTGATCGACACCGTCACGTGCGCCGCGCCGACCGCGGCAAGATCGGCGAGCACATCGATGTCGCGGGTCACCAGCGCGCTCTTGGTGATGATCCCGACCGGATTGCGGAACTCGCGGAAGACTTCGAGACAGCGACGGGTCAGCCTCAGGCGGCGTTCGACTGGCTGGTAGCAATCGGTGTTGCCGGAGAGGCAGACCACTTGCGGCTGCCACTTCGGCGAGAGCAACGTTTGGCGCAGCAGCGCCGGCGCGTCGTCCTTCACCATGATGCGCCGCTCGAAGTCGAGCCCGGCGTTGAAGCTGAGGTATTCATGCGTCGGTCGCGCATAGCAGTACACGCAGCCGTGCTCACAGCCGCGGTACGGATTGAGGCTGTAGGTGAAGCCGAGGTCCGGACTGTCGTTCTTCGCCAGCACCGACTTGCTGGAGTCGCGGTAGAAGATCGTGGGCTCTTCGCTACTCGGCTCGTCGGTATCACGATCGCTGTCGGCTTCGACGTGAATCTGCTCGTAGCGATTCTCCGGATTGGCGCGCGTTCCGCGGCCGTCGAGTGGGGTCGGGTTCATGTGATCTTCGCTGTATCTTCTCCCACGATGAGCCGGTAAAGACAAGCAGGCCAGCCGGAATGAAATATCTTCCGACGCTGCACGAGTTGGAGTACAAGCATCGTGGAGCGGATGGGACGGGGCGGCGTGGCAACTCGGTAGGAGTCGCTCATGCATGCCGTGCGGATTCATCGGTTTGGGGACGCGAGCGTCCTGCGCTACGAAGAAGTGCCGGATTTGAAACCGCAGCCCGGCGAAGTGCGGGTCGCGGTGAAGGCGGCCTCGATCAATCATGGCGACCTCGCCCGCCGCCACGGCAACTATCCCGGCGAGGTGGCGTTTCCCTTCACGCTCGGATTTGAAGTCGCCGGCATCATCGACCGAGTCGGCGACGGCGTCGATGTCGGGCGCGTGGGCCAGCGCGTGGCCGCACTCGCAGCTCACGGCGCCTATGCCGAGCAACTGGTAACGCCGGCGCTGGCCGCAGTGCCGATTCCCGACAACTTGGATTTCGATTCCGCGGCGTCGATCCCGGTGGTGTTCCTGTGCGCCTGGCACGGCTTGCTCACCATCGCGAAGGTACAAGCGAACGAATGGGTGCTGGTCCACGCCGGTGCGAGCGGCGTTGGGATGGCTGGGATTCAAGTTGCCAAGCAGCGCGGCGCTCGCGTGATCGCGACGGCGAGTACGAGTGCGAAGCGGGAGTTCGCGCGCCGCCTCGGTGCCGACGCGACCATCAACTACAGCGAGCAGGACTTCGTCGAGGAAGCCTGGCGCATCACCGAGGGCGCCGGCGTCGATGTGGTGTTCGAGTCGGTCGGCGGAGATGTGTTCGAGCAGAGCCTCGAAGTGCTGCGGCTCAATGGCCGCCTTGTCGCCGTCGGTAACACAGTGGGCAAGACCGCCACGGTCGATCCCACCGCGTTGTTCCGCGGCAATCTCTCGATCCACGGGCTCTACCTCGTACCGTGGGTGATGACCGGCGAAGCCTGGCCGGTACTTGCTGAGCTGATTCAGCTGGTCACGAGCGGCAAGTTCCGCGTCGTGATCGACCGTCGCTTCCCGCTCGCCGAGGCCGCCGAGGCGCACCGCTATCTGGAGCAGCGCAAGAATTTGGGAAAGGTTGTGCTGCGCCCGTAGTGTGGCGACGGCTGGTCGTCACCCTCAGAACGCGGTAGCGGTTGCATCTCTCGGCGAGTGCGACGTAATCGTAGGCCGCGATGGCTCAGGTTGTGCGGGTTGTGATTGTTGGCGCCGGGCCGGCCGGCGCGTCGCTGGCGTTCCTGCTCGCGCGCAGCGGAATCGCGGTGACGCTGCTGGAGCGACACACGGATTTTGCGCGCGAGTTCCGCGGCGAGGCGTTGATGCCGAGCGGGGTCGATGCCTTTGCGCAAATGGGGCTGGGCGCCGCGCTCGATGCGCTGCCTGCCAGTCGCATCAGCGCCGTCGAGATGTACCGCGGCGCCCGCCGGCTGTTTCGTCTCGATGTGGAAGAGCAGCTCGGTACCTTCGGTCCGCGGATGATATCGCAACCAGCCTTGTTGGAGTTGCTGGTCGCGGAGGGGGCGCGCTTCCCGTCGTTTCGGCTCGAGCGCGGCGTGACGGTGCGTGACGTCGTCCGCGACGGTGAGCGCGTGGTCGGCGTGCTCGCGGACTCGAGCGCCGGTGCGCGCGAGTTCCGCGGCGATCTTGTGATCGGTACCGATGGGCGGACTTCCGTCCTGCGCCGTCGCGCCGGCTTGCACGAGGAACGCATGCCGCAAGCGTTCGACATCGTGTGGTGCAAGGTGCCGCTGCCGCCGTTCCTCGGTGATCGACGGACGGCGCGCGCGTATCTCGGCCGCGGGCACTTCGCGTTGATGTTTCCATCGTACGACGAACGGCTGCAAATCGGTTGGATCATCGAAAAGGGTTGCTTCGGCGAACTGCGGCGCCGCGGCATTGAGAGCTGGCTCGATGAGATGGCCAATCATCTGTCGCCGGATCTGGCTGCTCACCTGCACGCGCATCGACAGGAGATCACCCAGCCGTTTCTGCTCGACGTGGTGTGCGATCGGTTGGTGCGGTGGACGGCGCCGGGGCTGCTGTTGATCGGCGACGCCGCGCATCCGATGTCACCGGTGGGCGGGCAGGGCATCAACATCGCCTTGCGCGATGCCATCGTGGCGGCGAATCACCTCGTGCCCGTGTTGACGCGCAGCGGAAGCGCCGGTGAGATCGACGCCGCGGCGCAGCGGGTGCAAGCGGAACGCCAGCCCGAGGTCACCCAGATCCAAGCGCAGCAACAACGCCCGCCGCGAGTGCTGTTCGGCCGCGCACGAGGTAGTGGGATATTCTTGGGCGTCGTGCTGCCGCTCCTAGTCCAGACGGGAATCGCGCGGCGATTGATAGGCCCGTTTGTGCGACGCTTCGCCAGCGGTGTTGTGACCGTTCGGTTGGAAGTCTAGCGCGCCGACGAAGAACGGTTCGGACACGCTTCGAAGCTACCGGCACACCAACAGTGTTCCGCTGAAGTTGGCGTGGCACGCCTTGGTGGCGAAACTCAATTCGCCACACTCGCCGGCGGCGCTCGCGGCGGCGCCACCGAGCACGACCGTCGCGCGCAACGGCCGGTCGCTGGCGAGCAGGTTGAAGACGCCCTTGGTCCCGAGCAACATCACCTGCACGGCCCCGTTGGTCTTGCTCAGCACATTGAGTTGACTGATGCCGTTGGTACCGCCGGGGCGCAGATCGCGGAAGAGAAAGCGCTTGGCGTTCTTGATCCAGCCTGGACCCGGATACGCGTACGGCCCCGATGGCAGAGTGATATCGACCTTCGGCACGCCGGCCGCCGAGCGGATCTGCACGCGTGCGCCGTTGGCCATCGGGTCGATGGTGAAGGCGCCGGTGGCGAGCGTGAACTGGCCGCTCAAGCGCAAGAAGTCGTTACCGGTGATGTTGTCATTGATGCGGAACGCCATCGCCAGCGGCCGCAGCCATTTGGTCTGTCCGGCAACCGTGGTCGTGCAGAGGTCGCACGCGTCGCCGACGCCGTCGCTGTCGGCATCCGCTTGACTCGCGTTCGGCGTGTTCGGGCAGTTGTCGCACGCGTCACCGACGCCATCGCCGTCACTGTCCTCTTGGCCGGGATTGGCGATGCACGGACAGTTGTCGTTGGGAACCTCGGACTGGCAGGTCGGCTGGAAACGATAGGCTTTGATCTCGTTGGCGCCGATGCTGGCGGCGATGACGCCGCTGGCGACCGAGGCCGGCGCGGTGTCGGTTTCGATTAGCGAGGTCTCGTACGCCATGGTCGGCGAGAATGCGGAGGCGTCGATGGAGAAGGTGGTGGGGGCGCCATCGAGTTCCCACAACCGGACGAGCAAGCCCCGATCTCCTTCTTCAGTGGGCTTGAAGGCGGTGACCACCACGTTGGGCGCGCTCACCGAGAGGAAACTCTGCGTATCCTGAGTGAGTGGACCGGATTGATTGCGAGCCAGCGCGATCGTCTGCAGCGGATTCTGATGCGCCAAGCTGGTCTTCATCGCTTGCGCGCCGGAATACGCACCGGCCGAACCCTGGACGGCGAAGCGATTGCGGAAGTAGGTGTCGCCGCCTTGGTCGGTGATGCTGTCGCTGCCAGAAACCTGCCCGAATGCGAGCACGCTGACCTCGGAAGTCGGCAGATCGAAGCTCCCCGGCGTGCTGTTGCCAACCTGCATGGTGAACGCGTCCTGGTTCGACAAGGTGATGCTGTAACCGCCGTCGGTGAAATTGACGAAGTGGTTCAGCGTCATGAAATCCATGCGCGCGCCGGCGAGGAAGTCGCCGCCCTGGGCTGCCACGCCCGGCCGCGCGATGGCGCCGATCTCTTCGAACCGGATCTGCGGACTGCTTAGGCCGACGTTGTACCGATAGACTCGTGTCGCCGTGTCGGACTCCAGGATTTCGTCTTCGACCTCGATGCGGTCGACACCGGCGATGAGCGTCACCCGCACGCTCCGACTCGGTGGGCCGCTGATGTCGCGTCGCAGCGTGACCGACACCGGTCCGACGTTCTCCGCGGTCAGTCCGGTCGATGCGCCGCTGCCAAAATCGTTCAGGCCAGTACCTGCCATCTCCACGTTGGCGATCTTATCGAAGGCGCTGGTGAGCTGGCCGCGCTCGTCGACATCGACGCGATGCCAGGCACTCTCGATCTCATTGCCGGTCACCGTGGCCGCGTCCGGAAACGTCGTGCCAGTGCCCGCCTCGTAGCGATAGATGCGATAGCCGAGTGACGGCATGTTGCTCGCCAGGATGCGGAGATATGAGTTACCGTTGAGCGTGACGATCTGGCTCGGCACTTCGGTGCTGCTCGCGAGGTCGGTGACGATGAACGGGCCGCTAGTAGCGATCGAGAGGTCGGCGAAGTCAGTGCGCGTGAATCCGAGCGGATTGAAGACGACAAAGCGGTCTTCGTCGGGGGTCTGGAAGTATCCGGCGAGCGCGCTGGCGGCGGCGGTGCTGGTCTGCGCCACTGTTGTCGCGATGCTCTGCGCCCACGTCAGCTTGTTGTTGATCACGTAGGGCAGGCCGACGCCGCCATCGCCCCAGCCGTGCTCGAAGTACTTGAAGTAGTCGACCATCGCCCCTTCGAGCGCGGCCTGACGCGGCGGCCAGAAATTTAGATTGCGCGCGTGCACGACGGCCGCCATCGCCTCGGCGGCGTGGAGTTGTTCGATGGCGCGGCGCGTCTGCGCGGTGCGTTCGGCGAGCGCGGTCGGCCATAGGTCCCACTCGTTGCCCCAGCCGCCGCGCAGGGTGTTGAGCTGCCCGACATGGGTCTCGAGTTCCTGAAAGTAGTCGATGCCGTTGGCGACTCGCACCGTGTCAGTGGTGTGGGTGGCGTTCCATTGTTGCGCCAGCGTTTCGAAGGCGGTGGTCTGATAGTTCACATCGTCCCAACCGGCGCCGAACAGCCCGGTCATCGGCAGTGGCGGTTGCCCGGGTCCGGGCGGCTGCACGGAGAAGTGATCAATCGTGCTTTGAATCGCGCCCTCCGACAGATTGTCGCGCGCTTCGGCGTAGCCGCCCCACGACGAGTTCGTGGTGAGGTAGTACCACTTCATCAGCAGCGTCTTGTCGTCCGGCCCCTGCCAGCGAAACACCTCGTCGGTGCGGCTGTTGTAGTCAAAGCCGCCGATCGACGCGCAGCCGCAGACCCCCTTCCATGAATACTTCACGCGGCTGCCAGCCCACAGGCTGACGACGCCCCACGGGATGGTTTGGTTTTCCATCTCTTGGCCGAGATCGAAGTGGACAGTGGGGAAGCGCCGCTCGATGCGGCCCGGATAGTAGCCGGCGCGGATGGCGGCTTCGGTGGGCAGCGCGCCGTAGAGAGTCACGAACGGGTTGAGCGGCACGGTGAGGTGGCCGGAGGCGATCTTGTCGATCAAATCTTGGAACTGCGCCGGCGTCCGGTTCTTCTCGTACAGATAAAGGTAGTACCAGCAGTCGGCGTTGAAGCGGGCTTGTTCGTCCGCCGGGCTGCTCGCGGTGGCGTCGATACGGCCGCGGTAGTAGTCGAGCTCGTTGAGCATCGAGGTCTCGTAGACATCGGTGGTCGCGTTCCACCCGTAGTCGGTGTGATTGTCGTTCATTAGGTACACGCGATGCGCGTGCGCGCGCGGCGCGCACATGACGCTGCACGCGAGGGAGGCGGTCATCAGATAGACGATCAATCGGCGCATTGAGGGCAAAACTCTTCGACGAGAGTGTACAACGCGAATCCGCGGGGGCAAGCATGTATTTTGCGCCCCGGGCGCGGGCTGGAAGGTTACGACGGGTTCGGCAGCTGCGGGGCGTTGACCGAACTGATCCGCGTAGTCTATCAAGAGCCCGCCAACGCGGACGCCGCCTCATGAAGCACGCTGGACCCCAAGCACTGGATGAGTTGGGCGATCTGCTCGTCGAGATTCGGAACTTCGAGGGCCTCAAGGAAAAGAAGCGGGGCGCCTTCTACCGCAAGTCGTCCGGCTTTCTGCACTTCCACGAAGACCCGGCCGGCTTCTTCGCCGACTTGAAAATCGACGACGAGTATCAACGCTTTCGCGTGAGTACCGCGAGCGAGCGCAAAGCCCTGGTGCGCCGCATCTCTTCACTGATGCGTGCGAGCTGACGATCAAGCGTGAATCTCCGGTGTTGTCTCGGGTTGAGCCGAACCTTGAGCGCATCGGGGGGCATCGCACAGAGGAAATCTCGGCAACGACCGCGTGCCGTGTGCTACCGCGCATTGCCACGCCCGAAGATATCGACAACTGGACATGCTACCTGCTGAGCGATCAAGGGCCAGATCGCCGACGGCGGCGCGAGCGTGGTGTGAAGTCAAGCAGCGATACACCTTGCTTTCTTCTTGACGCAATTACTCTATCACGCTCTACAGGTGTGAAGATGAGATTGCAGCTGGTGAAGTATTCAACACGTGGGGATGAGTTAGAGCCATCGTGAGACAGGAACTCCGTCGCCTTACGCCGCGCAATAGGGGGGCTTGCACGTGACGAAGAAGATCGCGGTGACCCTGCTCGTCCTCAGTCTTGCCAGTTGTGGCGGAGATGCCGACAGCGGCATGACCCGTTATCGGCTCACCGAGGACAGCACCATTCTGTTCCTGGCGTCGTCAACGGATGCCCCGGTCCAAGAGAGACTTTCGGGGAGATTTGTTGTCGTGCGTGCGCCGGACCCTGGACCCAATACCCGCTTCGAATTCACGATCACGAGCCTGCAATTCCGAGGGGAGCAGCTCTTTGCGGTGCGGGGCGACCCAGGCCTGCCTGAGTGCGCCAATGCCCCCGGGATCGGTTCGATCGGTTCTAGAACGCTCTCCATCCCGCCGCTCGTGCAGATGGACGCGTGCGTTGCAATAGATTCCCAACTGATCTTCTTGCAAGGCGGAGGACCGCTGGCAGTCCTCGGCGACCCGCCACCGCTGCTCACGATGGAGGTCTGTGGCACCTCGGTCAATCGCCCAGTAACGTGCGATGACATCAGCAACCGCGTAGCCGGGGGCTACCAGTTGCGAATCTTTGCGGTACCGGAACATCGGCTGCCCCCCACCGGAACTGTGGAGTGAGATTCTTCGCCTTGCGGCTCAGAATGACATCGGTCGCGGGCTCGAAAGAAATGTTTTGGTCTACTCCGGCTCGTCCCACCCGAGTAGCGCCTCGTCGCTCGGGTTCTCGCAATGGCCGAGGATCTGGCGTCGGCGCATCACTCAAAGTCAGCTATCACCGAATCTCCGACGCGTTGACTTGCGTCATCGCACCCGCGCACAATGCGATCATGTCTTGGCTTCGCAGTGCGACCGAGGTGCCGACTCCATTCGAAGGTGTGCTCGGTCTGCGGCCTGAACTCCTCAGTCTCTATCGCGACCTCTACGGCAAGTTGTGGGCCGACCCGCTGGTGCCGCCGGCGCTGCTCGAGTTGTGTCGTTTGCGGATCGCGTCATGGCACGACTGCGAGGCCGAGCGCGGCATCCGCCACGCCACTGCGGGCGTGACCGCGGCGCAGATCGTAGCGCTCGATGACTGGCACACGGCGGATTGTTTCACGGCCTGCGAGCGCGCCGCGCTTACCATCGCCGACAAGATGTGCGGGCAGGTGCACGATGTCAGTGACGAAGACGTCGCCGCGGTGCGCCAGCATCTCAGCGACGCACAGACCGTGGCGCTGATGCTCGCACTCGGCTTGTTCGATGCGCAGTGCCGCGTGCGCCTGGCGCTGGGCGTCGTGCCAAAGCCGGTGACTGTCGATGCCCCGGCCTCGGCGCACGGCATGATCTACTAGAGCCACGATGTCGACGCAGCCGCGGATTACAGTCTCCGAGTCGGGTTCCGCGCTGAGCCACGTGCCGGCGCTCAATGACGCGTTCTGGAAACTCTACCGCGAGTTCTGGAGCCACGGTGTGCTGGACCATCGGGCCAAGGAGATGGCGCGCATTCGGAATGCGCGTGTCACCAACTGCGGCTTGTGACGCAACGTCCGCTTCGCCGTGGCGCGTGAGCAGGGATTGTCGGAGGCGCAGGTGGATCACATAGACGACGGCTACGAGCAGTCGCCGTTGAGCGATCGCGACAAAGTTACGCTCCGCTTCACCGACGCGTTGCTCAGCGATCCGCGGCGGGTGGGCCCGGAACTGCAAGCGGCATTGCAGCACCACTTCAGTGATCCGCAGATCGTCGAGTTGGCCCTCGGCGTCGGCCTCTTTCACGCGCTGTCGAAACTGCTGATCGCGTTGGGTCTCGAGCCCAGCGCGATGCCGACGACGATTCTGCCAACACCCGGCATACCCCAGCCCTGAGTGTGGTCGCTTGCGCGGACACTTGTTTCCGGCCACATTCCATTTCCGAGGAGGACCAGTGATGCAGCGGGCTTTGCACGAAATTCGAACGATCTCCCTGCTCGTCATTCCGGCGAAAGCCGGAATCCAGGCCCGAACCCCACGCCTCCGACTGGATACCGGCTTTCGCCGGTATGACGAATCCACTGGCGGGCTCTCTTGTGCAAAGCAGATGCAGCGTGCAGTGCTAGTGGCGATAGTGATCGCGGGAGTTGTGGCATCAGCGGGCGCGCGAGCCGCGACGTTCGACATCGATCCGGCGCACACCAACGCGGAATTCGCCGTGCGGCATTTGATGGTCTCCACCGTGCGCGGCCACCTCGGCAAGGTGAGCGGAGCGGTGCAACTCGACGAGACCGACGTGACGAAGTCATCGGTCACCGCCACCATCGACGTCACTGGGATCGAGACGCGTGAACCGAAGCGCGACGAACATTTGCGCGGTGCCGACTTCCTCGATGTGAAGCAGTACCCAACGATCACGTTTAAATCGAAGGAAGTGACCAAGCTGGCCGACGATACGTTCATTGTGAAGGGCGACCTGACAATTCGTGGCGTGACGAAGGAAGTCACGCTCGATGTCGAAGGCTCGCCGAAGCCGTTCACCGACCCGTTCGGCAACGTGAAGCTCGGCGGCGTGGCCCGCACCAAAATCAATCGCCAGGACTTCGGCGTGGCTTGGAGCAAGTCGCTGGACAACGGTGGGTTGGTCGTCGGCAACGAGCTCGAGATCACGATCGACATCGAGCTGACCAAGAAGAAAGACGAGGCGAAGTAGCCAAGTCAGCCGCGCCGTCGTTGGAGCCTGCCGCTCGTTGCGCTTCTCAGAAGCGTAGGGGGCGATGCATGCATCGCCCTCCGTCTTCTCCGCAATGAACACATCAATTCGCTCGGCGACGCATGCGTCGCCCCTACAGGGGACCGGACATCCTAGATGCTGTAACCTTTTCCGGCTCAGGAACGTGATAGGGTCGAGGAGGAGATCGACATGCCAAAGACAGACTGTGATGTCGTCGTGGTCGGGGGCGGATTGGCGGGTCTGACGGCCGCAACCTATCTCGCCCGCGCTGGTCGCTCTGTGGCGTTGTTCGAGAAGGCGCGCACGCTCGGCGGCCGCGCCGCGACGCATGTGAAGGGCGACTACCGGTTCAACATCGGCCCGCACGCGCTCTACAAGGGCGGAGCGGGTGCAAAGGTGCTGCGCGAACTAGGCGTGGCCTTCACCGCCGGCACGCCCAGCGCGTCGGGTGGCTACGCGATCGACCGCGGTGCCAAACACGCGCTGCCCGGCGGATTTGTCTCGTTGCTGAGCACCGGGCTGTTCGGCCTCGCAGCGAAGTTCGAAACCGCCAGACTGCTCGGCACGATCGGTAAGATCGACGCGGCGGCTATTCGGCACGAGACCGTGCGCGGATGGCTCGACCGCAGCATTCGCCATCCCGAGGTGCGCCGCCTGGTGCAGGCGCTGTTTCGCTTGTCGACCTATGCCAATGATCCCACGCGGCAAAGTGCCGGCGTCGCTGTGGCGCAATTGCAGATGGCTCTCGCGGGCAACGTGCACTACCTCGACGGCGGGTGGCAGACGCTGGTCGATGGTTTGCGTCTGGCCGCGGAGGCGGCGGGGGTGAAGATTGTTGCGGGTGCACGCGTTGCCGCGGTCGAGCAGGACGATGGCGCGTGCGGCGTGCGGCTCGCGGACGACACTCGGCATGCGGCCGGTGCCGTCATCCTCGCGACCAGCCCAGGCGACGCCGCTGGGTTGCTCAACGGTGCAAGCCGTTCGCTACGGGAATGGGCGGACGCGGCGATTCCGGTGACGGCGGCGTGTCTCGATGTCGCGCTCAACCGCTTGCCGCAACCGCGCGCAACCTTCGCTCTCGGAATCGATCAGCCGTGGTATCTGTCGGTTCATTCGGCGTTCGCCAAGCTGGCCGCACCGGGCGGTGCCACGATTCACGTGGCCAAGTACTTGCCGGGTGATGCTGCCTTCGATCCAAAGTCTGACGAACGCGAACTCGAAGCCCTACTCGACCTCGTGCAGCCGGGCTGGCGCGACGCGTTGGTGGAACGCCGATTCTTGCCCAGCATGGTGGTATGCAATGGACTCACCACGGCGGCGCAGGGTGGCGTGGCGGGCCGGCCCGGACCCGCAGTGCTGGATGTGAAGAACCTCTACGTCGTCGGTGATTGGGTCGGCGCGGAAGGTCTGCTGGCTGATACCAGTCTGGCGAGCGCGAAGCGGGCGGCAGAACTTGTCGCGCAAACGCGACCGCTGCGCGTCGCCGCGTGACCGATGGGTGATTGCTGCGTGATTACTGATTGACGTGAACAGTAGAAACCTCCCGCATGAGCACGCTCGCCTCGCCAATTCTCGAAGATCTCTTCAAGGTTCACGAGCGCTTTGTGTGGGGGCTGTGCTACCGCATGACCGGGAGCGCCGCCGACGCCGACGACCTGCTGCAGGAAACGTTCGTGCGCGTAATGGAGCATCCGCCGGCGCGCACCGACGAGCCGTGGCGGCCGTGGCTGGTGCGGGTGGCGATGAATCTTGGACGCGATCTGCTGCGCCGACGCAAGCGGCGCACGTACGTCGGACCGTGGTTGCCCGCGCCGATCGAGACCGGTGACGAAGCCTCGCCGCCGTCGTTTGAACCGACGCTTGCCGGCGAGCAGACGACCGAGGGGCGCTACGATCTGTTGGAGAGCGTGTCGTTCGCGTTCTTGCTCGCGCTCGAAGTGCTGACGCCGCAGCAACGCGCGGTGCTGCTGCTGCGCGACGTGTTCGACTACTCGGTGCGTGAGACCAGCGACGCGCTCGGCATGTCCGAGCCCAACGTGAAGACCACGCATCATCGCGCGCGGCGCGCGATGCACGCCTACGATCGCAATCGCTGCGTCCCGACCCGCGCGCTGCAGGAACGGACGCGCGAGGTCCTGGGGCAGTTCATGACCTCGTTGTTGTCGGGTGACGTCGCTTCGATCGAGGCGATGCTCGCCGACTCGGTGCGCGCACTCAGCGACGGTGGCGGTGAGTTCTTCGCCGCGCGCAAGCCGCTCGTGGGTCGCGACCGGGTCACGCAATTTCACTGGAACATTTGGCGCCGGCGCATGCCGACTGCCCGCTTCGAAGCCCGCATGATCAACGGCCTCCCGGCGCTGGTCGGTGAGATGCCGACCGGCAAACCCGGCGAACCGCCGCGCATTGTCTTTCTCTGTGATCTCACCCCGGACGGCCGCGTTGCCTGCGTGTACTCCGTGGTGGCGACGCGCAAGCTGTCGGCGATTTCATTCGCCGCCCTCGCGGCCAACGCGTAGAGACGGGTTTCAAACCCGCCCGCTCTCGGCTACAAACACGGGCCACGAGTGGAGGTGTCATGACGAAAACAGCGATGATGCATGTGTTCGCCGCCGTGTTGGCCGTGTTGGCGGTTGCCGTGCCGGCTAGCGCGCATGACTGGAACGATGCGCAGATTCCGTGGCAGTCGTACGAGGCGGGCCTCGCCCAAGCCAAGAAATCGAAAAAGCCGATCTGCCTCATTTTCTTCACCGAGTGGTGTCCGCACTGCAAGAACTACAGCGGCGTGTTCCACGACCCGAAAGTCGCCGAGCAGTCGAAGCACTTCGTGATGATCCATGTCGACGGCGACCAGAACAAGGAACTCAGTCAGAAGTATGCGCCCGACGGGGGGTATATTCCGCGGACGTTCTTTCTGTCGTCGAACGGCACACTCGCTGACATCCACGCGCCCCGCGACCAGTACAAATATTTCTACGACGAGAAGAACCCCGCTTCGATCCTCACCAGCATGGACGCGGCACTGGAGAAGGTGAAATAGGAGATCGACTCAGCGCGAAGCGTCCGACGCTCAGCGTGACGATCGAACGAGACCAATCCAAGGAGTGAGCGATGGACTTTGCGGTACCGGCCGAGGTTGACCAGTTGTGCGCCAATATCCGGGGCTTCATGGACGAGCATGTGTACCCGCTCGAACGCTCGCATGAAGGGTGGACCATGGAGGTCGGCGGCCCGGCGTATCCGCCGGCGATCAAGGCGGTGCAAGCGAAGGCGAAGGCCGCCGGATACTGGGCGTTCCATCTGCCGAAGGAAGCGGGCGGCGCCGATCTGCCGTTCATGCACTACGTGTTCGTCAACGAGATCCTCGGTCGCTGTCCGGCGGCTCCCGTCTGCATGGGCTCGCAAGCGCCCGACTCCGGCAACGCCGAGATCTTGTGGCGCCTCGGCACGGATGAACAGAAGGCGCGCTGGCTCAAACCGTTGGTCGACGGCGACATCCGCAGTTGCTTCTCGATGACGGAGCCGGAAGTCGCCGGCTCCGATCCCCGCCTGCTGCGCACCACCGCGAAACGCGACGGCGATCACTACGTCATCGACGGTCACAAGTGGTTCACCAGCGGTGCTCACGGTTCGTCCTTTGCCATCGTCATGGCGATGACCAACCCGGAGCAGGAGAATCCGTATCTGCGCTTCAGTCAGATCATCGTCCCGACCGATACGCCTGGGTTCAAGATCGCCCGCGGCGTTCCGGTGATGGGCGACTACGACAACCACCACGCCGAGATCTGGTACGAGGACTGCCGCGTGCCGGTGACCAACCGGCTCGGCGGCGAGGGCATGGGCTTTGCCATCGCTCAGGAGCGCCTCGGCCCCGGTCGCATTCATCACTGTATGCGTTGGCTGGGCGTCGCGCAGCGGTCCTTCGAGATGATGTGCCAATACGCGACGCAGCGCGAAATGTTTGGCAGCACGCTGTCGCGCAAAGCCAACATTCAGGACTGGATCGCCGAGGCGCGCGCCGACATTCAAGCCGCGCGGCTGATGACATTGCACGCGGCCTGGAAGATCGACACCGCCGGCGCCAGCGGCGCGCGCGAGGAGATTTCGCTGATCAAATTTTTCGGCGCCAAGGTGCTGCACAGCGTGGTCGACAAAGCGATCCAAATTTTCGGCGCCGCCGGCGTGACCGAAGATCATCCGTTGTCGATGTTCTATCGCCAAGCCCGCTTCGCCCGCATCTACGACGGTCCGGACGAAGTCCACAAGATGGTCGTCGCGCGGCGGATACTGGCGCAGTATGAGGGGAAGCGCGCGTAGTGCGTAGTCCAATCACATGAGCACTGAACCCGTATCATCCGATGAACGCGATCCGGCCAATTGGCCGGCGAAGGCGCTGGCGCGGATTCGGCGGGTGATCGAGCGCAGCCGCAAGACTGCCGGCCACGCGGTGCGCGATACGTTCGCGCGCCCGGAGCGTGAGATGACGGCGGCCGAATTCGTGGCGTTCTGGAACGGGACGCGGATGAAGGCGATGGCAACCGTCGGCAACACGCACGCACCGCATATCGCGCCGGTCCACGCTGAGTTCGTCAACGGACGACTGCGCTCGACGATCTTCGAGACGGCGGTGCGCCGCCGCGATCTGCGCGACAATCCCAAAGTGGCGCTGACGACGTGGGGGTCGAATGGCGCCGCCGCGATCGTCTACGGCCGTGCACGTGAAGTCACAGATAGTCTGCGCGACACCCGTACCGGCGCCAGCGGTGGCCCGCGCCGCACGGTGGTGCTGGACATCGAAGTCACGCGCATCTATGCGATGAAGGGGCGTGAGGCGTGAATCGTGAGTGGTGAATCGTGAATCGGGAGTGGACTAGGAGACCGTAGGGCGGGCCCAGCACTGAGACGCCATGGAAGCCAACAAGCAGACCCAACCTGCCGATCCGCCCGAGACGATCGCGATTCGTGACGGCGAAGATTTCGATCACGCGCGTCTGGCGGAGTATCTGAGAGGCAAGCTGCCCCACTCCGACCGATCGTTGGAAGTGATCCAGTTCGCCGGCGGGCACGCGAACCTGACCTACTGCCTGCGCTACGGCGAGGTTGAGTACGTGCTGCGGCGGCCACCGATCGGTCCGGTCGCCCCCGGAGCGCACGACATGGGGCGCGAGTACCGTGCGCTGTCCGTGCTCTATAAGGAGTATCCCCTCGCCCCGCGGGCGTATGTGTACTGCGAAGATCCGGCGATCATCGGCGCGCCGTTTTTTGTGATGGAGCGCCGCCACGGCATTGTCGTGCGGCGCAGCATTCCGGCCGCGTTTGGCAGCGGCAAGGACGCGGCGATCAATCGGCGCATCAGTGAGGTCATCATCGACACACTGGCCGACCTGCATCAGGTCGATCCGCGTGCGGTCGGCTTGGACACGATCGGCAAACCCGAGGGATTCATGCGCCGTCAGATCGATGGCTGGATGGCGCGCTATCAGCGTGCGAAAACCAGAGAGATGCCGGTGGCCGACGAGATGTGTCGCTGGTTGAACGAGCACTTGCCGGCATCGCCGCTGGCGACGCTCCTGCACAACGACTGGCGCCTCGACAACATGATGCTCAAGTCCAACTCGCCCGAGTGCGAGGCGGTGTTCGATTGGGACATGTGCACGCTCGGCGATCCGCTCGCCGATCTCGGCACGTTGCTCACCGCGTGGCTCGAAGCCGGCGACGGACTCCCCGACTCGGGACAGGTGACCATGCCCTCGATGGTGCCCGGCTTCATGACTCGTGGTGAAGCGGTGGCACGCTACGGCCAGCGGCGCGGCGTCGATGTTAGCACGCTACCGTATTACTACGTCTTCGGACTGTTCAAGATGGCGGTGGTGCTGCAGCAGATCTACCACCGCTACCATCTTGGTCAAACCAAGGACCCACGCTTCGCCCTCTTCGAACAGGGAGCGGAAGCGTTGTTCGTGAAGTCGAAGCAAGAAGCAGTAGGCAGTAGGTAGAGGGCAGAAGGGACGCATTGGATGATCACACTTTCGCAATTCGCTGTGTCGCCGTACTGCGACAAGATCCGCCGCGTGTTGCGGTACAAGCAGATCTCGTTCGCGATTCGCGAGTGGCCGCTCGCCGAGGTCGGGTCGATTCGCGAGAAGAATTCCACCGGCAAGCTGCCGTTCATCGAGATTGACGGTACGGTCATCGCCGACTCGACCAACATTGCACTGGAATTGGAGCGGCGCTATCCGAGGCCGGCGCTGATTCCGTCCGATCCGGCGCAGCGCGCGCTGGTGCTCGCGCTCGAAGACTGGGCCGACGAGTCGCTCTACTTCTACGAGATGACGACCCGCTTTGGCGAGCAAGACTTCGCGGCCAACGTCGGCAAGCTGCTCGGCGATGCGCCGAAGGAAATGGTCGAGGCGATGGCGCCGATGCTGCGCGAGATGTTCAAATCGACCACTACGACGCAAGGCATCGGACGCAAGTCGGCGGCGCAACTGGCCGAGGACGTTGACCGCTTGTTCGGCGCGATCGAAGATCTCCAGCGCGCAACCGGCTTCGTCGTCGGCAACACCCTCACGCTGGCCGACATCGCCATCTGCTGCCAAGCCGAGTGCATCGGCGACTCGACCATCGGCAAGCAAGTCTTGCAACGACGTCCGGCGCTCGCAACGTATTTTAGTCGGGTCGATGCGCTGACGCAGGCCGATCGCGTGTGAGTGACCGAGCGCTGGCCGGTCGCTTTACCAGGAAGAGTGATACGGTCGCCTTCAGGGCTTGCACGTAAACGTGATCAGATCGAGGTCGCTGATGTTCGTGCCCGCTTTCGCGCGGCTCATGAGCACCTGTCGTCCGAGGCGGAATCCGGTCTGCGTGATGCCGAGCGGAACGACCACGTCGATTAGGTGCGAGCATCGGCTGTTGTCGTTAGTCATCACGCTCGCCGCGGCCCGCGACAGCGCGGTGCGCAGGGTGGCCGCGCCCGCTCGCCGCTGCGCTTCACGCGTTGATGGCAACAACACATCATAGCTTGCCAATGCGGATGGTGCGCACTTCGGAAGCGACGGATCGGCTACGCGGGCACACACCGACACGTTGAACGTACAACTGCCCAACGTTCCACCATCGAAGTCGCACGACGGATCGTTGTCGATGCAAGTCTGCGCGCCGACGATCCGACCGCTACGGTCGCGCGTCGGTGGGTTGCGAGTATTCAACACCATCCATTCGGTAAGGCACTCGCCGGTCGCGGCACCTCGCCCGGGAATGAGATTGCCAGCCAGAGAGCCCTCGTAACGCGCCAGCGCGATCGCGAAGCGACTGTAGGGACGCGCCGAGGCGCCTGCGGTTACCAGTTTGCCGTCCGGCATTCGGATCAACGAGAAAGCATCGTTCGTACTGCCGCTCAGATTGCTCCCGGCAATCCGTGTCGTGACAACCCCGGCATCGCCGAAAGTGGAGTCGAGACCGCCGTTGACGTCATAGCGCGCGAGTGCAAACAGCGAACTGCTCCCGTCCCAGGCGTTGCCAGCCACGACAATCCGGCCGTCCGGGTCCAACGCAACTGCGGCGGCGCCGCTGCTCTCCTCGATCAAAGTGGTCACGACACCGCCGTTGCCGAAGGTGGCGTCGAGCAGGCCCTGCGGGTCGTAACGGACGACTTCCGTGTAGCTCGTCTCCCCGACCGACGAGTAGCCCACAACGACCAGCTTGCCGTCTGGTTGCAGAACGAGTGCGCTCGCCGCGTCCATGCCAGTAATCGAGGTAGTGACGATACCACCATCGCCAAAGGTCGTGTCGAGGCTACCATCGGTCGTGTAGCGCGCCAGCGCGAGCATCGAACTTTCGAAATTGGGATCGAATGAAGCTCCAGCCACGATCACCTTGCCATCGGATTGTCGCGCGAGAGCGGATCCATACGTGTAGCCTGCGCCGATCGGCGTCGTCACTATCCCCCCAGTGCCGAAGGTGGGATCGAGGCTGCCGTCAGGGTTGTAGCGCGAGACGGCAAAGTCCGCTCCGTCGGCATGCTCGGTGTACCCAGCGCAGGTGAGTTTGCCACTGGGATGGATGACGAGCGCGGTGGCGTGGGACGCCTGGCCGATTGACGTAGTCACGATCCCGCTCGTACCGAAACTGCTATCGAGCCCCCCGGCCGCATTGTAGCGGACAAGTGTGAAGACGCCGGTGCTACCCGAGCTGCCCGCGACCGTCAGTTTCCCATCCGGTTGGCGCACCAAGGCGTTGGCCGAGGCGCCGGTGCCGATGACGGTGGTCACGACACCAGCGTTCCCGAACGTGGCATCGAGAGTGCCATCGACCT
The DNA here is from genome assembly GCA_016178705.1 of Deltaproteobacteria bacterium. Lineage (NCBI taxonomy): Bacteria > Pseudomonadati > Myxococcota > Myxococcia > Deltaproteobacteria bacterium. The sequence goes on along the minus strand of JACOST010000009.1, from coordinate 60,498 downwards.
CGAAACGAGCAAGAGCAATGGCATCGGCGGCACCCGCAGAGGAGTGATCGGCATAGGATATGCCGGCGACCACGAGCCGATTGTCAGGTTGGGCGACGACTGCAAAGGCGAGCGAACTGAAGCCGATTGGAACCCGCACTGTACCCGCGATTCCGAAGGTGTTGTCCGGCGTCCCATTCGCATTGCAGCGGACGACGTTGTCCATCTCGACTGCCACGGGCTTGCCATCTGGCTGCACGAGGACGCCGGTGTGTGTGTCGGAGAAAGAATCGAGCAGCGGGACGGTCGCAACTCCACCGTTACCGAAGCCGCCGTCGACGATTCCATCGCTGCTGTGGCGTACGAAGCGAATAGCGAAACCGGCTGCAGTTTCGACAAGCCCGGCGGTTATCAACTTGCCATCGGCCTGGAGCGCCAACGACGTTGCGCCGCTGCCGCCTCCCGCCGTGGCGCTCCCGCCATTGCCAAAGGTCGGGTCCAAGCTCCCTGCGGTGTCGTAGCGCGCGAGCGTGAAACCCACGCCGTCAAAGCCCGCCGCCACGAGCTTGCCATCGGGTTGCACGACGAGAGCGTTCGCAGCAGAGTTTACCGATCCGACCGGAGCCAGCCCTTGCCCGCCGTTGCCGAAGGCGGCGTCAAGACCACCGTCTGCGTTGTAGCGCGCGAGTGCGAAGGTGGCTCGCAGGGTGCCGTTTTGCACAATGCCGGCCCAGCCCGCAGCGACAACACGTCCGTCAGATTGGAGCGCCAGCGAACTGAGCGCCGCGAAATCGGTCCCGACACTCGTCGTTACTATGCCTGCATTCCCAAACGTGGCGTCGAGCGCACCGTCGGCGGCGTAGCGAGCGAGTCCAAAGTCTGATCGACTGGCACCGAACACGGTGCCGGCCGCGACGAGTTTACCGTCGGATTGCACGACGAGACTGTTGAGTGCATCGTCGGCCGCGCCGATCGCGGTGGTCACGACCCCGGTGCCGCCAAAGGTCGAATCGAGACTGCCGTCCGCGTTGAAGCGTGCGAGCGCGAAGTCGGCATTCGTGACGCCGTCAGTTGTGCCGCCGACGACCAACTTGCCATCGGATTGCAACACGAGGCCACGCGCGACGTAGCGGGTGCTGCCCAGCGGTGCCTTGGCGAGGCCGTTCGTGCCAAAAGTGGGATCCAGGCTGCCGTCTGAATTGCAGCGCACCAACGCTAGATCGTAGCGGCTCCCGTTCGCGCTTGAGCCGGCGATGACGAGTTTGCCATCGGGTTGTAGGGCCAGGGCCGCGGCGAATTGAAGCGGAAGCTTGGGTGAATGATTGTAAGACGCACCGAAGCTGCGATCGAGCTGCCCGTCGTTTCCCCAGACGCGTCCGGTGGTGCACAGCACCGCCATACCGAGCACGTATGCAACGACTGATCGTCTCATCGGCGCCCTCCTCTCTGGCGACCGTGCTGAACTGCAAATCGACTGGGTGATGCTTAACACGCCCGCCTCGAAACGAGCAAACGAGGGCTGCATCCCTACACCGGTCACCATGGGCCACGTTGCCGATGCAGCCTTGTCATGATTCGTGGTTGTCAGATAGACGGAACCAGGAGGGTCGAGTATGCGCGCATTTTCAGGGAACGGTGTTGGGTTGGTGACGATCGTTGTGGCGATCTTGTTGATCAAGTGGGTCCCGTCCGCTGCCGCTAGCGATATCGCTCAGGTTGTCACCGTCAACGGATCACCGACCGTGATGCGCGCCGAGAAGCGTGAGCCGCTCAAGCGCGGTGATGGTCTGAACGCTGGTGACGCGGTTGAGACGGATGAGCACGCCAAGGTGAAGCTGTTGCTCAGTGATGATTCCGTGCTCGCCATCGGTCCAAAGAGTCGGGTCGTGATCGAGCGAATGCGGATCGAACCTGCCGCGCGCACGGCACGATTGCGGGTCCTCGCCGGGCGGTTCCAGATCGCGATCGCCAAATTCTTCCGCGGGCCGACCGACTACGAGATCCAAACCCCCACAGCGGTTGCCGGCGTGCGTGGCACCGTGCTGTGGGGCGACACCGACCTCGATGCGATCTGCGATCTCGAGGGCGCCGTTACCGTGCGATCAACACAGGGAACGAGCGCGGCGACCCCGTTGAACAGCGGCCAATGCGTCCACAACATGGCCGGTGGTACGACTGAACCGCTGGTGCCAAGCGCGGCGGAGCTGGCGGCGTATCTGAGAGAAGTCACGCTCGACTGAGCGGCGCGGCGCGCTTACCGATCCGATTGCGTCAGCGCTGCGAGAGCCGGTTGCAACCGATTCAATTCGGCGTCGAGGGCCGCGCACAGCGCCTCGGCTTGCGTCAGATCGCCGGCGCGGGCGAGACGTTCAAGCCGCAACGCAACGTCGTAGGCGGCTTTGGCGTCGAAGTTGGCCACCGCGCCTTTGAGCGCGTGCGCGGCCCGCTCGATGCGCGGCGCGACACCACTGACGACGGCCGCTTGCAGATCGGACAGCAGCCGCGGGCAGTCGCCGAGAAACAGCGCGGTCATTTCCTTCAAGAGAGCGGTGTCGCCGTCGAGGCGCGCAAGCAACGCTGATCGATCGATTGGCATCGCGAGAGCGACCGCGGGGCGACCAAGAGGAACGCTGGCCGGGCGCGGGCGCAGCCAGCGCTGCAACGCCGCGTCGAGATCGTCGGGCTGAATGGGCTTAGCGATGTAGTCATCCATACCTGCCGCTAAGCAACGCTCGCGGTCGCCCTTCAGCGCGCTCGCCGTCATGGCGATGATCGGGACCCGTTGAGTGCCGCCCTCGCGCGCGCGGATCGCCGCGGTGGCCTCGAAGCCGTCGAGCTCGGGCATCTGGCAATCCATCAGCACCGCAGCGTACGGAATGCGTCCCAGCGCATCGAATGCCTCGTGACCGTTGGCCGCGACGTCGGCGCGATAGCCGAGGCGTTCGAGCAGTCGCACGGCGACGCGTTGGTTGACCACGTTGTCTTCGGCGACCAGGATGCGCGCGCGCGTTGTCGCGGCCGCGGTCTGTGCGGAGACCACGGGCTGCGCCGCCGCAACGGTGGGGGCAGCCGGATTCATCGCCCCGATCGATACGAGACACTCGTAGAGCTGCGCTTGGCGCGTGGGTTTGATCACGCAGGCGTTGAATCCGGCTTGCCGAGCAGCTTCGAGCGCGCCGCGCCGAGTGGTGCGTAGCACGAGCCCGAGCGTGCCGTTGCCGAGTTCGGCCCTGATGGTGCGGGCGAGGTCGAGCGCATCGCAGCCTTGCAGCGGATCATCAACAATGGCCACGTCGAACGGAACGTGGTTGTCACCGGCGCTGCGCAGTAGCGCCAGCGTGTCGGCAGCGTTCTCGACGGTGCGGGTGAATATCCCCCAGCCTGACAACTGGCGGTGCAGCACCGCGCGGCTGGTGGCGTTGTCATCGACGACGAGGACGCGGCGACCTTGCAGCTCGGTGCGCGGCGCCGGCACGACGGCGGTCGCTGCATCGGCTTGTTTGTTGAGACGCACGGTGCACCAGAAACTGCTGCCGCGCCCCGGCTCGCTTTCGACGCCGATGCTGCCACCCATCAGCTCGCTGAGCTGCTTGCAGATCGCCAACCCCAGCCCGGTGCCGCCATACTTGCGGGTGGTCGAGCTGTCGGCTTGCGAGAACGGACGGAACAGCCGTCCTTGCGCATCCGCAGCGATGCCGATGCCGCTGTCGCTGACCACAAACCCGATCGCAGTATTGGTGGCGCTCTCCTCAACGCGTTTGGCGCGCACCACCACTTCGCCGCGTTCGCTGAACTTGATGGCGTTGCTGATCAAGTTGGTGAGGATCTGGCGCAGGCGTCCGGGATCGCCGCGCACCGCGGTGGGCACGTCGTGATACACCAACGACACTAGTTCCAGCCCCTTGCGCTGCGCGGCTTCGGCAAACAGGTCGGTGACATCCTCGACCAGCTCGCGCAGGTTGAAGTCGACCTCTTCCAATTCGAGCTTGCCGGCCTCGATCTTCGAAAAGTCGAGGATGTCGTCGATGATCGTTAGCAACGCGTCGCCGGAGACGCGAATCGCGTCGGCGTATTCGCGCTGGTCGTCATTGAGCGGCGTGTCGAGCAGCAGGCTGGTCATGCCGATGACGCCGTTCATTGGCGTGCGGATCTCGTGACTCATGGTGGCAAGGAACGCCGACTTGGCGCGGTCGGCCGCCTCGGCCGCTTCTTTGGCGTGGCGGAGATTTTCGGCCGCATGCTTCATGTCGGTGATATCCTGGCTCATCGCCATGCCGCACACGACGGCGCCGGTCTCGTCGCGAACCGGCAGTGTGTGGACCGTGTAGATGCGGCCCGCCAACGTCGCTTCGAAGGTCGATGCGCCGCCGTTGAGCGCGGCGCGGCAGGGGGCTTCGATCAACGCGCAAATGTCGGGCGGGAAGACTTCCCAGATGGTGTGACCTTCCATCGCCTGCTTCGACAAGCCGGTAGTTGCGAGTGCCTCGCCTTCCGCCATCGTGTAGCGCAGATCCTGATCGAACAGGGCAACCAAGCCATTGGGAAAGTGGTGCGCCACCGTGCGGTAGAGTTCCTCGTTTTGGCGGAGGGCGTCTTGCGCCCGCTTGCGGTCGGTGATGATTCGGCTGTTCGAGACGAATCCCTTGATCGCGGGGTTGTCGAACAGGTTGCTGCCCATCGATTCGAGGTAGACCCATTCGCCGCTCGCGCTGCGCGCGCGATATTCGAAAGGGCCGCCGATGCCACCGTCCTGCAATCCTTGCACAAAGGCGTTGAGCAGGCGTTCCCGGTCATCCGGGTGGATAAAGGCGAAGCCTTGTGTGCTCACGAGGTCTTCCGGGCGGTAGCCCAGCAAGCGTTCGACCGAGGGGCTGACGTACTGGAAGGTGCCGTCGAGGCCGGTCACGGCGATCATGTCGGTGGAGTTCTGCAGCATCGCGCGCAGCCGCTCTTCGCTCTCGCGCAGCGCGCCTTCCGCGGCTTGGCGCGCGGTGATGTCGCGGCCGGTGGCGTAGAAAACCGCTTCGTCGGCGATGATCGCCGCCTTCCACTGGATCCACCGGTAGGTGCCGTCGCGGCACCGCAAGCGATTCTCGAACGCGGCTTGCCCGCTGCTGCTCGCCGCCTGCATGGCCGCGCCGGTTGCTTCGCGGTCGTCGGGATGGACGAAGTCGAGCAACGTGGTGGCGAACATCTCTGCGAGCGAAAAGCCTAGTGTTCGCTCCCAGGCGGGATTGAGCCGCCGGGCGCGGCCGTCGAGACCGCCAGTCACCATCAGGTCACTCGACAAGTCGAAGAAACGGTCGCGCTCCCGCTCGCTGTGTTTGCGCGCCGTGATGTCACGCAGAATACAGCGAGTGAAGGCGGGCTTTCCGTCGACGAATTTGCAGCTCGCGGTGCCCTCGGTGAGGATGTCGCGCCCGTCCTTCGCGACCAAGACGACCTCCATGCGCAGGCGGTCTCCACGTTCGGTTTGCTCGCACAGCGCGCGACAGCGCGCGTGGTAGTCGGGGTGAATCACGTCGAAGATCGACAGCGTGCGACACTCGGCGTCGCTGTACCCGAGCCCGTCGCGCCACGCCTTGTTGACGTATAGCAAGCGCCCGTCGGGGCCGATGCTTTGGACCAGATCGCTGGCGTTCTCAAACAAGTCGCGATAGCGCTCCTCGCTCTCCCGCAGTGCGGCTTCGGCGCCCTGGCGCTCAAGTGCCGCGCGCTGCGTCACCGCGCGCTCGCGGGCGAACGCCGCTGACACGTACACCGACACGCCCAACGTCACCGCGACGCCGACGGCGGGATAACTGAACACGTCGGCAAAGCTGCCGGTCACCAGAACGAGATTCAACAGCATCGCCAGCGCCGCGCCGCCGGCGGCGACGAGTTGCGGGACCACTCCCCAGGGCAACAATGTTGCGGCTCCCAACGTGAGTGCGAGGCACAGAATAGAGGTGGTGACGACGTCGGCGGTGAGCACCCCCGAAACCGCCGTGGCGGTCGAGATGACGGCCAGCGCCGCCAACGTGCTCGCGACGATCCAGGCGCGCTGTGTTGGGCGCAGGCGCACGACCGTGAAGGCGGCGAGCACCGCACTCGCCTGGATCAACTTGAGGATCAGCAACGCGCCCGGACGGCTGGTTGCCAGGAGCAGATCAGCGAGCGCGAAGAGCGCGTTTGACAGTAATATGATCCCCAGGCCGATGCGGACACGCCGGGCCAGTAGGACGGTGATCTCGATGTCGGAGCCGGAATGTTCGTGCCCGGCCGTCAGCGTTGAGTTGCCGTAACCCACAGCCTCTCTCTATCACAGGAGCGTTCCGTGGGCTGCCCGTGGATGATAGGGCGGCGGCGGTGGCGTTGCGTGCGGGTCAGTGCAGCGTTTGGGTGCGGCTGGGGTCGACGATGATGGGCATGGGCCGGGGAATCGACCGCTGCAGGGCGGCCGCCAGCTGATCCCGGGTGACCGGCTTGGGCACATGGTCGTCCATGCCGGCCGCGAGGCAGCGCTCGCGATCGCCGGGCAAGGCGCCGGTGGTGACGGCGATGATCGGGATGCGCTGACCGGTTGACTGTTCTTGCGCGCGAATTCTTGCGGTGGCCTCGAAGCCGTCGAGTTCTGGCATCTGACAGTCCATGAGTACGGCGACGTAGGCCGCGCGTTCGAGGGCGCGCAGCGCTTCAATTCCGTTGGCTGCAACATCGACGCGATAGCCGAGCTTTTCGAGCATGCGCACGGTGATGTGTTGGTTGAGCGCGTTGTCTTCGGCCACGAGGATGCGTGGTTGCACCCCGTAGCATGCGGCTGTCCCAACGGCTGGCTCGGACGGAGTGGCGGGATGAGTCGACGCGGCCGCCAGCCGCGGTTGCGTCTGAAATCGGGCGGTGAACCAGAAGGTACTGCCGACACCGCCCTGGCTCTCGACGCCGATCTCGCCCTGCATCAACTCCGTCAACCGCTTGCTGATCGCCAAACCGAGTCCTGTCCCACCGTACTCGCGCGTGGTCGACATGTCGGCCTGCGAGAACGCCTCGAACAGTCGGGCGCGAGCCTCGGGCGCGATACCGATACCGGTGTCCGCGACTTCAAAGCGCAGCGTCGTGCTCGCGCCCTGGGTCTCCGCGAGTTTGACCCGCAGCATGACTTCGCCCCGTTCGGTGAACTTGACCGCGTTGCCGAGCAGATTGACGAGGATCTGGCGCAGCCGGCCGGGGTCACCGCGCAACAGCGGTGGCACGTCGTGGTAGATCAGCGAGGCGAGCTGCAAGCCCTTGCGCTGCGCCGGCGCGAGTACCAAGTCAACCACCTCGTCGATTGCCTGGCGCAGATCGAAGTCAGTGATCTCGAGCGCGAGTTTGCCGGCCTCAATCTTCGAGAAGTCGAGTACGTCGTTGATGATGGCGAGGAGCGCGTCACCCGCTCGCCGAATGCCTTGCGCGTACTCTTGCTGCTCTGGTTGCAGCGGGGACTCTAGCAGCAAGCCGGCCCAGCCGATGACGGCGTTCATCGGGCTGCGGATTTCATGACTAACGGTGGCGAGAAACTGCGACTTGGCGCGGTTAGCCACCTCGGCAGACTCCTTCGCCGTGCGCAGCTCGCTCTCGCTGTGCTTGCGGTCGGTGACGTCGCGCGTGTTCAGCACAATCCCGCGGATTGCCGGATCGCGCAGCAGGTTGCTGGCGATCGATTCGACCTGGACCCACGATCCGCTCGCGTGGCGGACACGGTATTCGATACGTCGCGCCTGGTCGGGGTGGTTGAGCAGTTCCGTGAATAGTGCGCGCAGCGGTTGCCGGTCGTCGGGGTGGACGTGCTGCGCGGTGGACTCGCCGATGAGTTGTGCCGGCTTGTAGCCGAGGATGCGTGCGGCTGCGGGGCTGACGTAGCGCACTGAGCTATCGTCGTCGACGATGGTGATCAGATCGGAAGAGTTCTGAACCAACGCTCGCAGCCGCGCCTCACTGGCGGCGAGGGCCGCGTCGGCCATCTTGCGCGCCGAGATATCCCGCAAGATCCCTTCAGTGGCGACCGGGCGGCCCGTCTCATCGCGCAGCAGGCGCGCGGTTGCCGACATCGAGATCAGCGTTCCATCGCTCCGCCGGAACAGCAGCTCGACGTCGTTCACGGCGCCCTTGTCGCGCAAGGCTTCGAGCACCTGTTCGCGCCCGTTCGGATATGCATACAACTGGTTCACGTCCCGACCCAGCAGTTCGTTAACCCGGTACCCGTAGCGTTCCACCGACGGGCTTACCATCTGAACGATCCCCTGCAGATCGGTGCGATAGATAATGTCCTGCACGTGTTCGAACACGCTGCGCAGCTGCACCTCCTGCTCCCGCAGTGCCTCGGCGGTGGTGGCGTGGCGCTGATCAAGCGTGGAGGTGAAGCGGCGATAGCGGCGCGCTTCATAGGCGGCGGAGATGCAAATGAGCAACGTTGCCCCGACGACTATCGGCGCGAGTGGGGCGAAGGCTCCCGCGAACGAAGCCCGACCGCGTCCCAATTCGACGACAGGCAGGAGGAGAATCAGAGCCAAACCAAGCGAGAGGGCGAGACGAACGCGCGCGGCCAGCCACGGCAGGTTGTGTCGGTCTTCGGTACTCATCGGATCATCGCGATGGCGTTCGCAAGGGCGTCGATGAGGGTAATGGTGAAGACGGTCTCGTCATGCCGGCGGGAACCCTTAGCCCCGGATCAGCGCGCCCGCGTCCGTGCTTGTCGGCGGAGGGGGGGGGCAAACGAAGCACGAACGCGGGCGGCAGCTCTTCGGTCACAAATCCTACTCCGATGCTTGCGAGCGCATGCTCCGTGCCAATGGGTCGGGACAATCGCGTCGGGGATCGGAACGCCTCAGCCCCCTTTTCTCAATGCCTTTTTGGAAGAGCAAGGGGGTTGCCGATACCGGCTGTCTCGCCGCTGCGCATCAGCAACGTCTCAGCATGTCTCGGGCGAGACACGGGCTACTTGGGATCGACCTGGAGTTCCGAGAGCCGGCGGTAAAGGGTCGCGCGACTGATTCCCAGCAGGCGAGCGGCTTCGGTACGATTGCCCTTGGCGCTCTGGATCGCCGTGAGCAAGCGCTCGCGCTCGTCGATTTCAGGGATCACTCCAAAGCCGGCCGCGGCGATTTGCGGGACTGGCGGCTGCGTCAACTCGGGAGGCAGGTCGGTTACGTCGATGACGGATGTTTGACAGCGGATGACGGCGAATTCAATCGCGCTGCGCAATTCGCGCACGTTGCCGGGCCATGCGTACTGCATCAACTCGTGCATCGCGGCGGCGCTGACCTGCTCGACCGGTTTACCGGTGGCTGCACCGACTTGCCCGAGGAACGAGCCGACCAGCAGCGGAATATCTTCGCGTCGCTCGCGCAATGACGGCGGATGCACGCGGGCAACGCGGATGCGGTAGAGCAAATCGGGCCGGAAGTCCCCGGCGGCGGCTTCGGCGCTCAGGTTGTGGTGGGTGGCGGCGAGGACGCGCACGTCGACCTTGCGCGGCTTCGACTCACCCAGTCGCGTGATCTCGCGCTCCTGCAGCACGCGCAGCAAACTCGTCTGCACGTTGAGCGGCACGTCACCGATTTCGTCGAGGAAGATGGTCCCGCCCTCGGCCGCCTCGAACACGCCCTTGTGATCCTCGAACGCGCCGGTGAAGGCGCCACGCTTGTGGCCGAAGAGCTGACTGGCGAGCAGCGAGTCGGTGAGGCCGGCCGAATTCACCGCGATGAAGGGCTTCTCGGCGCGATGGCTGGAGTAGTGGATCGCGCGGGCCACCAACTCCTTGCCAGTCCCGGTCTCGCCCTCGATCAACACCGTGCTGTCCACCCGCGCCAGGTCACGGATGAGTTGGTACATCTGCACCATCGGCGTGCTCTTGCCGACGAGGTCGCGGAACTGCGCCTTCTCGTCGAGCAAGCGGCGCAGGTCGTGGACTTCGGACACGTCGTAGAGAAAGAAAATCTTGCGCTGCGGATCGCGCGGATCGTCGACGACCTCAACGTCCAGAAAGCAGCGCCGGCGCGCGCCGGTTTCGATGCACACCGGTACCTTCGTACGGTGCGCCGGCGCGCGCGCGGCCATCGCTCTCAACTCGGCCGCATCATGCGCGGAGAACGGCAGGCTCCGCTCCCATGGCAGCGCCAGGTTGCCGGCGTCGCCGTCGGCGAGTAGTCGGCGGGCGGACTCGCTGAGAAAACTGAGCGAGCCATCGCGTTCGGCAATGGCGCTACCGACGCGTAGCGCGTTGAGGATCGACAGCAGGTCGTCGCGGCTGTGTTCGAGTTGCGCCAGCACCGCGGTGATCTGCGCCTCGGCGCGTTTGCGCTCGCTGAGATTCTCCACCTGACGCTCGGCGATGCTCAGCCGCACGTTGAGGCGGCGGACATCGACCGGTTTGGTCAGATAGTCATCCGCCCCGGCGGCGAGCACGGCGTGCAAGTCGTCGGGCTGATCGCGCGTCGTGCACACCACGATGATGCTGTGGTCACCGAAGGGCGTCGCCCGCATCTGCCGGCACAGTTGCAACCCGTCCATACCGGGTAACAGCCAGTCCATCAGGACGAGCGGATAGGTGTCGCCCTGATAGACGGCCCATGCGCTCTCGGCGTCGGCGAACGCCGTGACCTCATGGCCGCGCGCGCGCAGGATTTTCTCGATCACCGCCCGCGTCGCCGCATCGTCCTCTACGACCAAGACCCTCATGCGTGGCTGCCCTATGCCCTCTCATACTGCATTGCGACACCTATGGGAAAGAGTGCCGGTGCTCGCCAGCTCGCAGAGCGGATCGAGTTGTGGCACAAGCGACGAGTAGGGTTGCCGATCGAAAGGAGACTCGCCGATGCGTGCCGCGGTGATGCGCAATTCGAAGCTGGTGGTGGACCACGTTCCAGATCCGGAACCGCAGGAAGGAGAGGTGCTGGTCAAGACACTGGCCTGCGGTATCTGCGGCTCCGACCTGCATGCGCTCAAGCACGCCGACAAGATGGTCGAGATCGCCCGCGAGACCGGCGCGCTATTCGTGCTCGACATCACGCGCGACATCGTCATGGGGCACGAGTTCTGCGCCGAGGTGGTCGACTACGGACCCAACACCGGCGGCGCGGTGCGCGCGGGCGATCGTGTGGTGTCGATGCCGATCCTGTTCCGCGGCGGCCGCATGGAAGGCGTCGGCTACTCGAACGAAGCGCCGGGCGGTTACGGAGAGTTGATGACGTTGTCGTCGGCGATGGTGCTGGCCGTGCCCAACGGCCTGGCGACCGAGCACGCGGCGCTCACCGAACCGATGGCGGTCGGAGTCCACGCGGTGAACAAGGCGCGCATGGAGAGCCATGATGCGCCGTTGGTGATCGGCTGCGGCCCGGTGGGGTTGGCGGTGATCGCGGCGCTCAAGCTGCGAGGGGTCGAACCGATCGTCGCGGCGGACTTCTCGCCCCTGCGCCGCGCGCTGGCCGAGCGCATGGGTGCGCACGTGGTCGTCAACCCCGCCGAGCGGCGCGCCATCGATGCTTTCAACGAAGCGGCGAACATGCGCCCCGCGGTCATCTTCGAGTGCGTCGGCATCCCGGGTCTGTTGCATCAGGTGATGCGCGAAGCACCACTCGGTGCGCGCATCGTCGTTGCCGGCGTATGTATGGAGGATGACCTCATCAAGCCGATGCTCGGCATCAACAAGGAACTCAATCTGCAATTCGTGCTCGGCTACACGCCGGAGGAATTCGCGCAGACGCTGCAAGCGATCGCCGATGGCCGCATCGACGTGGCGCCGATGATCACCGGCCGCGTCGGTGTCGACGGCGTCCCGGGCGCATTTGACACGCTGGCCAAACCCGACACCCACGCCAAGATTCTGGTGGAGCCGTGGAGGACGTGAGATCGTGACTCGTGCTCGTGACTCGTGTTCGTCGTTTACGAGCACGAGTGACGAACACGAGCACGTCAGTGCGCCGCACCTTGGCGATCGTGCGGGATCGGTCGTTGGCCTTTGACTCGCGTGTTGTCCTAAAGTGCCCACGTGCAACTCGGAGAAAGCGGACACTGTGAGGCGTGCGGAGCCGACAACGGCGTCGAGGCGCGCTTCTGCAGCCGGTGCGGCGCCAATCTCGGTGCGACACCCGGGGCGACACCGGCGGCGCGTGCGGCAGCCGACGCCGAACGCAAGCAGGTCACCGTCCTGTTCTCCGACCTGAGCGGCTACACGGCACTGTCGGAGCGCCTCGATCCCGAGGAGATCCGCGAGATCATGGCGGGTATCTTCAGTCAGGCCGCCGAGATCATCGGCCGCTACGACGGCCACATCGACAAGTTCATCGGCGATGCCGTCATGGCGCTCTTCGGCGTGCCGGTCGCGCACGAGGACGACCCCGTGCGTGCCGTGCGCGCGGCGCTCGAGCTGCACGAGGTCGTGCGCGCGATGTCGCCAGCAGTGGAAGCACGCTCCGGAACAGCGATCGCGCTGCACAGCGGCATCAACACGGGCCTGGTCCTGACGGGTGAGCTTCAATTTGGTCAAGGCACGGCCGGGCCGCTCGGCGACACGATCAACCTCGCCTCACGACTCATGAACGCCGCGCCGAGTGGCGAGATCTGGGTCGGTCCCGAGACGCGGCGCCTGGTCGCGCGCGCCTGCGAGCTGGAGGAGCTCGGCGCGCGTGAGTTCAAGGGCAAGGCGGAACCCGTCGTCGTGGCGCGCGTGCTCGGCACCGCATCGCGCGCCACCCAAGCGAGCCACTTCCGCGGGGCCTTCGTCGGTCGCCAGACCGAGCTCGGTGCGCTGCTGGGCGCCGCCGAGCAAATGCGCGACGGGAGGCCGTCCGCGTTCGGGATACGCGGCGATGCGGGCACGGGCAAGACACGACTCGTCGAGGAGTTCCGCGCGAAGGTCGGCGACGACGTGCAGTGGCTGGAGGGCCGCGCCTATCCCTACGCGCAGAACATTCCCTACGCGCCGATCATCGATTTGCTGAGCCGTAGTTGGGCGATCGAGGAGACCGACCGCCCCGCGCAGGTTCGCACCAAGCTTGAGGTCGGTGTCGTGGGTCTCGTTGACGCTACCGGCGAAGTCCTGCCCCTGATCCTGCACCTGTTTCAGCAGGAGCAAGCGGACGGTTTCGTGATCGACCGGGAGGTCTTCCAGGAGCGACTGCTCCATGCCGTCCGGCGGCTGCTGGCCGCGCTGGCCCAGCGAGCGCCCACGGTGGTCTGCCTGCAGGATCTACATTGGGCCGACGCTTCCACCGTGATCCTCCTGCGCGGGTTGACCGAAGACCTGCGCATTCCCGTGCTACTCGTCGGCAACTACCGCCCAGGCTACACGCCGGGCGCCGGCACGCAGGTGCTCGAGCTGCGCGAGCTGTCATCGCGACAGACTGGCGAGCTGCTGGCTTCGCTGCTCAAGGCGGAGCCGCCCGCGGCGTTGCGGACCTTCATTGGCGAGCGCTCCGATGGCAACCCATTCTATGTCGAGGAGGTCGTCAACTCGCTGATCGAGACGCACGTGCTGACGCGCGCCAATGGTGACTGGACACTGGCCCGTCCGCTCGCGGAAGCGGCCGTGCCGGCGACTGTGCGCGGTGTCATCGCTGCCCGCATCGACCGTCTCGACGAGCCGCGCAAGCGCGTGCTGCGCGAAGCCGCCGTCGTCGGTCGCGAGTTCCTCTACTCCGTCGTCGCCCAGGTCACGCAGCAGGCCGACCAGCTCGCTCCCAGCCTCGAGCACCTTGAGGCCGTCGATCTGATTCGCGCGCACAGTCCTGAGCCAAATCTCGAATACATCTTCAAGCACGCGCTGACGCAGGAGGTTTCCTACGACGGCCTGCTCAAGTCCGAACGGCAGAAGCTGCACGAGCGCGTAGCCTATGCCATGGAGGGCGTGCTCGCCGAACGCATCCCGGAGTTCTTGGAGACCCTGGCGTACCATTTCTTGCGCGGCGGTGTCACCGACAAGGCGATCTACTACTTGGGCGAGGCGGGCCGGAAGTGCATCGCTCGCTATGCGCTCGCCGAGGCTACGAGCCACTTCCGCGAGGCCTACGCGCTCATTGCGGAGCGCGAACGCAGTCCGGAGGAGAGCCGCGTGCTCGCGGAGCTGATCGTCGCGTGGTCGCAGGTACACTACTACCTCGGCACGATCCGCGAATGGCTGCGGCTGGTGGAGAAGCATGTTGAGGACGCCGAGCGCTGCGGCGATCCGGCGGTGCTCTCCCTGTATTTGGGTTGGTTGGGCAACGTCCAAACCTTCCACGGCGATCTACGCGGCGCGCTCAAGAGCATCGAGCGCGCGCTCGAAGTGGGTCGATCCGCGGGTGCCCGGGACGCGGTCGCACACGCGGTGGCCTGGCACACGCACACGCTACTCTTTCTCGGGCGGGTCGGTGATGTCATTCGCTCCGCGGAGTCGCTCGATCAGAGCGAAGAAGAGAAACGCAACGCCCCGTACCCTCACTTCAACGGCCACGCCGGGCTCACGTTCGCACTCAACCACTCGGGGCAGATGTGCCGGGCGCGGGGCATCGCGGAGGAACTCGTCGATTTCGGTCGTGCCAGCGGGAACAGCCGCGCCGAGTCGGTCGGGCAGTGCGAGCTGTCCTTCTACTGGCTCTTGAACCTCGACTTCGAGCGCGCCGCCGCGGTCGCCCAGATGGGGATGGACGCGGCGAAGGATCCGACGTACCGTACCTTCAACGCGGTGTTTCGGGCGCTCGCGTTGGTAACCGATCTGCACTTCGAGGAAGCAGGCCGCTTGATCGACGATGTGCTCCCGTATCTGCAGGAGAACGAGAACTACTGGTTTGGTCAAGCGGCAAAGACCGTCCGGGCGTCCGTCGATCTCTTATCTGGTCATTTGTCGAGCGGCATGCGTGGCGTGTTCGACTCGATTCGGAGCTTCGGTGAGCATGGTTGGGAGCCGGCGGTGCATACCACCGAGACCTTCGTCCTGGTCGTCTACGTCTACGCCGCGCGCCGGGACATCACGCCACCGTTGGGAGCCCTCATCCGCAACCCGTGGTTCGTCTTCACACAGGCACTCTTCGCCGCGCGCAAGGCGCGCCGGCTGATCGAACGACTGCGCGCCGAGGCGAACGAGAGGAACCTGCGCGGCATGCATGGCCTGATCGATCTGTGCGAGGGCCGGCTGCTCGCCCATCAGGGCAAGAAGGCGCAGGCGCGCGAGGTGCTCGAACGCATCCGCCGCCGCCTCGCCGAAGCCGGCGTCGAGCACGTGCCCGCACCGGTCGCGGCGCTCGCGGCCGAGATCGAAGGCTGACGACGAGGCGTGGAGGTCGTGAGATCGTGACTCGTGAAGCGTGAGTCGTGAGTCGTGATTGTGCGGGACACACCTCTTGGAGTCCGACGATTCACGATTCACGAATCACGATTTCACGGCTCACCAATTCAACTTCAGCCCCGGCCGCGGCCATTGCATCGACACCAGCCGTCCGCTGCTCGACAGCGTGATGTAGGCGGTGCGTAAATCGGACCCGCCGAAGCAAATGTTGGTGGTCAATGGATCGCCGGTGGCGATGTGCTCGATCGCGCTGCCGTCGGGTGAGATCACCGTGATGCCGCCGTTCACCAATGTCGCCACGCACACGTTGCCGGCGCTGTCGACGGCGAGCGAATCGAATAGTTGAAATCCGGGCAAACCGGCAAGCAGCGAGCCGCCACCGGGACCGAACGACATCCCGCCGGCAATTTGTCCCGGCGCCGCGAGGTCCCATACCCAGACGCGGCCGGTGTGGGTCTCGGCGGCGTATAAGCGCGAGCCGTCGGGAGACAAGCCGATGCCGTTGGGCGCATCGAGCGGGAAGATCATTTCGCGAATCAGCGAGCCATCGGGCGTCGCGTAAAAGATCCCCGTGCGATCGCGATCACGTTCGCGCAATTTGCCGTGATCGGTGAACCAGAATCCACCCGCGGCATCGAAGACGATGTCATTCGGCCCGCACAACGGATGACCGTCGCACTCGGTGTAGACATCCTCGACCGTGCCGGTCGCGAGATCGACCCGCTGGATGCGGCCGCCGCCGTAGTCGGATGGCTGATTGCCGGGAAACGTCAGGCCACCGATGTCGTGCCATTCGAAGCCGCCGTTGTTGCAGATGTAGACCTTACCGTCGGGTCCGATCGCCGCACCGTTTGGTCCGCCGCCGCAGTTGGCGATGACGGTGATCTTCCCGTCCGGCGTCACCCGCGACAAAGTGCCGCGTCTGATCTCGACCAGCAGCACGCTGCCATCGGGCATTGCAATCGGCCCTTCAGGAAATTGCAGTCCGCTGGTGATCTTAAGCAACTCGGGCATCGCTGTTGTCCTCCTCGGGTACCATTCCTAGTTGCGATGAAGAACTGGATCAACCGGTCCTAACTAAACCGGTGCTTGACTGCGGCGATGCGGCGGCCGTAGGCTCCCTCTGGCCGGAATCGGAAGCGGCGGAACAGGAAGACGGATTCGAGGAAATGATGCCGATGCCCAGATCTGCGCTCAAAGTACAGCACCCCCACATTACGAGCCGGAAGGATTGTTGCGGAGGAAGTCCGGTGATCGCCGGAACAAAATTTCCGGTTCGTTCCGTCGTGCACTACGTCTTGCGCCAGGGCATGACACCCGAGGAGCTGATCGCGGAGTTCCACCATCTCAGCCTTGCGCAAGTGTATGACGCGCTGTCTTACTACTACGACAACCAGAGCGACATCGATCGGGATCTGGCGGCGAATACGGAGGATGCCGTGCGTGCCCAGTTGGGCCGCTGATGGCGGCGATCCGCCTGCTCATCGACGAAGATGTTCATCTGTTGCTCTCGGAAACGCTGCGGCGGCGGGACTTCGATGCGCAGCATGTCGTCGAACTGAAGCGAGGCGGACTGAGCGATCCAGAGCAACTCGCCTTCGCCGTCAAGCAGCGGCGCGCGTTTCTCACGCACAACATCCGCGACTTCGTGGTCATCGACCGCGCGTACCGTGCGAAGGGAGGGACTCACTACGGCATCCTGGTCTGCGATCACGTGCCCTTACGTGAGTTGCTTCGGCGGACGTTGCGCTGCCTGGGCCGGAAGTCGGAAGCTGAGATTCACAACCAGCTCGTCTGGCTTCAGGACTTCAAGTGATGGACGTCGGCGCATCACGGTGTTCATCGACAATGAAGCTTGGAGATCTCCTCGCGATTTCTCGCTCATTCCTCCTCTCGGCGTTTCCGCGTCTGCGGCCAGGTCATCTTCTGACGCATCAAGGCTGGTAAGCTGCGCACCACCTGGTAAGCTGCGCACCACCTTTGATACAGTCCGCGGCCATGCGCACAACACCGATTGCCGTCGCCCTATTCACCGTTTTCTCGCTCTCAGCCTACGCGAGTGAACTCCCGCTGTCGCCACAGCAGAAGCGCGTACGCGACATCTACCAGGAGTTGATCGAGATCGACACGACGCATTCGACCGGCAGCACGACCACTGCTGCGAAGACGGTGGCGAAACGGCTGCGGGCGGCGGGATTCGCGGCGAAGGATGTGCAGATCCTCGGGCCGAAACCGAATCGCGGCAACCTCGTCGCGCGACTGCACGGCAGCGACGCCAAGCGGCCGTTGTTGCTGCTCGCGCACCTTGATGTCGTGGAAGCCAAGCGCAGCGATTGGAGTGTCGATCCGTTCAAGCTGCTCGAACAGGATGGGTTCTTCTACGCTCGCGGCTCGCTCGACGATAAGGCCATGGCGGCGATCTTCGTCGAAATCATGCTGCGGATGAAGCAGGCGGGCGGAAAGCCGGATCGCGATGTCATCTTGGTGCTCACCGCGGATGAAGAGGGCGGCCCCGACAACGGCGTCGATTGGTTGCTCAAGAACCATCGCGACCTCGTCGATGCCGAGATGGTGCTCAACGAAGGCGGCGGTGGCCGTATGCGCAGCGGCACGTATCTGCTCAACGGCGTACAAGCGAGTGAGAAAACCTACACCAACTTCCTGCTCGAGGTGAAGAACAAAGGTGGCCATAGTTCCCTGCCGACGAAGGACAACGCGATTTACCGGCTGGCCGCCGGGTTGGGGCGATTGGAGAAGTTCGAGTTTCCGGTCGAACTCAACGACGTCACGCGCGCTTACTTCGAGCGCAGCGCAAAGACCGAGTCGGGGCAGACGACTACCGACATGCTCGCGCTCCTTCAAGATCCTCCCGACACCCAAGCAATCGCGCGCCTCTCGGAGACGCCCTCCTACAATGCCCTCATGCGCACGACCTGCGTCGCGACGCGGCTCGAAGGTGGCCATGCCGACAACGCGCTGCCGCAGACGGCGCGCGCCAACATCAACTGCCGGGTGCTTCCCGGTCACAGCATGGATGAGGTTCGGCAGACGTTGATTGGCGTGCTGGCCGACGATCAGATCGGCATCACGGAAACGGAGCCTGCCAGCGCTGGCCCGGCTTCCCCGGTCGACCCGGCGTTGATCGCGGTCGTCGAGCGCATCACCGAGTCGATGTGGCCGGGAGTGCCGGTGATCCCGACGATGAGCACCGGCGCGAGTGACTCGCGCTACTTTCGCAGCGCCGGCATCAACGCCTACGGTGTGTCGGGCATCTTCGTCGATATGGACGACGTGCGCGCGCACGGCAAAGACGAACGCGTCGGAGTGAAACAATTCTACGAGGGCCAGGAATTTCTCTCGCGGCTGGTGACGGCGCTCACCACGGCGCCGTAGCGCAGCCGCGTTGGTGATGTTGCGTGAGCGCCTATCACCATCGGTAGCCGAGAGAGAGTGTCGACAAACAGGGGGGACGGCCCTTCGAGACGGCCCCGAAAAAGATGGGGCCTCCTCAGGGCGAGCGGAAATGTTCTTTGAAGACAACAACAGAACCGTTCGTCCTGAGGAGCCGCCGTCTTTGTGGCGGCGTCTCGAAGGACGTGCCTCGATAAGAGGGGACAAGGTCCTGAGGAGAAAGAATCATCATGGCCATCGACCTGTTTGAAGCGATGCGAACGATGCGGACGATCCGACGGTTCGAGTCGCGCCCGATTCCCGCTGACGTGCTGACGGAGATCATCACCGCTGCCACGTGGGCCTCGAGCGGTAGCAATAGCCAGCCGTGGGGTTTCCTCGTCGTGTGCGATGCTGGGCTCAAGCGCTCGCTGCGCGATCTCTATCTCGCGCGCTTCGCGCTGGCGGAGAAGGTGTACCGCGCCCTGAATCCGCAACAGCAGCGCATGATGCGCGGGGCACGCCATCTCGCTGAGCATCTCGATGAGGCGCCGGTGCTGCTCTTTCCGTGCGTGGACAAACACCGCTATCCGATGATCTTCGACGAGCGCGGCGAGACGCGCGACCCGACCACGCTCTACGCGTCGATCTTGCCCGCGGTGCAGAACCTGCTCCTGGCAGCGCGCGCCCACGGCATCGGTGGCTGTCTGACCACGATCTTGCGTTTCGCCGATGCCGAGGTGCGGGAGCTCCTCGCGATTCCCGATCACGTGGTAACGACGGTGATGATTCCGCTCGGGTACGCGCGCGACAAGTTCGGTCCGGTCGTGCGACGCGCAGCCGCCGAAGTGACGTATCTCGATCGCTGGGGTGAGCCGCTCACATTGTGAGGCGCGCGGCGGCGATCGCCTTCTTCCACGCCTGGAATCTACCTTCGCGTTCGTCGGTGCTCAGGCTTGGTTCGAAACGGCCACCCGAGCGCCAACGGTTGCGCAACTCATCGACGTTCTTCCACACGCCGACGGCGAGGCCTGCGAGGTAGGCGGCGCCCAGCCCTGTCGCTTGCACGACGTGCGGACGCTCGACCGCAATACCGAGGGTGTTGGCCAGCGCCTGCAGCAAGAAATCATTCGCGGCCGCGCCGCCGTCGACGCGTAGTACGTCGGGCATCGGCGTAGCGGCGTCTTCGAGCAGGGTCTCCAATACCTCGCGGCTGCGAAAGGCAATGCCTTCGAGCACCGCGCGGACGATGTGGGCGCGCGTGCTGCCGCGCGAGAGTCCGCCGATAACCGCGCGGGCGTTCGGATCCATGTACGGTGTCCCGAGTCCTTGGAACGCCGGCACGGCCCACACGCCGGCGCAGTCGGGCACGCTCGCCGCCAATGGGCCGCTGTCGGCCAAGTCGGCGATGATGCCGAGCCCGTCGCGCAACCATTGCACAGCGGCCCCCGCGGTGATGGCCGTGCCTTCGAGGCAGTACGGACGTTGGCCCGCCGCGCGGCTGGCGAGCACGAGCGGATAGGCGCCGCGTTGCGACAGCACGGGGAAATCGCCGACGTGAATGTCGGCCATGGCCGACGTGCCGTAGGTGATCTTCACGCTGCCCGGCTCGGTGTTCAGCTCGCCGAACATCGCCGCCTGCTGGTCGCCGGCGATGCCGGCGATCGCGACCGCGGCCGGAAGCAGCGTCCCTTTCGTGCGTGCGAACTCTTCACTGGAATAGCCGATGCGCGGCAACATGCGCGCAGGGATCTGCAACGCGGAGAGCACGCTCGCATCCCAGCCGCCCAGCGCAAAGTCGTAGAGGCCGGTGCACGACGCGTTGGAGTGATCGGTGACGTGCGCGCGCCCGCCGCTCAGCTTCCACACCAGCCATGTATCAATGGTGCCGAAACATAACTCGCCGTCATCGGCCCAGGTGAAACCGTCTGGGGTGTGCTGGAGAATCCATTCGAGCTTGGTCGCCGAGGCCATGGTGTTGGTGTAGATGCCGTGGTCGAGGAGTTCGTTGACGCGCGCTGCCGTGCGTCCGTCCTGCCACACGATCGCCGGGCTCACCGGCCGGCCGCTGCCGCGTTCCCACACCACCGTGGTTGCACGCTGGTTGGCCACGCCGACGGCGGCCAACGCGGCGACCGCGGCGCTGCCGGCCCGGTTGAGCGCGTCGGCGACCACGGTTTCCACCGCTCGCCAAATTTGCTCAGGATCGTGCTCGACGAGTCCGGGTTGCGGATAGCTTGGCAGCACTTCGCGATAGGCCGAGCCAAGCAGCTCACTCTGATCGTTGAAGAGCAGGGCGCGCACCCCGGTGGTCCCCGCGTCGATCGCCAAGACAGTCGCGTTCATGCCGGCCATCCATAGCGCGGCAATGGCCGCCGGGAAAGCGAGATTGCTGGGGGGTAGTATCTTAGTTTGAGCGCAACGGAAGTTGTCATCGCGAGGAACGAGTGACGAAGCACTCCCGGTTCCCTGTAGGGGCGACGCATGCGTCGCCCGCGAATCGACGTGTCCACCACGACGAAGAAACACGGAGGGCGATGCATGCATCGCCCCTACGCCTCAGAAAAGATCGCCTATTGCGAGACACGACACTAGCAAGTAGGCCGCAGTGCCAATCTCAAACTGAGACACCAATTGCCGCGGAACCTGCTTTACTCCGCCGCGTGGCTGTGAATTACATGCGAGGGGTTGGCCTGAACGCATGAGTGAAACACGAGAACTAGGAAGTCACACGCTCACCGGTCGCCACGCGATCGTGGTTGGCAGCGGCATTACCGGACTGGCGACGGCGCTGATGCTGAGTGCGCGCGGTGCCCGCGTCAGCTTGCTCGAACGTGACCCGCAGCCGGAGGTGGCGACGGCCAGCGACGCCTTTGCCGCATGGGAACGCAAGGGCGCTACGCAGGTGCGTCACTCGCACGCGTTCCTCGGACGACTGCGCACGTTGTTGCGCCAACACTATCCGGATTTGCTCGCTGCGTTGCTCGCGGCCGGCGCGCGCGAGCTGCGCATGATGGACAACCCACCGCCAACGCTGCGCGGATTGCAGCCCGAGCCTGGCGATGAGGACCTGGTCGCACTCGGCTGTCGCCGCACAACCTTCGAGTGGGTCACGCGCCGCTACGTGCTCGAGCGCGGTGGGGTAACGGTGATGCCGAACACGACCGTGCGCGAGCTGATCGCCGCGCCCGGCGCGACAGCGCCGGTGGTGTCGGGGGTACGCTACGTTAGCGACGGTGTTGCGGGCGAGCTGCGCGGCGACATCGTCGTTGATGCCAGCGGACGCACGTCGCATGCGCTCGAATGGCTGGCGGCGATCGGCGCGCGCGCGCCGTTCGAAGAAAGCGAATCATCCGGCGTGGTCTACTACACGCGCTTCTACCGTTTCGTGCCCGGAGCGGTGGAGCCGCGACCGGGTGGGCCGCATCCGACCGCCGCCGATTTCAATTGGGTGAAATACGCCGTGTTCCCCGCGGACGATCGTACGTTCTCGATCACCTTGGCGGCGCCGCTGGCGTTCCCCCGCATGAAGGTGTTGGCGCAGCCGGGTGCCTTCGACGAAATGGTTCGTCACATTCCCGGACTTGTGCCCTGGGTGGCACCGAACGTCGCGGAGCCGATCAACGAGTTGAATCATCCGGTGCAGGCGATGGGCGGGTTGATCAATCGGCTGCGTCGCTTCGTCGATGCGCAGGGACCCGTTGCCGTCGGCTTCTTCGTCCTCGGTGATGCCGCGTACTGCACGAACCCGCTGTACGGGCGCGGGTGTGCGCAGGGGTTCATGCACGCGGAGTTTCTCGGGCAGGCGCTCGACGCGCATCCGCACGATCTCGCGGCCGGCGCAGTGATGCTGGACGAGATTTCACGCGCCGAAATCGAGCCGTTCTATCGCGCGTCGATCCTCGCCGACCGCGAAGCCGTGCGCAAAGCCGAGGGACGTCAGCCGCGCACGTTGAAGGGGCGGCTGCAGACGCGCTTCTTCGAAGACGGCATCGCCGTGGCGACGCGTTGCGACCCGGTGGTGTTCCGCGCCTTCATTCGGATGATGAACATGTTCGAGACGCCAGAGCAGGCGTTCGGGCGTCGCGACGTCGTGCTGCGTTCGCTGTTGGTGTGGCTCCGCGGTAAGCGTTTTCGAAGCCGCTACGCCCTACCGCCTCCGCCGCTGCAAGAAGAGACGATGGCGCGGATTGAGGCGGCGGCGTGATATAGCGACTCGCGGGTGACCGGTGGCTTTGTTGATGGCTTCGCGACTGGTGCCCCTATTGTCCTTGAGTGCGCTGAGATGACGGAGGGGCAATTCCAAATCATTCGCGCGGTGGCGTTCGCTCTCGCGGTGGCGTTTGCGTTCGCGCTGCAGCGGCGGCTGCCGCATGCGCCAATGCGCGGGAGCTACCGCGTCAACCTTGTTTTGTGGGGCATTAACCTCGCGGTGTTGGGAGGGGTGTGCGGTGCGTGCGCCTGCACGATCAGCCGGTGGGCGGCTGTGCATCACCTAGGAATCCTGCACGTATGGGATGTGCCTCCTTGGTTCGCGCTACCCATGACGATTGTCGGGCTCGACTCGGTTTCGTACCTTTGGCACCGGGCCAACCATCGCGTCGCGGTTCTCTGGCGATTCCACCGTGTCCACCACTCCGATCTCAGCTTCACGGTGTCGACCGGGGTACGATTTCACCCAGGCGAGTTGCTGCTGTCTCTTCCGCTGCGGCTGACCGCAATCGTACTGCTGGGAGCGCCGATCGTGGCGGTGGTGATGTTCGAGGTCCTCTTCACAGTTGCCAATCTCATCGAGCACGGAAACATCAATTTCCACCCAGGGCTGGAGCGATGGTTGGCGCGCTTGCTTGTGACGCCGGCGCTCCATCGACGTCATCACATGCGGCGCCGGCCGGAACTGGACAGTAACTTCGGTACGATTTTCACGGTGTGGGACCGGCTTCTCGGCACCTACGGCGAGAGTTCGTCCGCGCTTCAAATCGAGGTCGGCTTGCCCGGACAGCAGCAAGCGCTGCCGCTGCGAACCGCCCTCGCGATGCCATTCGTCGGCGTTCGCGATTGAGGGGACGCCGTGCGCCGGCTTCCTATCGCGGCGCGGCGGACTCAGGGCTGACCGACAGCGGGAAGAATACGCGGCCGGCTTTCATCTCCTCGATGAACCAGGCGGCAAAGCCGTTCTTGATGACCCATTCGAGGCGATCGCTTCGCCACTGGACTCGGTAGGGATCAAACGCCGGGCGCTTCTCCTCTTGCAAGCGCTGGAGCGTCGCCAGCACGTCCGCATTATCCCGCAGCAGTGCCGGACGCTCTTGCACGCGGTCAAGCCAGCGCGCGAGGCCAGGGTGCCGAGCGGGATCGAGGCCGAAGCCGAGGAACGTTGCCGCCATGACATGGGGCACGACGGCGATATCGGCGAGCGAATAGGCCTCACAGAAAAACGGCGCCGTCCCGAGGTGCCGTTCGAGTTCATCGTAGAGCCGCTGCATGTCGCGGCCGGCGGCAACGTGCATCGCTTCGTGAACCTCGCTGCGGCCGAGCTCGATGATCGCGACCGCATAGGTGGCGGCGTCGAGTTGAGTGTCAGCGAGGTCCTCGATGAGTCGACACTTCGCACGCGTTTGTGCGTCGTGCGGGTACAGCGGTGGGGCAGGGTAGCGATCCTCGATGTACTCGCAGATCACCGTCGAGTCGTAGAGTGCGAAGTCACCATCGAGCAACGCAGGCACTTCGGCGCGCGGGTTCACGTCCACGAAGTCGGTCCGGTTGCAGTCGCCGTGGAGTGCGCGCACCCGCTCGAACGGGATATCCTTTTCGTACAGCGCAATGCGTACCTTGCGTGCGTACGGGCTGAAGACATCGTCGAAGATAGTGAGCATGCGTCCCGCTGTACCATGGTGGCGAAGGTGCGGCCATCAGGTCGGCGGCGAATCCACCGCTAGCGCCGGTGGGCGATAGCAAAGACGATGGTACGCGATGAGATCGAACGCGGGATCATGTCGATGTCTCGGAAACCGACTTGATCGAGCAGATCACGTACCTCATCGCTGGTGTAGAACCGATAGACCGTCGCGGGGAAGCTCGCGCTCGCCTTCTCGTCATCGCGTGGCCCGAAGCCGATCACGAAGCGTCCCCCCGGTTTGAGAACCCGGTAGATCTCGCGCAGGTGCTGCTGTGGATCGGGCCAGAAGTACAGCGTGTGCAACGAGTAGGCTCGGTCGAAGCGACCGTCGGGGTACTGCAGGTGGGCGCTGTCGCCGAGCTGCAGGTCGACGCGCTGCTCGCGAATCAAGTGACGAAGGTGGTGAGTGGCCATGCGGACCATCTCTTCGGAGAGATCCACGCCGGCAACGATCCCGTGCGGCACCTGCGCCGCCGCGCGCTCGATTGTGCGGCCGTGCCCGAAACCGATTTCGAGGAGGTGATCGGTCGGCTGCGGATTCAGCAGCGACAGCAGCTCTACGTTGGCTTCCGCCGTCTCGGCCGCCATGATGCGGGCGATGAATCGACCCAAGAGCCCCGTCGGGCACCGACTTTGACGCGCGATGAATTCAGGGCGTCGCATTGGCGGTACCTCCATCAAGTCTATCATCGCTCCGCCGAACCGGCGGCCGACGAGTTGGTCACGAACCGCCGGGATTGAGATCGTGGGAAACGGCGCGCACGCCGAAGTAGTAGGTCGCGCACGCGCCGATCACGCTGCTGGCGAAGCCGATCGTGAGATCGTTGAGCCCGGCGATACAACTGCGCGGGATCACGATCCCGTAGCCGATGACGAGCGTCGGGACCACGAAGCCGATGAGGGGATAGAAGTAGCGAACTTTCATGTCAGTGCTCCTGTCGTGTTCTGGCGATGAGCCTCAGCGCTTGCACATCTGGTTTTCCATTCCGGCTCGAATCCACGTAGTGGTGCGGCCGAGCAGGGGCACGCCGATGTAGCCGCGGAGGCGGAGACGGTTCTCTCCATCGAGTTGCAAGCTGCAGCGGTAGGTATTGCCGCTCGCCGGGTCGTAGATCGTGCCGCCACTCCAGGCCCGAGCATCAATCGCTTCGAGTCCCGCGAGAATCTGGATGCCGACGAGCGGCCGGTCGCGCAGCGCCGGGTCCGGATTACGATTGTCGCGCTGCTCGCAGCCGTCTTCGTCGAACGGTGAGCGCAGCCACACCACGCGACCGCAAAGGCCCTCGCCGCAGGCGGTGACCTCGACCTGCGCCGCGCCTCCTTCCGCATACCAGAGGCCCATTGGGGTTTCGGCTCGCGCCGGATGGCTGAATAGCAAGCCGAAGATGACGCCGACGATGAGAACAGCAGTCGTCGGGGCGAGTGCGCGAAGGTGCGCGTACCTCGCCTTCGGCTTCATGCCGAGCAGAAACCGAGTCATGGCGAAGCGGCGCACCACGAGGTGATAGACGCCGAGTGTGGCGACGACCGCGGCGATCAGAAGCAGCGTGAACTTGGCGGCGATGCCAAGCGAAAGCTGGATGAGCCCGTATCCGATGAGGACAATCGCGGGTTGATGGAGGATGTACACTGGGAAGGCGGACTCGGTGAGGTAGGGGAGTATCGTGCTGGTGCGCGCGAGATAGCGATTCGCGAAACCGAGCAACGCCACGATGAAGCACCACCCGGCAATCGCGGAGCCTGCCAGGAGAATGGTGGGCGAGCTGAAGACGCCGAGGACCGCAACCAGCAACACCAGCACGGTGGCGATACCGAGAGTCAGTGCACGCGTACGTTCCTGGTATGCGGCCGCTTCAAATTCTGGGAAGCGTGCCAGCAAAAATCCCGCGAACAGGTAGGTGCTGTAGTAGGCGATATTCGCCCAGTCGTCGAAGAGGTTTTGGATTCCGGGCCAGCGCTCGCGAAGGGTCAACTGGATCAATGCCAACGGGAGCGTGGGTAGGTAAACCCATGCCGAGGACACACGTGTGTTCGGCGACAGTGGTCGCAGTCGCATGAGCCAGCCGAGCAGCGGCTGGTAGAGCACGGTGAACGTGAATAAGTAGGCGATGAACCAGAGATGCGACCAACTGAATCGACTGAGGTGTGTGAAGAAGCTGGGCAGGAAGGTGCGAAAGGTCTCGTCGAATGGGGCCGCGACAGGGAGGCTGCCTGGAATGACGAGCTTGAATCCGGCTTCGAGAGCGGGACTGACGCGCAATCCGGCGTAGTTCAAATCGAGGCCGCTGCGGAGTTCTAGGTACTTGATCGGTGGGCAGACGAGCGCGCAGCCCATGACCAAGGGAATCCACAATTTGAAGATCCGTTCTTTGAGAAAGTCTCGGCGGCCCCGCGCCTGCAGGGAGGAACACGCGGACCAGCCTGCCAAGAGGAAGAAGAGCGGCATGTGCCACAGGCTGATGAAGCCGCTCAGCACCAGCATGCCGAACGAAAGGTCGGCGTTGCGGATGTGGTAGAAGGGCGCGGGGTTGAAGACCATCGCGACATGGAAGACGAAGAGTAGGTACGTGGCGAAGACGCGCAGCCAGTCGATGTCGTAGCGACGCGTCGCATCGGTCGTCGATGAGCCCGGAATCATGATCGTGCCTCCTTCATCAAGCCGCCGACAATGAATTGGACCACCGTGTCCTCAGCGACTTGATCGTCGATCACTTGGGGGGACGGGTCCCAGTGACGGTGAACGGCCCACGTCACGATCGTTTCCATGATGACGCGTGCCGCGACGGCAACATCGGGAACCGGGCGGAACAGCTTCTTGCGAATCCGATTCCCCAGGTAGTTCGAGAGCCCCTCGATGAGCGCGCCGCGTGCTCCCGCGAACCACAAGCTGGCGAGTTCGGGGTGGAACTGCGCCGACCGGTCCATCAGTTTGATGCCGCGCCGGTTACGGCTGATCGTGCCGTAGATCTCGCGAATGATCTGGGTGAGTTCCGCGCGTGGATTGGCGACGCGTTGGCGCACGAGCGCCGCAACGAGCGCCGGCACTGGTGCCTGTTCCGCCAAACGTGTGCGCACGTGCTGGACGGTCCTGCCGGGTTTCGGTGTGCGGACCGGGAGCGTTGGTGGTGTCGCAATGGGATGCTCTGCGTCGGCCGAGCGCACGACCAGATCGAAGAGCGCATCCTTGCTTTCGACGTAGAGATACAATGTCCCTTTAGCGATGCCCATCGCGTTGGCGACATCGGCCATCTGCGTGCGAGCGTATCCCTGTTCGATGAACACCTGCGTGGCGCAGTCGATGAGTTGCTGAAAACGGTCGGCGGGAATCGTGCGAGCCATGGCGGGCTTTATACATGACCGACTAGGTCAGTCAATAGGCCCAAATGCGGCGATGAGATGAACCCGTTGCGTCTCTTCGAGGACGGCGGCGTGGTGGCGTCATGCTGCGCTCGCTATTGGTGTGGAGCGGGGGCTGCCACGGTGACAACGAGCGCGAGGTGTTGAGCTTGTAGAAAAACTCCGCACGTCCTGTAGAATCAGTGTTACCGAGCAGCGTCTCGATGCGGAGACGGCTGAGGGGATGGGGAGGGGCGGATGGCGCGGTACAAGCCGTACAACCTGAAGCAGGACAAGATGATCCCGCTGAGCTACGCGGATCAGATCGTGGCGGGCTCGTTCGAGTACGCGCTTAACGAGATCGTCGAGGCGCACCTGGATCTGACGGTGTTCGCGGCGCGCTACCGCAACGACGACACCGGGCGCCTGGCCTACGATCCGAAGGTGCTGCTCAAGATCGTGCTGTACGGGTACTCGAAGGGCATGGTATCGAACCGCAAGCTGGAGGAAGCCTGCCGCCGCAACGTCGTGTTCATGGCGCTATCGGCGGACACGCGGCCCCACTTCACGACGATCGCGGGGTTTGTGAGTGAGCTGGAGCAGGAGATCGTGCAGCTGTTCCGCGACGTGCTGCTGTACTGCGAGGAGCTCGGGCTGCTCGGCAAGGAGCACTTCGCGGTCGACGGGTGCAAGCTGCCCTCGAATGCCTCCAAGCAATGGAGTGGGACGCACGAGGAGCTGCGCGAGCGGCAGCAGAAGATGGAGAAAGCGGCGCAAGAGATCGTGCGCCGCCATCGCGACCGCGATGAACGCGAGCAGCACGGACCGGTGGCGGAACAGGACGAGAAGAAGCTGGCGACCTACCGGACAAAGATCCAGAAGATCAAGACGTTTCTCTTGAGCGCGAAGAAGAACATCGGTCCAAGCGGCAACGAACGGAAGAGCAACATCACCGATCCGGACAGTGCGAAGATGGCGACCACGCACGGCGTGATCCAGGGGTACAATGGGGTCGCGATGGTCGACGACCGCCACCAGATCGTGGTGCATGCCGAGGCGCTCGGCGAGGGGCAAGAGAACCACCTGCTCGAACCGATGGTCCAGGCGACACGGGAGACCTTCGCGGCGATCGGGCGTACCCAGGATGTGTTTGTGCAGGCCACGCTGACGGCCGACAGCGGCTACCACAGCGCCAAGAGTATGGAGTACATCGTGCACAGCGACGTGGATGCGTATGTGGCCGATCGGGAGATGCGGCGGCGGGACCCGGCCTTTGCGAATGCGGGCCGGTACAAGGAGCGGCACCGCAAAGAGCAGCGCCGCCGCAGTGGAGCGGTGGAGCACAAGTGGTTCACGCCCGCCGACTTTGTCTACGATGAGAGCAAGCAAACCTGCATCTGCCCAGCGGGGCAGAAGCTCTACCGCAGCGGCGTCGACATCGTCACGGGGGGCTATCGTGGCGCCCACTTCAAGGCGCCGAAGCGCGCGTGCGGCCCCTGTGAGCTGCGCCGCCAGTGTTTGCGCCACCCGGAGCGCACCGCGCAACGTCAGGTGGTGTTCTTCAAAGAGCGCGTGCCGGGAGCACGCCGAGCGCCACCGGCGCCGCCGCCCGCGATCGAGGCGATGAAGCGCAAGATCGACAGCCCGCTGGGCCGATTGATCTACGGCCGCCGGATCGCCACGGTGGAACCGGTGTTCGGCAACCTCCAGAACAAGGGCATGCGGCGCTTCACGTTGCGTGGGCATAAGAAGGTGGACGCGCAGTGGAAGCTCTTCACGCTGGTGCACAACATCGAGAAGATCGCGCACTACGCCGCGGCATGAAGGCCGCGCAGCCGACAAAGCGGCGCGCTGGTTCAGCCCTCGCCGGGCGAGCCGAGCTGACCGTCGGATGAGATCCGTGCTGCCACGATCGCCAGGGAAAGCATTTGCCAACCGCCACCGGGTTTTTCTACAAGCTCGTTAGCTGCACCGCGCACCTGTCTGCCTGGAGGCGGAGGCGTCAGCTCACAGGTAGGGCGAGCGACAGACTATCCAATCGCTGACGAGCCGAAGCTCTAGTATCGATGGGGGTAGTGCTGCCGCACCGCGGCGGAGGCCGTCGATTTCGAGCTGCAAGGTCTTTGGAGCAAACTCACCGGAGATATGATACCAGAGCAGGATCTTCGTGTATTCGCCTGTTGAGATCTCCAATTCCTCCTGGCCGAACGGCTGACAAAAAAGCAAGCCGAGGTGATTTTCGATCTCGACGGAAGGAGGCCGTCCGACTGCATCGCGAGGTAGCCGGAGCGTCACCTTGTGGGGATCGATCACCGTTCCGTTTTCGTGAGCCTGGAGTTCGAGCATCACCGGAAATGGTTCGTGCCAGAGATCGCTCTCGCCGTTCCAGAATATCGCGGGGATCACCGGGAGCGGAAACGGGAAGCGAGGCCCGGCCGTCCAGATGAACTCTCCTCGGCGAGGGTAAACTCGGATCGAAATGTCGTCGCGGGAGAGCACCGCGATTGGGCCATCATCTGAAACCGTCGCCTGGTAGCACGTGCGTGCCGTGGAGTCGGGTTGCTTCGACATCGCTGGTGGCAAGGGCGTGTAATAGTCGGTTGAGAAGAGAACTGCACATCCTTGCGCGAGCAGCGAACACGCCGCGGCTACGATGGCAGCAACACTGCGCTTATGAATTGAGTGTACCGACCAATTCGGTAGTCCAGGCAAGGTTTGATGAATAGGCCTTGGTGTCCTCAGGGGGCACTGCCTCAGAAGCCTGCCGGCCGCAGGCAACACGACAGGTTCAGGCATCGAGCGTCCGCCGCGGGTGGCGGCCGTCGACGTAGCCGAGGAACGGCGGATGGATGTTGTAGCCGAGCAGCTCCTGCAAGCGCTCGGGCAGGGTGCGTGCGATCTCGCGCGGAACGGCAAGAATGTGATTCTCTTGCGGCCGCAGCCACGACGCAACGTATTCGAGGATGACGCCCAATCGCGGACGCTCGGTGGTGTTGGCGCCGCCGCCGTGCCACACGCTGCCGACGTAGAACATCATCGACCCAGCCGACATCTCCGCTGCGATCGTTGGCGTACTTTCGTCGGGCCGTCGCTCGTGCCCGTGATGACTGCCCGGGACCAAACGCGTCGCCCCGTTGGCCGCGGTGAAGTCGTCGAGTGCCCACATCGTGTTGACCACCACATCGGCATGCGGCTGCGGCAGCGGGTAGACGCCGTCGTCGCGATGCAGCGCTTGCGCGGCCTCGCCCGGCCCAACCTCGATCGCGACCGGCGCGCTGAATTGATAGTGCCCGAGCACGCGGTCGAGGACGCCGAGCACCAGCGGATGGATGGCCGGCGCATCGAACGTTCGTGTCTTCGCGAACAACGCGTACACGCGGCGCGTTCCAAAACCTTCGAAGGAATTGCGCCCTTGCGGAGTCGCTGCCAACACCTGCGCGAGTTCAGCACGGATGCGTCGCGCATCTTGTGGATCGATCAGACTCTCGATGATCGCGTAACCGTCGGCTTCGAGGCCGCGGAGCACGTCGTTGACCGAGGCATCGCGGGCAAGCGCCATGACCAACGCATACCATGTTTGACGGATCAGGAACGAATGGAGCACATCCTCGCCTGACCAAGAGACAGCTAACCTCGATCCAGAAAGAGATCTCACCACCGAGAGCACAGAGAGCCCAGGGGGACAAGGATGTCCGAGCTGTCAGGTCGCCGGCGACTAGCATCATCGGATGACGTCCGTGAAAGACGTCCAGGCCCGATTCTCTGTGTCACGTCTCTGTGTTCTCGGTGCCTCTGTGGTGCGTTCATTTTCGCTTTGAGGCTAGTCCTCTGCTCACCCCGTAGCCGCACCCTCCAGGGTGCGTCCCTTCGTTGTCACTACGAAGGCTGGTGCGGTGATACGGCGCAGGCTGAAGCCTGCGGCTACCGAAGATCGAGACTTTCGCATCGAATGGCGGCGCACCCCCATCTTGACTCTACTATAGCGACGCTATAGTAGTCCGCTCGAAATGATTGCAGCAGTTGCAGTGCGTAGCGTGCGACGGGATCGAGCGGCGGAGATCACTCGCCGACGGATTCTCAAAGTCGTCGAACAGCTGCTCGCGCAGGGCGGCGAGGACGCGGTGTCGATCCGTGAAATTTGCCTGCGCGCGGCGGTGACGCCGCCGACCGTCTATCATCACTTCGGAGACAAGCAGGCGCTGATCGATCGGGTCATCAGCGACTGCTTCGTCGAGTTCGATCGGACGATGGCGCGGCGACGGGTGCCGGCGGACCCGGTCGAAGTGTTGCGAGTCGGGTTCGATCGCTACGTCGAGTACGGCGTCGCCCATCCGAGTCACTACCGATTGATGTTCCAGCCGGCGCATGCGCGGCCGACGGCGGCCGGCATGGCGTCGTACAACAAGCTGCGCTCGGCGATAGCGGCGGTCGATGCGGCGGATCGCTTGCGGGCGCCGGTGGACGAGGCGGCGTTTGCGTATTGGAGCGCGGTGCACGGCGTCACGTCGCTGCTCGCCGCCGGCTTTGGGCACCCGGGTGATGCGGCCGTCGCCCTCGTGCGCGACGCGCTCATCGAGCGGCTGACTACTGTGAATGGCAAGAGGGGTCGCGGGACGACGGTGCCCTCACCCCAGCCCTCTCCCAGAGGGAGAGGGGGCGGACGAGGAAAGCGAGACCAAAAGGAGGTCCATCATGGGGCGTGAGAGTGAAACGAATCCATTTCTCCAGGGCAACTTCGGCCCGATACGTAGCGAGGACGATTTTGATCAGCTGCGCGTGATCGGCGAAATTCCGCGCGAGTTGAACGGCACCTACTACCGAAACGGATCGAATCCAGCCTTTGAGCCCAAGGGGCGCTACCATTGGTTCGACGGCGACGGCATGATCCACGCCGTCGCGCTACGTGACGGTCAGGCGAGCTATCGCAACCGCTACGTGCAGAGCCAAGGTCTCGGCGAAGAGCAGGCGGCCGGCCGCGCACTGTACGGCGGCATTCTCGACATCGGCAAAGAGATGACCGAGGCGCCGAAGTTCAAGAACACCGGCAACACCAACATCGTCGTGCACGCTCGCAGGCTGCTGGCGTTGATGGAGGGGGCACTGCCGACGCAATTGCAGCTCGGCTCGCTCGCCACGCTCGGTGAATTTGATTTCGACGGCAAGCTCAAGACCGCGATGACCGCGCACCCGAAGATGGACCCGGAGACCGGCGAGATGCTCTTCTTCGGCTACGCGCCGTTTCCGCCGTACCTGACGTACCACGTCGCCGACAAAGACGGACGGTTGGTGCGCAGCGAGGAGATCGACATCGCTTGGCCGTCGATGATTCACGACTTCGTCACTACGCGGGATCACGTCATCTTCATTCTCTGCCCCCTGGTGTTCAGCATCGAGAACATCGCCGCGACCGGGTCGCCGTTCAGTTGGGAGCCCGACCGCGGGACACGCATCGGCGTCATGCCGCGCAACGGCGGCAACGCCGACGTGAAGTGGTACAGCACCGACGCCAGCTATGTGTTCCATCCGATGAACGCGTTCGGCGACGGCGACACACTCGTGCTCGAAGTCGCTCGGTTCGGCAAGCTGGTGTTCATGGATCCGGCCGCGCAGCAGCAGGCGCAAGGTCCCGAAGTGAATCCGCGTCTGCATCGCTGGACGATTGATCTGAAAGGCGGCGGTGTGAAGTCCGAACCGCTCGACGATCGCGTCGCCGACTTCCCGCGGGTGGCCGATGCGCGCGTCGGCTTGCCGCATCGTTTCGGATACATGGCCGGTGCCGGGGCGCACATGAGTGCGACGCCGGAGTTCACCGCTGTGTATAAGTACGATCGGCAGAGCGGGCGCCAAGACACGCACGACTTCGGTCCCGGCAACGGCTGCGGCGAAGCGGTGTTTGTGCCCAAGCGCGCGTCCGGGGCGGAGGACGGAGGGTACTTGCTGACCTTTGTCTACGACGCGGCGCACAAGCGCAGCGAGTTTGTCATCCTCGACGCGCAGAATGTCGGTGCCGAGCCGATCGCGCGTGTGCAGATCCCGCGCCGCGTGCCGTACGGCTTTCACGGCAACTGGGTTGCTGGCGCGTAGCCAGCCCAGAGTAGCGGACGATAGCTGCTTGCCACGTCCTTGTGGCGGTCGAACCGGAACCTGATCGCCGGCCCTGACTTGCTCCGGACGGACCGCCGCACTACATTTGGAGCGGCATGAGCAAGCAGGGCGCACCCGAGTCCGATTACGCAGTCATCACCGAGACCGAGAAGAAGGTCGAGGAGCCCAAGCTCTACAAGGTGCTGCTGCACAACGACGACTACACCACAATGGAATTCGTGGTGCAGGTGCTGGAGGCCGTGTTTCACAAGGCGCTGACGGAGGCGACGCAGATTATGCTGCACGTCCACCGCCGTGGCATCGGTGTCTGTGGCATCTACACATTCGAAGTGGCCGAGACCAAAGTCGCCGAGGTGCTCGGGCTCGCCAAAGCGCACGAGTATCCGCTGCAGTGTACGATGGAAGAGGCTTAGCCGTAGGCGGCCGTTGAGAAGAGGCTTAGACGAATGCGGAGAGGAAGGGCAGGCCGATGATCAGTCGCGAACTGCAAGCCAGCTTGACCCTGGCGTTGATGGAAGCCAAACGACGCCGGCACGAGTACCTCAGCCTTGAGCACGTGTTGTTCGCGCTGCTGCACGACCACGATACCGCCGAGGTGATTCGCCACTGCGGCGGCGATCTCGATGCGATCAAACGCGACATCGAGGCTTTCTGGGCCACCCATGTGCGGGCGTTGCCCGAGGGCGCGGAAACCGATCCGAAGCAGACCCTCAGCTTTCAGCGCGTGGTGCAGCGCGCCGCGATGCATGTGCAAGCCGCCGGCAAGCGCGAGATCGACGGCCGCAACATCTTGGTGGCGATGCTGCGCGAGCCGGAGTCGCACGCGGTCTTCTGCCTCGAGAAGCAGGGCATCACTCGCCTCGACGTGCTCAACTACGTCTCGCACGGCATTTCGAAACTGGCGCAGGAACCTGATCCGACTCCGGACCGCGACGACGATGACGACGAGTCGGGATCACGCCGGGCGCGCAATCCGCTCGAACTGTTCACGCTCAATCTCGTGCAGCGGGCGCGTGAGGGGAAGATCGATCCCTTGATCGGTCGCGCGGCGGAGTTGCAGCGGACCATTCACGTGCTCTGTCGGCGGCGCAAGAACAACCCCATCTACGTTGGCGACGCCGGCGTCGGCAAGACGGCGATGGTCGAAGGGCTGGCGTTGCGCATCTCCAAGGGCGAGGTCCCGAGCGCGCTCAAGCAGGCGGTGATCTACTCGCTCGACATGGGCGCCCTGCTGGCCGGCACCAAGTTCCGCGGTCAATTCGAGGAGCGCCTCAAGGGGGTGCTGGCGGCGCTCAAGCGCGAGCCGCACGCGATCCTGTTCATCGATGAGATCCACACCATTGTCGGCGCCGGCGCCACCAGCGGCGGTTCGATGGACGCCTCGAACATGCTCAAGCCCGCGCTCAGCTCGGGCGATCTGCGTTGTATCGGGGCGACCACGTTTCACGAGTACAAGAGTTACTTCGAGCGCGATCGCGCGCTGGCCCGCCGCTTTCAGCGCATCGACGTCTTCGAGCCGAGCGTCGACGAGACCACTAAAATCCTCGAAGGCCTGCAGCCGCACTACGAGCAACATCACGGCGTGCGCTACACCCCGGAGGCGATTCGCACCGCCGCCGAGCTGGCCAAGCGCTACATCAACGATCGATTTCTACCGGACAAGGCCATCGACGTGATCGACGAGGTCGGCGCGGCGATGAAGATTCTGCCAGCCGAAGAACGTCGTGAGATGATCGAACGCACCGACATCGAAGATGCCGTGGCGCGGATGGCGAAGATCCCGCCCAAGAACGTCTCCATCGACGTGCGCGAGCAGCTCAAGAATCTCGATAGCGATCTCGGCATGGTGATCTTCGGGCAAGACGCGGCGATCACCGCGCTCGCCAGCGCGATCAAACTTTCACGATCCGGCCTAGGCCACCCCGAGAAGCCGGTGGGCAGCTTCCTGTTCTCGGGTCCGACCGGTGTGGGCAAGACCGAAGTGGCGCGCCAGCTCGCACGCATCTTGGCTGTCGAGTTCATCCGCTTCGACATGAGCGAGTACATGGAGAAGCACACCGTCTCACGCCTTATCGGCGCGCCGCCGGGCTACGTCGGCTTCGATCAGGGTGGGCTGCTCACCGATGCGATCAATCGCACGCCGTACGCGGTGCTCCTGCTCGACGAGATCGAGAAGGCGCATCCCGATCTGTTCAACATTCTGCTGCAGGTGATGGACCACGCCACGCTCACCGACAACAACGGACGTAAGGCGGATTTCCGCAACGTCATCCTGATCATGACCACCAACGCCGGCGCGCAGGAGATGAGCGCGACACCGGTTGGGTTTGGTGCGCGGAGCAACGCGGGCAAGGGCAAGCAAGTAATCGAGCGAATGTTCAGCCCCGAGTTCCGCAACCGTCTCGATGCCACGATCGCCTTCGAGTCGCTCAACGACGACGCGATCAAACGGGTGGTCGACAAGTTCCTCATCGAACTCGATCTGCAGCTCAACGAGAAGAACGTCATGGTGCAAGTCAGCGACCGGGCGCGGGCGTGGCTCGCCAAGCGCGGCTACGATGCGGTGTTCGGCGCGCGCCCGATGGCGCGACTGATTCAGACCGAGATCAAGCGACCGCTCGCCGATGAGATCCTCTTCGGCCGGCTACAAAACGGTGGGACGGTTGAGATCGACGAGCGCGACGACGCGTTGACCTTCCACTACCCGGCGAAGGTACCGGCAACCGTTGAATCGTAAGGGTGAGCTTACGCTGAGAACGACGAGCCGCACCCACAGGTGCGAGTGGCGTTGGGGTTGAGAAACTTGAAACCCGCGCCGTGCAGTCCGCTGACGTAGTCGATGGTGATGCCCTTGAGGTATTGCACGCTCATCGAGTCGACGAACAGTCGAATTCCGCCTTGCTCGATCACTTGATCGTCGGCCTTCGGCGCCGGCTCGAAGCCGAGCGAGTACTGAAATCCAGAACAGCCGCCTCCAATGACGCCGACCCGCAGGCCGGAGTCGTCGCCCAGCCCTTCGCGCGCGCGCGCCTCTTTCGCCATCTCGACAGCTTTCTCGGTGAGCGTGACCACCGCCTCCGCTCCCGGCGCGGTCGCGAACTCATCAGAAGTGTGGCTGTGGTGGGCTTCGTGTTCCATTTGTGACTGCCTCGCTTGCACTCCGGTGAACAATCCGAGAACTTCGTTCGTCTCAGAGACCGTAGCCGGGCGATTTTCCAGTGTCAAGGCCGCGTTGCGCCGCAGCGGCACTTGCTTGAATTAGACGCACGGTTCGGCCTATACAGACGCGGCATTCTAAGCGATGACGATCTCACCTCGATACCTTGTTGTGGCCAATCTAGTGCTGCTGGCCGCCATCGCCTATGTGAGTTCGTCCGTGGTCGGGACCGCCATCGCCGCCAAACTGGTGCCGCCGCCGACCGTGCACCTCACCGAGCCGCCCCCGCCCATGGCGAAGGAGGGGCGCAAAGCCAGCGCGCACTACGCACTCATCACCACGCGCGACATTTTCAACTCAACCAAGCCCGAGCCCGAGAAGCCCGCGGGTCCGCCGCCCAAGACGGAGTTGAAAGTCCGGCTGTGGGGTGTCGCCATTCACAAACACGGTAGCTCGTCGTGCGTGATCGAGGACCTCGGAACGCACCAGCAGCAACTCTACAAGATCGGCGACACGGTGCAGGGTCTTGCCAAAGTGGTCAGCGTCGAGTGGGACAAGGTCGTGCTCAACCGCGACGGCAAGGATGAGATCCTCGAGTTGCAGGCGGATGCCAAGCGACCGCCGGGAATGACCGCAGCGACGGGCGCGGCGCCCGCCGCCGTTACCAAGCCGGGTGACGAACATATCCAACTGGTGGGCGAGAATCAGTACGTCATCGATCGCAGTGAAGTCGACGGCGCGCTGGAGAACATGAGCCAGCTGTTCACGCAAGTCAGGGCGGTGCCGCACTTCGAAGGTGGCAAGGCCACCGGGTTCCGCCTGTTCGCGATCCGTCAGGATAGTCTGTTCGACAAGATCGGTCTGAAAAACGGCGACATCATCCAGAGCATCAACGGCCAGGAGCTGTCGGATCCCAGCCGCGCGATGGCGATGCTGACCGAATTGCGCGATGTGCACGAACTCACGGTGCAGGCGCTGCGCAACAAGCAATCGATCACTCTGGGCTACCGGATTCCCTAGACCGAAGATGCGAGGAGCTATGCCGCGATTGCGTCGCCCCGTCACCCTGCTGGCCATCGTGATGGGCTTGTGGTGCAGCCTGGCCCCGCTGGCCGCGGCCCAGCCAGCCAAACCTGCCGTCCCGCCACCTGCGCCGGCCGCACCCGCCGAAGCCGAACCAGCCGAAGCGGACGACGACCAGGCCGCCGATGACGGCCGCAACATCCAGATGGATTTCCAGGACGTCGACCTCGGCGTCCTGGTGAAGTTCATCAGCGAGATCACTCACAAGAATTTCATCGTCGACGAAAAGGTGAAGGGCAAGATCACTATCATCTCGCCCGCCAAAATCTCCGTCGACGAAGCCTATCTCGTTTTTCAATCTGTGCTGCAAGTGAAGGGCTTCACCACCGTGCCGAGCGGGTCGGTGATCAAAATCGTGCCGACCAAGGACGCGAAGAGCTCGACGCTGCGGACCATCGTCCCAAAAGGCGGCGTGTCGCCGAGTGATGAGTTCATCACGCGGCTGGTTCCGCTCACGCACGTAGATGCCAACAACATGGTGGCGATCCTGCAACCGCTGGTCTCGCCCGACGGATTGCTGACCGCGTACTCGCCGACGAACACGCTGATTCTGATCGACACCGCGGCGCAGACAGCTCGCCTGATCAAAATTCTCGCCGAACTCGATGTGGAAGGGCAGGAACGCGGCATCGAAGTGCTGCGGCTCAACTATGCGTTCGCCACCGACATCGCCCAGACGCTCGCCCAAGTGTTGGACGAGGGGCAGCAGGCCGGCCAAAATCCCGCAGCCCCGGCACCCGTGCCGGCACCGGCCGCGGGCCGCGCCGCGCGGGCTGGTGGCGGGGGACAAGCATCGGTGTCCGGCGGCGCGCCCGGGCGCGCGTTCAAGATCATTCCCGACGAACGCACCAATTCGCTGATCGTTCTGGCCGGCGTGCTCGAAATGCGCCGCATCAAAGATATCGTGGCGCGCCTCGACGTGCCGCTGCCACTCGGCAACAGCCGGATTCATGTCTACTACCTCAAGTACGCCAACGCCGTTGAGTTGCTGCAAGTGCTGTCCACGATGGTGAACGGCGGCGGCGGCTTGGCGGCGGCTGGCCTCAGTAGTGGAAGGGGTGGGCGCGGCGGCCTGGGCGGCGTCGGCAGCCGCGGCGGCCGTGGCGGTGGTCTTGGCGGCGGTGGAGGTGGATTCGGTGGCGGCGGCTTGGGCGGCGGTGGCTTGGGTGGGGGATTCGGTGGTGGCGGGCTGGGCGGCGGTGGCTTGGGCGGCGCCCGCTTGGGCGGTCTAGGTGGCGGCAACAGTCTCTTTCCCGCGGGACAAGCCGGTGCTTTAGGCGGAACACCCCTCGTGTCAGGGCAACCGTTTGGGGCAGCGATTGGCGGACAGCAAGTTGAAGCCATCCGCATGACCGCTGATCCGCAAACCAACTCGGTCATCATCAACGCCTCGCCGCAAGATTACGAGACGATCAAAGAGGTCATCGAAAAACTCGACGTGCGCCGCCGCCAGGTTTACATCGAGGCAATCATTCTCGAAGTGCGACTCGAAAAAGCGCGCAGCCTTGGTTTTGATTTCCAGGGTGGCACCGCGTTAGGAAGTTCAGGCATCGGCATCGGTCGGACCAATCTCAGCGACAATCTCAATCAGTTCGCGGCCAATCCGGGCAGTATCCAGGGGCTGCTGCTGGCCGCAGTGAGCAATCAGACCGTGCGGCTTCCCAACGGCACGGTCGTGCCAGCGCAGCAAGCACTGTTTACGGCACTGCAGAGCGACGACGACGTCAACGTGCTCTCCGCACCCAATCTCTTGACCACCGACAACCAAGAGGCCGAAATCGTCGTCGGCCAGAACGTGCCGTTCGTCGCGAGCCGTTCAACCAGCGAGACTAACCTCAGCAACCAGTTCGCGACGGTAGAGCGGCGTGACGTCGGTATTACGCTGCGCTTCACGCCGCAGATCTCCGAAGGCGGCACAGTTCGCCTCGACATCTTCGAAGAAGTCTCGGCAATCATTCCAACCTCGCAGGCGGAGACGCTCACCGTCGGCCCCACCACCACTATCCGGTCCGCCAGTACCACGGTGGTCTCGCGTGACAATCAGACCATCGTTATCGGCGGTCTGATCTCGGACGACATCACGCAGCGACGCAGCGGCATTCCGTTCGTCAGCAACATCCCGGTGCTCGGCAACCTGCTGCGCAACACGTCGTCAATGCGTGAGAAGGTCAACTTGATCATCTTCCTGACTCCGCACATCGTGCGCAATGAAGCCGATCAGCGCAAAGAATCGTTGCAGCAGCGCGATCGGATCAAGGCGTTCATGGAGGAGCAGCACATTCCGAACAAGCGCTCCGATATGCTCGACACGCCTGGGTGGGACACGCTGCCGGCGCCAGCCGAAGGGGGCGAGAAGAAGCAGTCGGCTCCGCCTCCTCCACCCGATGCCGGTGCCAGCGAGGCGAGCAGCCTGCCGCCGCCCGCGCCGGTGCGCTACGTTTTGTTGGCGAGCTTCTCGGAGCAGGGTCAACCACCTCCGATTCTGGCGGCTCCCAACGGCCTGCTCGCCGTCGCCGTGCCGGCCGAATCGGAACTGCGTTCACTGTTCGTGCACGGTAGAGATGTCCGGTTCGAGAGCGACACCTACAGCGCCCTGTACCATTGCCTCGATACCTTCAGCACCCGAGAGCAGGCGATGGCGGTGTATCCTGAGGGATTGCCGGTGGGCGGTGAGCCGCGCGAACTGCTACACTGGCGTGACATCGCGACCGATGCGTCGGCGCGCAACGTCCACGCGTGGACGAAGGTGAACTAGAGCGCATGGCAGTGGCAGCACGATCGCTCGAAGCGTTTCTCGTCGAGCACGGCGGGGTCTCGGAGGCCACACTCGACAAGGCGCGCGAGCGTCTGCGCGACGGCCGCGATCTCGGCGACGTGCTGCAGGAGATGGGCGCGATCGATAGCCGGACGTGGGCGCACGCCCTCGCCGAACACTACGGCCTGCCCTTCGTTGAGCGGCTGCCCGAGGACGCGCATCCGCTCGGGCTGATCGGCGCGTTGCCGATCAACTTTGCCAAGCGCTACCAGCTGCTGCCCATCGGCGCCGACGGCGACGTGGTGACCGTCGCCACCGCGGACCCGTCCAACTTCGGCCCCATCGATGATCTGCGGTTGTTGCTGCGCCGCCCGATCCGAGTGTTGGTGGCGCCGGCGCCGATCGTCGAAGCCGCGATCAACCGGGCCTACGATCAGGCATCAGGGACGGCGTCCGATCTGCTCGAAGGCCTCGACGAGGAGCGGCTCGATCTCGCCGCCAGCGAGTTCGAAACCAAAGATCTCCTCGAAGCCGACGACGAAGCGCCCATCATTCGATTGGTCAACTCGCTCTTGTTTCAGGCGGTGAAGGATCGCGCCAGCGACATTCACATCGAGCCGTTCGAGCGCGATCTCGCGGTGCGCTTCCGCATCGACGGCGTGCTCTACGACATCCTCTCGCCGCCGAAGCGCTTTCAGCCGATCATCATCTCGCGCGTGAAGATCATGGCCGGCCTCAACATCGCCGAGAAACGTTTGCCGCAAGACGGGCGCATCCGCATCCGTCTCGCCGGGAAGGACGTCGACATCCGCGTGTCGATCGTGCCCACCGCCTTCGGCGAGCGCGTGGTGATGCGCTTGCTCGACCGCACCACGACCGTGCTGCACCTCGAGGAGCTCGGACTCACCGGGCACAAACACGAACTGGTCGAGAAACTGATCAAGCAGAGCCACGGCATCGTGCTGGTCACCGGACCCACTGGGAGCGGGAAGACCACCACGCTCTATGCCGCGCTCTCGAAGATCAACACGACCGACAAGAACATCATTACGATCGAAGATCCGATCGAGTACCAGTTGCACGGCGTTGGTCAGATTCAGGTGAATCCGAAGATCGAGCTGACCTTCGCCAACGGCTTGCGTTCGATCCTGCGCCAGGATCCCGACGTGATCATGGTCGGCGAAATTCGCGACGTTGAAACCGCGGAGATCGCCATCCAAGCCGCACTCACCGGGCACTTGGTGTTCTCGACGCTGCACACCAACGACTCGTTTGGCGCGGTGACGCGCTTGCTCGACATGGGCATCGAACCGTTTCTGGTGTCCTCGTCGGTGGTCGCCGTCATGGCCCAACGATTGGTCCGCCGCTTGTGCCCCGATTGTCGTGTGCCGTACACGCCGTCGGTGGAGGAGCTGCGCGAGTTGGGCGTGCGTGCGGATCGTGTGAGCGGACGCACCGTGTATCGCGTCGGCCCGGGATGCGCCAGTTGCAAGCAGACCGCATATCGCGGCCGCACCGGCATTCACGAGTTGCTGGTGGTCGATGACGAGATCCGCAACCTGATCATGAAGAACGCCGACGCGGCCACTATCCGCCGCGAAGCCACCGGCAAAGGCATGGATACCTTGCGCCATGACGGCGCCGACAAGGTGTTGGCCGGCTTCACCAGCATCGAAGAGATCCTGCGTGTTACGCAAGAAGACTTGGTGTAAGGTTCCGCCACACGGCGATCGAATGTCGGCCGGCGCGCAGCGTCGGTAGTGTCCAAGCATGCCAGTCTACGCGTACAAAGGCCTCACCACCGAGGGCAAGGCGGTCAACGGCATCGTCGACGCCGACAGCCCGAAGGGGGCGCGGCTGAAGTTGCGCAAGAGCGGCGTCTTTCCCACCGACCTGAGCGAAGACCGTACCGGCCGCCAGGCCGCGGAGGAGAAGGCGGCCACGCCCGGCGCGCGTTTCCAAGTCAACATCGGCCAGCTCTTCGAGCGCATCACCCCGCAAGACGTGGCGCTGATGACCCGGCAGCTCTCGACCCTGGTCGGCGCCGGGTTGCCGCTGGTGGACTGTCTCAGCGCCTTGATCGAACAGATCGACAACGCGCCCATCAAGCGCACGCTCTCGCAGGTGCGCGGACAGGTGGTGGAAGGGCGCGCGCTCGCCGACGCGATGAAGGAGCATCCGAAACTGTTCTCCGACCTCTACGTCAACATGGTGCGCGCCGGCGAAGCCAGCGGCGCGCTCGACATCGTGCTGCTGCGCCTGGCCGAATACACCGAGAAGGCCGCGCAACTGCGCAACAAGGTACGCAGCGCGCTGACCTATCCGGTGGCGATGGGTTTGGTGAGCAGCTCGGTACTGCTGTTCCTGCTCTCCTACGTGGTGCCGCGCATCACCAAGATCTTCGACGAGAACAAGCAAGCGCTGCCGCTGATGACAACCATCCTGCTCAGGATCAGCGGCTTCCTCCAGCAGTACTGGTGGCTGATCGTCGGCGCAGCGATCGCGATTGTGATGGCCATCCGGGTGTCGATTCGCACGCCGGCGGGCCGCTTGCGCTTCGACGGCTACGTGTTGCGTGTCCCCTACTTCGGCAAAATGCTGAAGAAGGTGGCGCTGGCGCGCTTTTCGCGCACGCTTTCGACGCTGTTGAACAGCGGCATCGCGCTCCTACCGTCGCTCGACATCGTGAAGAACGTGGTGGGGAACACGGTGTTGGCCGAAGCCATCGAGAACGGTCGCAACAGTATCCGCGAAGGGCAGAGCATCGAGCCGCCGCTGCGCAAGAGCGGCCTGTTCCCGCCGCTCGTGCTGCACATGATCGCGGTCGGCGAGAAGAGCGGCGAACTGGAGGAGATGCTGTCGCGCGCTGCTGATGCCTACGACAACGAAGTCGACGCGTCGGTGAACGCGCTCACCAGTATTCTCGAACCGGTGATGATTATTTTCATGGGTGGCATCGTCTTATTCATCGTGATGGCGATTCTCGTGCCCATTTTTGAACTGCAACAGTTGGTTCGTTGAACTACGCGGATGCGGGTGTTACCCTCCGCACGCACGAAGATTCTCACGAGGGATCGCCAAGGAAGGATCAAGTTGGCAATGAAGCGCCTGCAAGGCCAGACCGGGTTCACGCTGATCGAGATCATGGTGGTGGTCTTCATTCTCGGGCTGCTGGTCGCCTTGGTCGGCCCCAAGATCATCGGCCGCACCGACGACGCGCGCATCGTCAAGGCGAAGGCCGACGTCAAAGGCATCGAGGAAGCGCTCCACTTGTTCAAACTGGATTGCGGCTTCTACCCCAGCACCGGGCAAGGCTTGGAGTCGCTGGTCTCCAAAGGCGGCGGCGCCGCCTGCCGCAAGTACAACTCCGAAGGCTACCTCGATAAGATTCCCGTCGATCCATGGGACAACAAATACGTGTACTTCAGCGATGGCCAGAATATCATCATCAAGTCATACGGCGCCGACGGCCAGGAGGGCGGCGAAGGCAAGAATGCCGACATCGACAGCCGGACCATCAACTGATGCACGCGCGCGGGCGCGGCACGCGCACCCCGCCGGCTTCACCCTCATCGAAATCTCCCTGGTCCTGCTCATCATCGCGATCATGGTGGCCCTGGCGGTGCCGCGCCTGCGCAGCGCCAGCGGCGCCGAGCTGAAGCGCGAGGCGCGCCAGCTGACC
The DNA here is from genome assembly GCA_016178705.1 of Deltaproteobacteria bacterium. Classification (NCBI taxonomy): domain Bacteria; kingdom Pseudomonadati; phylum Myxococcota; class Myxococcia; species Deltaproteobacteria bacterium. The sequence goes on along the minus strand of JACOST010000009.1, from coordinate 15,832 downwards.
AACACGTTCCGCTTTCTGCGCAGCGAAGCCATCCTCAATGGCCAGATCTATCAGTTGCGCTACGACCTGGGCCGCGAGCGCTACTGGGTAACGGTCGGCGATCCCACCGGTGAGGCGGGCCTCGGCACCGCCGATGATCTCGAAGATCTCGGGCCGCTGGCGCGCAGTGTGACGCTCACCTCACCCATCGGCATCAGCGATATCGTATTGCCCGAGAGCGTCGGCAAGCAGCAGGAGGGCCAGTTCGTCACCAATTTCTATCCGGACGGGACCGTGGATACCACGGTGATTCATCTCGACGACGGCAGCGAGACGTATACGCTGTGGGTCAATCCGCTCACCGGCCGCCTCAACTTGGACCCCGGCTACTCCGATGTCGTCTTCGAGCAATAGACGCAGCGCCCTTCGAGACGGCGCTTCGCGCCTCCTCAGGGCGAGCGGGAAAACCTTGTGGCAGAAGCGGAGGACCGCTCATGCTGAGGAGCGCCGACAGGCGCGTCTCGAAGCATGCGGGGTTTTTCAACGGGTTCGTAGAAGCAGCGCCGGTTTCACGCTGATCGAGGTGCTGGTAGCCATCGTGGTCATCGCGGTGGCGTTCCCCGCGCTGCTCGGCCTCCACAACCGCAACTTGGTGCTCGTGGGCAACGATCAGAATCTCTCCACCGCGACCTTGCTGATGCGCCAGTTGGTCGCGCAGGTGGAGTTGCAAACCGAGTTCTCGGATTACGGCAACGTCAGCGGCAACTTCGACGGCTATCCCGGCTTTCGTTACGAACTCGAAATCAGCCACACGTCCTTCGATGAACTGCGCCAGGTGCGCCTGCGCGTGTTGTGGGACGAACGCCATCACGCCGATCTGCTCTACTATGTCCATCGTGAACCCGAGAGCTGAGCCGGGCTTCACGCTGCTCGAAGTGCTGGTGGCGATGACGATCCTCGGGATCATCATGCTCACCGTCTACGGCGCGTTGTCGCGCACCTTGGCTTCCAAGGAGTACGCCGAGGCCCGCGGCGAGTTGTACGCGGCCGGACGCTCCGCGGTGCTCAAGATGGCCGACGACCTCGAAGCGGCGTTGCCCCCGAACCCGCACTCCGACGTGTCGTTCCGCGGCCTCGATCGCGGCGGGCGACAACCGGAGGACGCGATCCAGTTCAGCGTGCGCACGCACAGCGGCTTTCAACAAACGGCGCCGCGTAGCGGCCGCTCGACCATCACGTACTCGTTGGCGCCGCTCACCAACAGCGACAAGCTGTTCACGGTGCGTCGTGACGAGGTGCCGCTGGTTTCGAATGCCGATTTCGACGAGTCCCAAGCCCCCGAAGATGCCCCGCCGACCCCGAAACGGACGTCGGCCTATCTCTTCGACGAGACCGACTGCAACGAGCAGCGTTTCTGCGTCATCGGCCTGAGTTTCCACTATCTCGATCCCAAGACCGCCGAGTGGGTCGAGGTGTGGGATTCCACCGAGCCCGCGCACTTGAACGTGCTCCCGCTCGCCGTCGATATCGGTCTCACACTCATCGACGGCAACGGCAACGCGCACGACTTCTCCACGATCGTCGATCTCGTGCTATCGCTCGGCAGCTTGCCGACGCCGACGCCGCGCTAATGAGAAGCGAACGCGGCATCGCGCTGATCGTCACCATGCTGGTGGTGGCGTTGCTGACCATCACAGTGGTGGAGTTCACCTTCTCGGTCGGAGTGGACCAGCGGCTCGTGCGCAACTCGCTGAGCGCGATGCAGGCGTCGATGCTGGCGCGCTCAGGCATCAATCTCGGCGAAGCGGTGCTGGCGCGCGACACCGACAAACCGCAGGCCGATTGGTACTTCGAAGACTGGGCCAATCCCGACATCGCCGGCGTCATCACGCTCGATCCCGACGAGCGCTTGAAGGTGCAGGTGATCGACGAGTCGGGCAAGATCAACATCAATCGCACCCGGGGGCCGCGCGTCATCCCGGGAGCCGCTCCCCCAGCCACACCACCGGCGTCAAAGACTCCAGCCGCCGGCGCATCCCCCCTAACGGCTGAAGCATTCTTGCGCGACGCGTTGCGCCGACTTTTTGAAGCGCAAGAAGTTCGGGTCGGCATCGTCGATGATCTGGTCGACTATTGGGGGAAGTCTCCGGCCCCGGTGCCGGGCAGCAAGCAACCACCCCCGCCCGTCGAAGACTTCCGTTCACTGGAAGACTTTGGTGCGACCTTCGGCATTCCGTCCGCCAAGCTGACCAAGCTCTCTAAGTGGCTGACCGCGCTTCCGGTCGTTGGTGCCGGCAACGATGGCGGCAAGATCAACATCAACACGGCGCCCGTCGAAGTGCTGACTGCGGTGCTCAACGACCAGCAAGCGATCCAAGATATCGTGGACCGCCAAGGGGCGGAGAAACCGATCGAGGAGGCGGAGCTGAAGACCTTGCTCAAGAACGTCCCCAACGAACCAATCATGATCAAGCTGTTCGGCACACGCAGTTCGTACTTCCGCGTCTTCGCCAGCGCGATGGTGAGCGCGGACCCCACCGGGCAGCGCCACGGTGGCGTCGGGCAAACCGTGGTCGCGTTGGTGCAGCGCCGGCCACGTCCCAACGTGCCGCCGAATGCTCCGCCGGGTACGCCGCGCTGGACTTTGACCCCGCTTGATTGGCAGAAGAGGGGGGGCGCGGAGTTGTTTGCGCACGCAACGGAGGAGGAGCGGGGCGCAGCGCCGCTTGACCGATGAGGAAGGACAAGGACTGAGCGGCCATGCCGCAACGAATTCTAGCTCTGGATGTCGAGGAGACCGAGGTCAAGGCCGCGGTGCTGGAAACCAGCTTTCGCGACTATCGCATCGCCGGCCTGTACCACGAAGCGCTCACCCCCGACGGCGGCGCCACTGGCGAGCAAGTGCGGCGCTTCCTCGATCGCCACCAACTCGCGGGCGAGACCGTGGTGTCGACCCTGCCGGGCGGGCTGGTCTCGCATCGCGTGTTCTTCCTGCCGTTCCGTGATCGCAAGCGGCTCAATCAGACGATCCCGTTTGAACTCGAAACCCAGGTGCCATTCGGTCTCGACGAAGTGATCGTCGATTACTCCGTGCTGCACCGCGATCGCTCGGGCACGACAGTGTTGGCGGCGATGGTGCAGAAGACCGATCTGGAAGCGCACCTGGCGATGCTGCGCAGCGCCGGCATCGATCCCAAGGTCGTCGACCTTGCTTCGATGTCCGGGCTCAACGTGCTGCGCGTGTTGAGCGCCGACCTGCCGGCGACCTTCGCATTCGTCGAGTGCAACGCGAACAGCGTTCATGTCGCGCTCTACCGCAATCAGCAGCTGGTGGGCTTGCGCACATTGGCGGTTGGACACGGCGCGCCGGCGACCAACGGCGCCGCCAATGGCCATGCGCTCGCCGAGGGCGCGGTGTTGACGGATGCTCCGCCCGACGACAGCGCCGCCCGCGCGCTCGCGGTCGAGTTGCGCTGGAGCCTGATGGTGATCAACGGCGCGCCGCTGGACGATCGGCTCCCGTGCTACGTCGCCGGTTCACCGGCGTGGCTCGATCATTCCGCGCCGGTGTTGGAACGCCAGCTCGGCTTCGAGCTGCGTCGCCTCGATCGCATTCCGCTGCGCATGATGACGCCGACGGATCAAGCGCTGCTGCCGACCTGCGCCGCGCCGCTGGGTGTCGCCTTGCGAGAAGTGGCGCCCGCCAACACGCTCGGGCTCAACTTCCGCCGCGACGAGTTCGCCTATCATCGTGGGCAACAGGAAGTGCGGCGCGCGTTCGGCCGCGTCGCGATCTTGGTGGGCGTACTGCTGGTGATGACGATCGCCGATTTGTTTGCCGCGTATCAGTTCCAACTCAGCCGCTTGACCGCGATTGACGGGCAGATCCGCAAAGTGTTCGTCAACACGCTGCCCGACGAGCGGCCAGTCAACGAGATCGCGCAGTTCAAGAGCGAGGTCGACAAGGCGGAGCAGAAGCTGCAACTGTTGGGCGGCATCGTCTCGTTGTCGGGCGCCGCCGCCATCGACATCGCGCGCGCCATCAGTGCCGCTCTCACCGACAAGGCGAAGCTCGATATCGACGAGTACGCGTACGACCCGGAGGCCGTGCGCATCCGCGGCCGCACCGACTCTTTCGAAACGGTCGACACCATCAAGCAGCAATTGGTGGCGGTGCCGTACTTCAAGGATGTCCAGGTGAAAGATGTGAAAGCGTCCGCTGACGGCAAGGACGTGAGCTTTCGCTTGATTCTGATCATGACCAAAGACACGCACCTGGGAGAGTAGATGGCGTTCGATCCGCGCGAGGTGTTCAATTTCTATCAGCGGCTGTCGCCGCGCGAGCGGCTGCTGCTCGGTGCCGCGGTCGGCTCGGTGCTGCTGATCTCGCTCTACAGTTTCGTCTGGGATCCACTGGTCGCCGGCCGCGAGCGCTTGGAGAAGCGCATCGTCGCGCGCGAGAAGGATCTCAACGAGATGCAAGCGCAGCGCGCGCACTATCTCGATTTGCTGCGCCAGATCGAGGCCAATCAATCGGTTGTCGTGCGCACCGATCCGAATTTCTCGCTCTTCGCCAACCTGCAGAGCGCGGTGGCGGCGACGGTGGCGCGTGAGAAAATCCAGTCGATGAACCCGACCGACAAGAACCTCACCGACGAGTACCAGGAGCAGTCGGTGGAGATTAAGCTGACCGGCGTGGCCCTCGATCAGTTGGTGGCCATGCTCTACAAGATCGAGAAGGGTGACCCCCCGCTGCATGTCTCGCGATTGCAAGTGAAGAAGCGTTACAACGATCCGCGCAGCTTCGACATCGTCGCGACCGTGTCGCTGCTCAAGCCCCGCACTGCGGCGCCAGCAGCGGCGCCCGGAGCCGCGCCCGCTGCGGCGCCGGCACCGGGAGCGTAGCCGATGCGTCTACCGCGGATTCGGTTACGCCTGCCGCGCCTGTCGGCGCGGCCGCGGATTTCGTTCGAGTGGCTGGGCGGGCTGGTGAGCCGCACCGTGCTGCTCTATGCCGGCTTCACCCTCGTCGTGTTTCTCGTCGGGCTGATCGTCAATTTTCCACACGACATCGTGGTGCGGCGGGTGATGAGCAACGTCGATCTGAGCCCACTGCAGGTCGACTTCAAGTCGGCGCGCTTCGCCTGGCATCACGGCTACGAGCTGCGCGGCGTTCGCGTGTCGCAGACCGTCGCTGGCGAGGACGTGTCGTGGTTGGAGTGCTCGACGCTCGACGTGCTGCCGGAGCTGAAGGGCCTGATGCGCGGCCAATTTACCGGCGTGTCGTGGCAGGGCGAACTCTATGGCGGTACCGTAACGGGTCAATGGACGATGGCGGGCGCCGGCGGCTCGGGGCAGGTCGAACTGTCCAAGTTGGAACTCGGTCGCTATCGCCCATTGATGTCGCAGATCGACGAAGGCCAGATCACCGGCCAAGTATCGGGAAATTTCACCGTGCAGGTTCCGAGCGCGGATCGACGCGCGACGCAAGTGAGCGGTGAGATTCTCGTCAATCGTCCCGGTTTGCTCGGCGGCAAGATCAAAGGCTTCAAGATTCCTGATCTCCAGTTCGCACAGGCCAAGGGCAAGCTGAGCGTGAAGGGCGATCGACTCGAAATCCAAGAGTTCCGCCTCGTCGGCGATCAACTGAACGGGTCGCTCAGCGGCAGCATCGTGTTGCGCGATCCGGCGGCCAGCAGTCAATTGAATCTGCGCGTGACGCTCGAACCCAGCGCGGCGACGCCCGACGCGATCAAAGGCGCGCTCCTGCTGATCCCGCGGGCCCCCGGCGCGCGTCCCGACGCACCCATCACGATCAGCGGCACTCTCGGCGCGCCGCAAATCCGCTAGTCGCGCGAGCCGCGTCTTCGGTACTCACGTCGAGAATCTCTGTGCGGCGCGCAGGTGTGCTTTGGCCGCTTCTTCTGCGCGGTTCCTTGGGGCGGCGTTGGTTTCGAGAGCCGTGAGTAGGCGACCCGAGACTTTGGCGACCGCATCGACCGCGGTGAGGAAGGCCGCTTCGTTTGCCTTCGATGGCTTGTTGAAGCCGCTCACCTTTCGCACGAACTGCAAGGAAGCCGCGCGGATCTCTTCGTCCGTAACCGGCGGTTCGAAGTTGAAGAGCGTTTTGATGTTTCTACACATGAGCGTTGCCTCGCAATGCTGGAGCCCTATTGCGGCCCTGGGTTGGTGACGGAGTCTTCTTGGTATTGTGGAAGCTCGTCGCGAATCTCGAACCACGGCGCTTTGGATGACACCCAGAAGTGAGCCAGTGGTCTGCGCTCGGGGTCACCGTCGAGCATGCCCAAGCGAATCCGGAACGAGTCTGGTTCGTCGACACGCCGGCTGAAGATCGGCGAGCCGCACCTCGAACAGAACGCGCGGAACTTGCCCGGCGAGGATTCGTACTCGCGGATTGATTCTCGTCCGGATACCCACTTCAGGTATTGCGATCGGATCGCCGCGTTGGCGGCGAAGGCGGAGCCACTGGCGCGCTGACACATCGAACAGTGGCAATACGCCAGCGGGCCGAGCTTCCCGTGCAGTTCGAACCGCACATCGCCGCAGAGGCATCTTCCTGTCAGCATGATCTCCTCCGCTCGCTCGGAAGTTTACCAGACCATCGGCACCAGACGATACCGAACCTTCCGGCAATACGCGTCGTAGCCCGGGAGGTGTGCGGACAGAAACCGCTCTTCATCCAGAAGCCGAGCGACGATGACGCCGCAGAGCGCGATGCCAACGAGCAGTCCCCACGGCGATCCCAACGCCAACGGCGTGGCCAAGAGCGCCAGCAGGCCGCCCGCATACATCGGGTGGCGAACGAGCCGATATGGCCCCGTCTCTATCACCGGCTGGCTCGCCTCGACTTTCACGACACTCGCCGCGTAACTGTTCGCTCTGAACACGAAGAAGACCATCAGAAGCCCGAGCGCGACCATCACGTCGGCAGACAGAACGATGGCTGTCGGCACCGCTGACCAATGAAACCGATGATCGAACCCTGGAACAATGATGAGGGCGCACACCAGGACACTGGCGATGGCTTGAATGATCTTCTGGATCTTCTCATGCTCGGCCCCCGGACCGGCATCGAGTCGACGATTAACCAGACCGGGGTCATGCTTCAGAAAATACAGCGTGATCATCAGGACGGAGATACCGAAGAGCATCCAGTAGATCCACGCCTGCCAAAAGTGCAGCGACCAAGCCGGCAGGAAGAGCAACAGAGCAAGGCCAACCTGTAGTTTGATCAACCCCGTTAGGGATTTTTTCGAAAGCTCGTTCACTCCGCTGCTCGTGCGCCAGGCCTTCGCCGTGAGGTCTCCTTGTGGACGGCCTCGATGTTGTTGCCGTCTGGGTCGCTGACGAAGGCGCAGTACGCTCGGTAGTGAGGCCAATGCCTCGGGGCATGCCGTTCTCGGCCTCCGGCGGCAATCGCTGCAGCGAAGAACGCGTCAACGGTATTGCGATCAGCGGCCTCGAAGGCCAGGTGCAGGCCACGAGTCACTTCTCCCGTTGTCCGCCCGAGGGACAACGACGGTGCATCGGTGTCGAGCCGCCAGAATTCCGCAACCTGATCCGTTTCGTACTGGGCAACCACACCCAGCGGTGCCAGAGCCTGCGTGAAGAATCGCCGACTCGCGCCAAGGTCTGAAGCGAAGACGCCGATGTGGTGAATCATTCCAATGAGGACCTCCCCGAAGAGCAATTCGTGGTCAGCCGCGCGCTACCGGGTGCGACGCGCTATGGCCTTCAGCTTCCACGGCGGGATGTCACGATGCTTCGCAGCGTAGCACGCGCCTTGCTTCGGCGACAACGTTTCGAAGGTGCCGGGAAGCAAGCGATCGCTACCGCGCCGGGTCGGCAATGCGGACGCGGTCTCGTTGCTTGCGCCGACACGACCGTCTCGCCAATCTACCAGAGCTGATCAGTGTAGGTATCCGTACCGACAACGGTGGGCAGCCAGGGGGAAGCAAACACGACCTGACCAAGCCCGGTTGCCGCCAGGGCCTTCCCGAATTTCTGGAATCGGCTCCATGTCTGCTGTGGCTCGCTGTCGAGGAAGTACAGCTGCAGGTCGAGCCGGTCGGTGCGCTCCACGCGCGGAATGTCCATCGGTGGGGTGTTGGCCTGTGGAATCGGCGACCAGGTGGAACACGACGCGATCCGAGAATCGGCCAGCATGTGCGGCAGGTACGACTCTCGCAGCCAGCGGTCGAGATCGTCCTGCTTGACGCCGGGCTCGCGTTCGATTGCGATTGAAACCATCCCCGGGAAGTGATGATCGAGCGACAGCTCGACCGGGACCGGGTCGCTGTCGCGATAGTGGGTCCAATCGTAGGTGTAGAGCAGCGTGTGAACGTGCGTGCGTTGCGGAAAGCCACGGCCGTTGCGGTAGAGCCAGCGCACCTGATTGATCGCCCACTCGTGGTGCTCATCGTGGTGGTCGGCATGTATCCAATAGGTCGCAACGTACGAGCCCGCCGCCACTGACGGCGCCGCAAACGAACTCGGCTCGGGGAAGCGCAGATCTTTGAGGATGCGCGGCGCCACCCATCGCCGTCCCGCGAACAGCCAAGGACCCACAAGGCATCCGGCGTAAAAATGGTCGCGCTCGTACCAGCGATTGTAGGCGACCTCGTAGCCCCGGTGCGGATCCACCATCGTAAACAGCATGCTGCCGACTTTCACCGGACAATCCGTCATGCGCTCCTCCACGGCTCTGCGTCTGACGAGCCGACCGCGTGATTGCTGGCGCGTTGCGGCGCGCGCCTTGTGCCAGCTCACGCAGCCGATACTCGCTGTAGGAGGCGCATGTCAAAACATCAAGGCGTGCGTGGTCGTCGCTCAGTGAAAATATCCCGTTGACACTCTGCGATGTCGGGGTAGCCTAGGTTTGCACAATGAATGCGCGCTCATCAATTCATGCTCGCAATGCCCGCGGTTCCCGCAGTGCTCGCGTCTGGCAGGTCATCGTTACCCGCGCGTTGTGGGCTGCGCTTCTTCTCATTTGCCTGCACGCGGTGGGTGCCCTCGCAGCTCCCACGCCAACGCGCACACCTACTCGGCGCTCGACAGCAACGCGGACGCGAACACGGACCACGACGAGGACGCCGACGCGAACGGTGACTCGCACGCGGACGCCAACGGTGACCCGCACGTCCACTCCGACGCCCACGGCGACGCATACGCGGCGTCCCACTCGTACGCCGACGCCAACGGCGACGAGTACCGCGACCCGCACGGCGACTCCTACTCGTACGCGCACTCGCACGCGGACGCCGACCGCCACGCTGCGGCCGACCGCGACGCGGACGGGGACGCGCACGTCAACGCCAACACGTACGCCAACAGCGACACGCACGCCGGGCAACCCACCGCCGAACACGAACACCGCCTATCCGTTGAAGGTGAGCCCGAACGGGCGGTACTTGGTGGATCAGAACAACGTGCCGGTGTTGCTCACCGGGGATTCGCCGCAGGCGTTGACGGTCAATCTCTCCGAGGCCGAGGCCGACGCGTTTTTCGCCGACCGCCAAGCCGCGGGGTTCAATGTGGTCTGGGTCAACCTGCTGTGCGCCACCTACACGGGAGGGCGCGCCGACGGCAGCACCTACGACGGTATCGTGCCGTTTACCACGCCCAACGATCTCGCCACGCCCAACGACGCCTTCTTCACCCGCGTCGATCACATGCTCACGCTGGCGGCGCAGCATGGCCTTACCGTGCTGCTCGATCCCGCCGAGACCGGCAGCTACCTCAGTGTCCTGAATGCCAACGGCGTTACCAAGGCGCGCACCTACGGGCGCTACCTCGGCACGCGTTACCGCAGCGTCGACAACATCATCTGGATGAGCGGCAACGATTTCCAAAGCTGGCAGTCGCCCGGCGACGACGCGGTGGTGCAGGCGGTGGCGCGCGGCATCCACGACACCGACGACCGCCACATTCACACCGTGGAGTTGGACTATCTCGTCAGCGGCTCGCTCGATGACGCGAGTTGGGCGCCGCTGATTCAGCTCAACGCGTCGTACACCTACTATCCGACCTACGCGCAGGTGCTGGCCGACTACAACCGCGCCAACGCGCTGCCGACGTTCTTGGTGGAAGCGAACTACGAGTTCGAACACAACGCCGCCGACGAGGGCACGCCCGAGATCCTGCGCCGGCAGGCGTACTGGAGTCTGCTCAGCGGCGCCGCCGGCCAGCTCTACGGCAACCGCTACACCTGGCCGTTCAGCAGCGGCTGGCAGAGCAACCTCGATACGCCGGGCTCGTTGCAGATGCGCTACGTCAAATTCCTGTTCGAGTCGCGGCAGTGGTTCAACCTGATTCCCGATCAGTCCCACACCGTGGTGACCGCGGGCTACGGGACGTTTGCCGACAGTGGCGCGCTCGGCACCAATGACTACCTGACGGCGGCGCGCACGCCCGACGGTGCGTTGGTGATGGCGTATCTGCCGACGAGTCGCACCATCACGGTGAACATGGCGACGCTCGGCGCCCCGGCCTACGCGTCGTGGTACGACCCGAGCAACGGGACGTTCAGTTCGATTGCCGGCTCGCCATTGGCCAACAGTGGCGCGCGGCCCTTCACACCGCCGGGCGCCAACAGCGATGGCGATGGCGATTGGGTGCTGGTGCTCGAAGCCACAGCGGTGCCACCAGACAACCAAGCGCCGTCGGTGCCCAGCGGCGTGTCGGCCTCGGGGGTGACTGACACGCAGATCACGATCACGTGGACGGCGTCCACCGACAACGTGGCGGTGGCGGGCTATCAGCTCTATCGTGACGGCGTGTTGATCCGCACCATGGCGGCGACCACGGCGACCGACACGGGGCTCACGGCGCTGACGGCGTACGCCTATACGGTGGTCGCCTTCGATTACGCCAACAACGTGTCGGCGCCATCGGCGGCGCTCAACGTGACGACGGTGGGCCCCGGTCCGACCTTCGTGCAGCAGAACTACGCCGCACCGCAATCGCCGCAGAGTGTGGTGAGCACGACCTACGCGAGCGCGCAGACGGTGGGCGACACCAACATTCTGGCCATCGGTTGGAACGACACGACCGCGAGCATCACGTCGGTGAGCGACAGCGCCGGCAACGTGTACCAGCCAGCGCTGGCGACGTTCCGTGGCAACGGCATGAGCCAGGCGATCTACTACGCGGCCAACATCCAAGCGGCATCGCCAGGCAGCAATCAGGTGACAGTGCACTTCGACCAAGCCGCGGTCTTCGTCGATCTGCGCATCACCGAATACGCGGGCTTGCGCCAGAGCGCACCGTTCGTGGCCGGCATATCGGCCACCGGAGTCGGGAGCAGCGCCAGCACCGGCCCGCTCGCCGCGGCGTCCAACGCGCTGCTGTTCGTGGCCGGCATGACCGGCGCCACGTTCAGTGCGCCGGGAGCGGGGTATACCAGCCGCGTCATCACCACCCCCGACGGCGACCTCGTGGAAGACACCATCGCGGCATCGGCCGGTAACTACACCGCCACCGCGCCGCTCACCAGCGGCACCTGGGTGCTGCAACTCGCCGCATTCGCGCCAGCGCCGTAGTGCCACGCCGACACTGCGCGATTAGCTCGAACAACCTCAGAGCGCGGCGCGACGTGAGCCGGTGTCGCCGATCGCCCTGATTGGTACGTTAGGCTGCCAAGTCGCGCGGACTAACACAGCGTGACCTCATCTCAGCACTCGTCATTCAAGCCGTTGTACCCACGCGGAGTTCTAGGCTATCACGACGCTCATGAGCCGGCATGTTAGGCCGTGCAGTCTTTCGGCCCTTGCCGACAACGTTCGGCAGCCCAATTGTAGTTAGCCGGATCAGGGCGAGCCTTCTTGTCGCTCCGGGCTACATGCAGCAAAAGAAACCGGGAATGAAGGCCATCGACGACATCCTCACACGCCTGCCCCTCCCTATTCTCATTGGTGCCACCGTCATAGCTGGGAGTGCTTGGCTGATCCGCGAGCTGGGCGATTCGAAGTCCTATGGCCCGGCCCTGCGTGCTCGTCAGTTCTGGTTTGTTGTAGTAGCGGTCGTAGCCGCCGACACTGTCTACTACGGGGGACAATTTTGGTTGCTCCGTCTACGGGGCGGCCAAGACTGTCAGATCCTCGTTGCCAAATTCAAGGGAGATGATGGCAATCATGTTCAGGACCATTTGCTTGAGACTCTTTACGATGTTTCGAAGGTATCCCGGCCCGGAGCTGTTGCTGCCGCGATGCAACAAACGGTAGCAACGCCATCCGATGCCGACACAATCCTAGGTGACACGAAAACCGAAACGGTGCTGTGGGGGATCTTCATCCCGCCAAGTTTCGTTCATCTGCGAATTTCCAACAAGCGAACTGGAATTGCCTATCTCAGCATTGCCAACTTCCCGGACCTTTCTAGCGTGCAGCCTGCGCTCGTAGAGTTGGTTCAGGCGCCGCCTAAGCCGAACAGTCCAATTTCAACGACCGCCGTTGCACGTCCACTTCCGCGACCATCCAACGGGCAGGCCCTGCACAAGATCGTCCTGTCAATTGGAATCGATCGCTACGTCTCCTTTCCCCACTTGAATTCCTCAGTATCATCAGCGCGCGAGATAGCTGCGATTGGACGCGACCAAAACGCGTCTGTTCGGTTTCTAGCGGATGCCACCCGCAGCGCGATCCTCGACGAACTGGCAGAGCTTGAACGAGAGGTGTCTGTCGACGACCAGGTGTGGGTGTTTCTCAGCGCCAGCGGTGTTTCGCTATCGAACACCGCCTACTTTCTCGCGTCGGACTCTGATCCCGAGTCGATACCGACGACCTCCATCGATATGCATGTCTTTGCGGATCGAATCCGCCGACTAAATGCTCGACAAATTCTACTTGTAGCCGATGCCTGCTACGCAGGGGCGCTGGGGGATATTTCCCACAGAGGGATAAGCCCGGGAGGAGTAGATGCACAGGTCATTGCCGAAAGACAAGGTTTCGTACTACTGACCGCTACGGGACGAGACCAGTTGGCCTTCGAATCCGCTCGCTGGGGCGGGAGTGCCTTTGCACGCGCTCTGATTGATGGCCTATTGGGCGCGGCGGACATCGACGGAGACGGGACGGTGTCAGTCGATGAGCTAGTCCACTTCATCCAAGTCAGAGTTAGAGAGCTGACTGAGGATACTCAGCACCCAATGAGGTGGGGAGACAGTTCGTTCACATTGACTTTGGTTGGGCGATGAAGTGCACGGTAGCATGGGCTAACCAGCGCTTGGAGACCGACGCGCGTTGAGACGCGCGCGGCCCAAGCGCACGACGTTCGGCGGCGGCGAGCATTCCTTTGAATCCGTCTGCCTAAACTGGCAAATTCTGTTTGTCTCATACTAATGTTGAGAGGGTGGCCTAGGGATGTCCAGAGATATTGAGTTGCTAAGCGAGATTCGCGACCTGCTGCAGGTGATGGCCGAGCCCGCGCTCGCGCAACGCGACGTGAAACTGAGGTCGTCCTTGCGTACTGTTGTTGGCCGAAGTGCTAAGAAGGCCAGGGCGGTGCGGCTGATGGATGGCTCGCGCGCTCAATCTGCGATCGTGAAGGAGTCAGGGATAGACCAGGGAGGTCTCAGCAGACTCGTGAAGGCCCTCGCGACCGCGCAACTCATTTCCGCCGACGAGAAGCACCCCAAGCTCGTGGTGAAGGTTCCCTCCAACTTTTTTGATCGGGACGACGCAGATGAATGACGAACACGCTCGACTCCTACTCGAAGAAGTACGTCACATGCGGAAGCTGCTTGAGCTTCTGGCCGAACCCGCCATCGCTCAGCGCGATGCCAAGCTCCGTGACGAGTTGCGGAAGATCGTGGGCTCCAGTTCCAAGAAGCAGCAGTCCGTGTTCCTGATGGACGGGAGCCGCACGCAAAAGCAGATTGTCGGGCAGACGTCTGTGAACCAGGGCGATTTGAGCACCCTGGTCGGGAAACTGGAAAGCGCTGGGCTGCTTGCGGACGGAAAGAAGGAGCCGAAGCTGGCAATTTCCATTCCCTCGAACTTCTTCAACGCCAATGCAAAACCAAGGTGACGATGAGCTCCTCGCCGTTCTGACGGACATTCGCAACTGGATACGCGTGGCAGCGTACCGACCAGTTCAGGCGATGCTCGAAGAAGCGTTGCCTGATGTGAAGTCACGAGCTGCCTACCAGATGTTTGACGGCACCGTGTCGGTTGAGCAAGTCCGTACCGCGTGCAAGATGAGTCCAAACGCCGTCGTGGCGCTCACGGCTCGCTGCGTAGCTATGGGACTGATGGAGGCGAACGCCGAAAAAAGACGCGTTCGACTCTTCGATCTGAACGACTTCGGCCTGATTCCCGAAGGCGATCCGAAGGCGGGAGGCAAGGGGTGAGTGATAGACGATCCAAGAAGGACAGCGTAGAGGTCTCTTCCCAATCGCTACAGGACGAGTTGGTGGCGATCAAAGACCGCCTGAACGCGATTGAGACGATCGAAGCCATCTCAAATGCGCCCGAAGTGAAGAAGTATGTTGAGGCGCATCTGAAGACGAAAGACGCGAAAAAGATCATGAGGGAGTGCGAGACGCCCCGAACTCGGTCGCATCTCCAGGCGCACTTCAACTTCAATAGTGGGCCGGCTCTTGACTACCACCTCAAGCCGTTGCGTGAGGCTGACCTATTGCGTCAGAAGATTGAGGAGGATGGAACAATCTTGTTTGAATGGAGCAATCTCTTTCGACGACTGCCGAAATCAATAATCAAGACGATTCTCCTCGACGGCAAGTGATCCCTCCGAAACGCTGAGCCAGCAGCCATGGTCAAGAAGACCACCAAGTCCAAGTCCAGGCCCCGCGAGCGGGACAATCTGCCGCTCAAGACTCGGTTGATTGTGCTAACCGAGTCAGGGTACCGGTGCGCCGTTCCCACCTGCCGCAACATCCTCGCGCTGGACATGCACCACATCTGGGAGGTGTCAGCGGGGGGAAACGACGATCCGTCTAATCTCATCGCACTGTGTCCCACTGACCATGCCCTGTACCACCGCGGCACGATAACGCAGGAGTCGATTTACGTGTATAAGGCGATGTTGGTTGCGATTACGCGAGCATTCGATGTCGAAGCGATTGACCGGCTGCTCTTTCTCGAATCCTGCAAGAAGGACTTCCTGGTAGTTTCCGGCGATGGGCTGCTTCACTTCGGAAGATTGATCGCAGCCGGGCTGGCGTCGGTCGATCAGAAATCGAACAACAATTGGCAGATCGTCACGTATACGGTGAATGTCAGCGACAAGGGTGGCCAGTTGATTGAGGCGTGGAAGCAAGGCGATCGGACGCGACTCCGCCAAGCAATGGGTGGTCCCGTGCCCGGGGGTGAAGCAAGTTCATCTTAGCGTTTCGAGATGCGCAAATGGGTCGGTTCTCCAAACTAGGGGAGCACCGATCTGCTCCGCGATTGTCCGACGAAGATTGCCGCGTCGGGTTGCCGCAAACACGAAGTGCGTGAGCATGACGAGGAAACTGGGGCGGACCGAACAAGGCGCTCCACGTGGCACGGGCTTCGAAACCGGCCCCGGCAGGTGAGCTTTGGTGTTCGACGGCCTCGACATCAACGCAACTTGATCGGAATTCATAATCCGGAGGAAGGGTAGGATCACATGTTGCCGATTCGCGGTCTTTACGAAGTAGCCATCCGTGTGAAGGATCTCGCGAAGTCCGAGGTCTTTTACCGGGAAACGTTGAGGCTGTAGAAAAACTCCGCACGTCCTGTAGAATCAGTGTTACCGAGCAGCGTCTCGATGCGGAGGCGGCTGAGGGGATGGGGCGGGGCGGATGGCGCGGTACAAACCGTACAACCTGAAGCAGGACAAGTTCATC